>PMBX01000127.1 GCA_003153915.1 Phycisphaerales bacterium
AACCACCCACCACCGCCAGCAGCCTGCCGATGCCCAGGTGGTCCACCAGCCGTCGCTGCGCCTCCACCATGTCGCCGATGGTGATGGTGGGAAAGTCCCGGCCGTAAGGCCGGGTGGTGTCGGGATTTACGCTGTTAGGCCCGGTGGTGCCCCGACATCCTCCCAGGATATTGGGGCAGATGACAAAATACTTGTCCGTGTCGATGGGCTTGCCCGGACCCACAACGATGTCCCACCAGCCTGGGTCGTCGGCCTGGTCGTGGCGGGCGACGTGCGAGTCGCCGCTGAGGGCGTGGCAGACCAGCACCGCGTTGTCGCGCGCGGCGTTGAGTTGCCCGTAGGTTTCATAGACCACCGTCACGTCGTGGAGCGCCCCGCCCAGTTCCAGCGCCAGCGCCCCCTCCAGCCGCGCGGTCTGGGCATGTCGCAGCGGGGCGGCGCTGCGTCCGGTGTCGCTACTGGAAAGGAAATCGTCGCTCATATCGTTTCATCACCTCTGCGATGCCTTCAGGGCCTGGTCCAGATCGGCTTGGATGTCCTGGACATCCTCAATGCCCACCGACAAGCGGATGTACTCGTCGCTAACGCCAGCGGCGGCCCGTTCCCGCGAGGTCAACTGCTGATGCGTCGTCGAGGCTGGGTGGATCACCAGCGTCTTGGCGTCGCCGANNAGCTTGACGTTGTTGATGAACTTCACGCCCGCCTTGGCCCCTCCGACGATGCCGAAACCAATGATGGCTCCCTCGCCCGCGCCAAGGTATTTCCGCGCGTTGGCGCGGCAGGGGTGGTCGGGGAGACCGGGATAGTTCACCCAGGCGACGGCGGGATGCTTGGCAAGCCACCTGGCGATCTGCCGGGCGTTGGCGACGTGGCAAGGCATGCGAAGGTGCAGCGTCTCCAGCCCCAACAGGAACAGGAACGCCGCGAAGGGGCTCATGCATCCACCGGTGTCTCGCAACCAGTGCGTGCGGACGTGCAGGGCGAAGGCGGCGCCTCCGGCGCCCTTGGCGGCGTCGGCGAACACCACGCCGTGATAGGCCGGGTCGGGCTTGCAGAATTCCGGCCAGCGGTCCGCGTCGCCGGACCAATCGAACTTTCCGCTGTCAACCAGCGCGCCGCCGATGTGCAGGCCGTGTCCGCCGATGAACTTCGTGGTGGAGTAAACGACGATATCCACGCCCCAGTCCAGAGGCCGAAAGAGCACGGGCGTGGCGACGGTGTTGTCGCAGATCACCGGCAGGCCCGCCTTGTGGGCGATCCGGGCGACCTTGGCGAAATCGGCTACGTCGTTCTTGGGATTTCCGATGGTCTCCAGGTACACGCATCGCGTTTTGTCGTCGGCAAGTTGGGCTATCTTTTCCGGTTTCAGAGGATCGAAGAACCGCACCTCCACGCCCAGCTTGGCCAGTGTCTGGGTGAACAGCGTCCAGGTCCCGCCATAGAGGCTTGTGGAGGCCAGGAAGTTGTGCCCGGAGTGAGCGAGGGTGAGCACCGACGCGCTGATGGCGGCCATCCCGCTGGAAAAAGCCAGCCCCGCCGCTCCGCCGTCCAAGGCGGCCAGGCGTTTTTCCAGCACGTCGCAGGTGGGGTTGCCCAGGCGGGAGTAAATGTTTCCGGCCTGCTGGAGGGAAAACAGTTCAGCCGCATGTTGCGTGTCGCGGAAAAGGTAGCTGCTGGTGGCGTAGATTGGCACGGCCCGGGACAGGGTCTGCGGATCGACTTCTTGTCCGGCGTGCAACGCCAGGGTACCGGTGCGGTATGGTTTCTTGCTCTTCATGACAACTCCTTGCGCCAAGCGCGATTCGTTGGCTCAAGAGAGCAACCCCACCGGCCCCGATGTGCAGGTATGGAAACCTCTCAACAACAGAGAGGCCCCGAATTACCGCAGGCTGCCACGCACCGGCCTCGGCCACATCGGTCCCTTGCGGGCTGGCTTCGGCACCTTACCCCTCGAAAAACTCAGGGCAGGTTGCCGTGCGGTCGTCGGGCCAGTACCCTCGCGCACTCTTGATGCCGGGAGAATACTAACCGCCCTTGCCCCAATCGTCAAGTGATTTTGGGAAATGACACGGGCCGGCCAAGGCACACGCGGCGACAACTAACCCCGCTTCTTGACGGTTTCGATGAACGCCAGAAAATCGTCGGTTTCCTTGTGGACCTGTTTGACGAAGCTGTTGTCCTCCGCCGTGCCCAGGACGGCCTTCATTTCCTCTGCCGTCTCGTAGGTGATCCGGCGGAATGGGTTTTCGTAGTCCTTCTTCCGGCTGGTGTAGGTACGCTCGGCGACGGTCTGCTGGATCCGCCCGGCAGCATCCAGGGCGGAGGTCCATGCCTGCATCGTCAACTCCCTGACGCCCAAAAGGTCAAGAAGCGTCGCGAAGGCATGCCGTTGTTTATCCAGCGGATACTTGTCCCAAAGGCGATCGTAAGCCTCGTGCACGGCGGTCCACGTGTCGATCTTTCCGCTCTTGACGCCGGCCTTGAGTTGCTCCAGGTCCTCGGCCGAAACCAGTTGCCCGCCAAGGTTCACCCACCGGCGATTGCGTTGGGCGGACAGGGCCTTGCACATCGCCGCCAGATCGGCCTGGCCGTGCTCCTTCATATACGCCAGCAGGTTCTTGACCGCGTAGTAGTGCAGCATCTGGCGGTATGCGTGGTATCCGCCGCGCGCCTTGAGGATCACGACATTACGGGAGGAATTCTCGGCGTCATCGGCGAGGATTTCCAGGCCGTCGGTCCGAGACGCCGGGGCATGGAGAAGCTCGCGCCCCATTGCCGCCAGGTCCGCCTGGGACATTCCATCCGCCGATTTTCCGTCGCGACGCAGACTCGCCTTGGCCGTCCAAACCTCCAGCCGCTCCATGCCGGCGAACATTTCCTCTGCCGTATCGGGGGCCAGGGAGTCGAACTCCACTTTCTGAATCTTGCGCTTCCGCGTGTCGCGGGCCTGGAACTTCCAGGCGTTGCGGGCCAGGGCGTACATGTTGTACAGCCACCAGTAGCCGGGAAGAATCTGAAGCGACTCGCCGCCGGAGCTGTTGGAGACCAGGCTGAAGGGCAGCGCGATGTCCAGTTCCGCCGGGTAGTCGCCCTTGGCCAGCAGGACGAAGGAGGCAAACCGGCAGTTGTGTTTGACGTTGACGCATAAGCCCGGCCAAAAGCCTCGCCCCGCGTGAATCTCCCCGTCGGGGGCGCGGCTGTTGTGGTTCGACCCGATTGTGGCGCAGGCGGCGATGTTGCTTTGCCCCATCACCAGCGAGGCGATGAGGAACGAGTTGTTGTGGTGCTGCTCATGGGCGGGGAAGATCAGGTTATTGAGCATCTCGCAGCAGGAGACGGTGGAGTTGTCGCCCAGGTAGGAATGGATCAGCCGTGCTCCGTATTTTAGGCTGCTGTTGTCGCCCATGACGAATCGCACGGCCTTGCACCCGTAAAAAATGTGGCAGCCGTATCCAACGATCCCGTTGACCATCTCCACACCCTCGCCGATCTGCGTGGGTTCCTCCGGGCTGGAGTTGATCGTGAGGTTCTTGAGCTTGTTGGCGCCCTTGATGTAGCAGTGCGGGCCGACCTTGACGTCCTTGATGATCTCGCAGTTCTTCACCACCGCCGCATCGCCCACGGTGCCGTAGAAGCCGCGGCGCGGGTCGAACTGCCGCTGGGTGATCCGGCCGAGTCGCTCGAGCAGCTCCGCGTCGTCGCGATAGCGAGCCCAGAGGTACGCGTCGGCGCAAATCATGCCGTCGAAGGGCATCACGCCCCGCCCGCCCGCCTCGTTCATCAGGTCCAGCCAGATCCGCACGTCCTCCGCCTCGCCGTCCTTGACGATGCCGTTGCCGAACTTGGCGTGGTTGCTGGTGTGCATCTCGTCGAGGTTCAGCATCATCGCGTGGTCGCCGACCAGGTAGTGCGCCAGGTAGCGCACGTGGTGGATCGCCACGTTGTCGCCCAGGTCGCAGGAGATGATCCGGCTGTTGGTCAGGCCCACCGGCACGCACATCTCATGGTGCTCCAGCAGGGCCTCGTCCAGCCGGCCGATCCGCACCAGGCCGTGGAACTCGCAGTTCTTGACCTGGTTGGGGGCGAACTGCTCGGTGACGTAGAGGTTGTCCCAACTGTCGGCGGTGTTGCCGTTCTTGACGAGGGTCTCGATCTGCTCGGCCCGCAGCCGC
>PMBX01000217.1 GCA_003153915.1 Phycisphaerales bacterium
GTCTTGCCGCCACCCCCCCCGCGGCCACCAGCCGCCAGGAGCCGTTAGCAAGGGCCGGCGAGCTTTACCAACGCCACGACTACAAGCAGGCTCTGGGCGTATTGGATGAATTCCTGGCCGGTTCGCCGCGGGAAGACCAACGGCGGGCCGCCCAGCGATTGCGCGCCATGAGCCTCTGCAAGCTACCCGGTGCCAATGGGTGGAAATACGTCGAGCAGCTTATGGCCGAGTATCCCCCCTTCGCCAAGGATGCAGAGCTTTGGCTGGCCGCGGCAGAGGAACAATTCAGCGCTGGGGACCGCGCCAAGGCATATCCGGCCTACGAGACGGCCGCGAAGTTGTTGGAAAAGGCCGGTCAAGCGGCCCCCGCCGCTGACGCCTTCGTCAAGATGATCGAATGTATCGAGTCAGCGGGGGAAGTGATTGTCTCGCCGCCAACGGAGACCCGTTCGACTAGCCAGCCGTGGCGGGTTGCGATGGACCGCATTTTCGAGATCGCCGACCACGTCGCCGCGATGGATATCGACGCGGCGCGCAAGGCAAACATCCTGCTCATGGCGGGAAAGGCCGTGCGACGAGAAGGCTCCTGGGACTACGCCGCCAAGGCCATCGACCGCCTTCGCCGCGCGGCGAAGGAGTTTGCCTCCGCCCCCGCCGCCCCAGCAGCTCAGCTTGAGATCGGGATGCTTCAGGAGCAGTTCTCCCGCTTCGTCGAGGCGGTCGCCTCCTACGAAAAGGCCGTCGCCAATTTCACCGACCGCGAAGTCGCCAAGCAGGCCCGCCAGCGGATCCAGGAGATAAAGTCCCCACAGGTGGACATCCATGTTACGAGGCCTTGCCTGCCGGGCAAACATGCGGAGATCTTTTGGGACATCCGCAACGTCAAGACGCTGAAGTTGACGGCTTGGCCGGTGGACTTCAATGCCGCCGTGGAGAAAGTCTCAAAAACCGCTTTGCCATTTGCCGCTGTTATGGACACCAAGGGGCCTGAAGCAGTTAGCTGGACCTTCACGACTCCCGACACCGGAGATTACCAGCCGCACCAGTGCGCCCCGGAGGCGCAAGGCGGGCAGACCACCGTGCCGATTTCCTTCCCGCTGACAAAGCCGGGAGCATACATAGTCTCCGCGTATGGCGAGAATACCAATGAGTTCAGCGATAGAAGCATTGGCACTTGCCTGGTGGTGATATCGGGCATTTCCGCCGTCGCCAAGGTTGGCAGCGATAATTCCGTTATTTTTGTCTGTGACGCACTAAGCGGAGCGCCCGTGTCGGCGGAGGTAGCTGTCGCCGAAGCCTGGGGTGAGGACGCTAACACGTGCCACGCCACCGGCGCCACCGATGAGTCAGGTCTGGCCAGGTTGAAACTGTCCGGCCGCCGCAATGGCAACCGGTGGATCGCCGCCGCACGCCGTGGCGATGACCAGGCCCTGTGCATGAGCGAACGTTTTCATGGACCGTGGAGGGAGCCTTCCGAGCAATACAAAGTCCACGGTTTCACCGAGCGGCCAGTCTATCGCCCGGGACAGACCGTGCATTTCAAGGAAATCCTCCGCCGCAACGACGAAGGCCAATACGTCAACCTGCCTTCCGCCAAGGTCCGCGTGGAAATCCGCGACCCTCGTAACGAGACCATCTACGCCGCCGACCACGTCACGGACGACTACGGCGCGCTGGAGGGTGACCTAGCCGTCGCCGAGTCCGCACCGCTTGGCGAATACCAGATCATGCTGAAACTGGGCGGCCAGGAGATTCAATCCTGGTCCACGCCCGGCAACCGCTTCCGTGTGGAAGAGTACAAGAAACCGGAATTCAAGGTGGAGGTGTCAGCCGCCCAGTCAGACTACCGCATTGGCGAGGAGATGAAGATCAAGATCGCCTCGCGCTATTACTTCGGCCAGCCGGTTGGCGGGGCGACGGTCAACTTCCGCATCCGCAAACAAAGCTACCAGCATCGCTTCGAATGGCCCCGGCGATGGGGGTGGTATTACGAAGGCATCGCGGGCCGACATTGGCAGCCCTGGTGGCGGCCTTTCTTCGACGAACTGGCCGCCAGCGGGACCACCACCACCGATCCCAACGGCGAGGCTTACGTCACCGTCCGGGCCGAGCAGATCAAGGACCACGAGGAACTGGACTTGAGATTTGTCGTCGAGGCCGAAGTCACCGACGCCTCCCGTCGCGTGATCAACGGAAGAGGCGAGGTCAAAGTGACCCACGCCCCGTTCTTCATTTATCCCAGGCCCGCACAAGCGGTCTATGGACCGGGCGACAGCGTGGAAATCGAGGTCAAGACGGAGAATCCCAACGGCCAGCCGGTTGCGGGCGCCTTCGAGGTGGAGGCTTGGCGATTGGAACGAATTCGCAAGGCCGTTTCCAGGGATGGAAATGAGTGGGTAGAGTTCGAGGAGAAACCCGTCCAGAAGGTCCACGCGACGCGGATCGACATCCCCGCCACCGGGCGTGGTTCGCTGCGGTTCACACCGGACATGACCGGCGAGTTCAAGGTCATCGTCCGCCAGGCCGTGAACACTAAAGGCCAGCCCGTCGAGGGCGAATGCAGGCTCTGGATCGCACCTCGCTCCGGCGTGGAGGAACATTACGCCTACAACGATCTCCAGATTGTCCCGGCCTCCGACCAGTACGAAATCGGCCAGACGATGAAACTGCTGGTCAACGCCGCCAAGCCAAGCGGCCACGTCCTGCTGACCGGAGAAGCCGACGGGATACTTTTCAGCCGCGTGGTAAATCTTTTGGGCAACAGCATGCTCGTGGAGATACCCATCGAGGCGAACCTCTGCCCCAACTTCACCATCCAGGCCACAATGTTGCGGGACAACAAACTCTTCCAAGACGAAAAACAGATCATCGTCCCGCCGACACACCGGTTCATCAAGGTCGAAACGCATCTGGACAAGGGCGATCTGGGCGGAGCGGGCGATACGTTCCGGCCTCGGGAAAAGACCACAATCGGCGTCAAGCTAACCGATATGGCCACGGGCAAGCCGCTGGTCGGCCAGGTGACGTTGTTCATGGTGGATTCCAGCGTCTATTACATCCAGCCGGAGTTCCGCCAGGCCATCGAGCAGGCCTTCTACGGCCGGACGCGCCCCGTGCTTGTCGCCACGACCGACAGCTTCGCCGGACCGGCGGAATGGACGGGGCTCCTCGACAGAACGCGGGGTGGCGTGAACCGTGAATATGCAATGCTCCTCCAGGCCGCTCCGAGCGTTGGCCGGCCTGCCGCCGCACCCGCGGACTTCTCTATGGCCAAGGTCAAAGAAGGAATTGCCGCCGACGGCGAAGGCCCGCCGTTGGCGGAGGCAGTCGTGAGGGAGTTCTTCAAGGACACCGTCCTGTGGGCCGGATCGGTCGTCACCGACGCCAATGGAGAAGCGTCCGTTCCCGTGACCATGCCAGACCAGTTGACCACCTTCGCCCTGCACGCCGTCGCATTCGATGCTGACACACGAGTCGGCCAAAACAGCGCCAATGTCGTCACCACCAAGAACATCATCGTGCGGCTGGAAAGCGGGCGGTTCTTCACCGAGGGCGACCGAAGCTACGTGACTGTGATCGCCCACAATTACTTCGACTCACCAACGAAGTTGGCTATCGACCTCTCTGCCAGCGAGGCCCTGTCGCTGGAGAAGGTCAACGTCGAGGGACAGTGGAAGGATTATAAAACTGGCGGGCCGCTTGAGGTGACCGTCCCCGCCGGCGGCGAGGTGCGGCTGGATTTCCTCACCCATGCCCGCCGGGCCGGTGATGTTCAACTCACCGCGCGAGCGCGGGGCAGCCGCGAGAGTGATGCGCTTCAATTAACGCTGCCGATCCTGCCCTGGGGGGCATCGAAGCTCGTCAGCCGCGGCGGTGTACTCGGTTTGGCGACGCCCACAAGTCTTCCAACCACGCAACCCGCCGGGACGGATACGGCGACATTCGAGATCGACGTGCCCGCCGAGATCAAACCGCTCAGTCAGTCGCTCACCATTATGTTGAACCCATCCATCGCCACGGTGGCCCTGGATGCCCTGCCCTACCTGGCCCAGTATCCCTACGGCTGCGTGGAGCAGACCATGAGCCGATTCCTGCCCACGGTGCTGATGCGAAAGACCCTCCAGCAGGCCGGCATCAACCTCGATGACCTTCACAAGCGGATGGAGCAGCAGTCCGCCGCCGATCCCAAACTGGCCGGCCGGTACAAGCTCCTGCGCGATCGGATGGACCGTAACCCCGTCTTCTCCTCCATCGAAATCGACAAGATGGCCGCCGCCGGATTGAAGCGCCTGACGGAATTCCAGCATGGCGACGGAAGCTGGGGCTGGTGGAAAGACGATTCCGGCGATCCATACATGACCGCCTACGTGCTGATGGGCCTGGCGTTGGCGCGGGATTGCGACGTGAAACTGCCCGAGGGCATGATCCAACGCGCCCACGCCTGGCTGGTGGAGCGCGTCTCGCGGCCCAAAGTCGACCGGCAGGACTGGTGGAACAGCCACCTGGACAACGACAACACCCGTGTCTTTGCTCTCTACGCCATCAGCCGCACTGGGGTGGAATCCTTGCGGCTGCCCAAGGTGTCAGCCGAAATGGATCGCCTCTACGAGAATCGCGACGGGCTAACCGATTACGGCCGGGCGTATCTGGCGTTGACGCTCCATACCGCCGGACGGACCGACCAGGCCGACATCGTCGTGGGCAACTTCGATAATACCGCGAAAGTAGATGTCGGAACCCACACTGCCTGCTGGGGCGGACGCGAGGGCTGGTGGTACTGGTACGATGGAGCCGAGGAAACCACCGCCTGGGTGCTCCAGGCGCTGCTGACGGTTCGGCCGGACGATAAATATGTTCCCATGGCCGTCAACTGGCTGGCCTCCAACCGCCGCGAACTGGCCTGGGGCAACACCAAGGCTACCGCGATGGCCGTTTACGCACTGGCCCGCTACGCCCGTACCGCCGGTGAGTTGGACTGCGACCAGACTATCGAGGTGGCCATCGACGGCACCGCGGATAGGACCGTCCGCGTGAACCGGGACAACCTGCTGCTCTNNCGGGACCGGACGATGCTACTGGTCGGCGTTCCTGCGATATTACACCACGGCCGAGGCGATCACCGCCGGTGGACATCAAATGGCCATCGGCCGCAAGTACTACCGTTTGGTCCCGGAAACCTTCACCAACACGCGCGCCATCTGGAAAGACGGCAAGACCGTCCAAGAAACATTCCTGGACATGCGCTACGTTCCCCAGCCGCTGGAGATCGGGGCGGAAATCGCCACCGGGGAACTTATCGAGGTGCGGCTGATGGTTCGATACGACAATGACCTTGAATACTTGCTGTTCGAGGACCCCAAGCCCGCCGGCTGCGAACCACAGCAGCTTACCAGCGGATATTCCTACGGCAGCGATACTTACGCCAACATGGAGCTGCGCGACACGAAGGTGGCGTTCTTCACCAGCTTCTTGTCTCGGGGAGAGCATGTGCTGTCCTATCGCCTGCGATGTGAGCAGCCGGGCACCTTCCGTATCCTGCCAACAGCAGGCGAGGCGATGTACAGCCCGTTCGTCGAGGCGATATCCGACAGCGGGAAACTGACCATCACCACCGGAGCCAAGTAACCGCGCCGAAACCGTTGATCCGCGCAATGTTCATGGAAATCGTCAAAAGGCGATGGCCGTAACAACAATAGCGAAGTGGCCGGGGTATTCCGATTCCCTGGGCCTTATGGCACGGAGGGGATGTGGGCCTTGATGGCCTCGGCGGCGGCTTGCGGGTCGGCGGCGGCACATATCGCCGAACTGACGGCAACCCGTTTGGCTCCTGCCTTGAGCAACTCGGCGACGTTTTCGGCCGTGATGCCGCCAATGGGCACGACGGGCAGGGAAACTTCCGCCGAGGCTTTGACCAGAAGTTGCGGACCTACGACCGGCCCGGCGTCCTTGGTGGCGGTGTCGAACATCGGACCGACGGAGACGTAGTCGGCGCCCTCGTTGACCGCGGCGCGGACCTGCTCGATATTGTGCGTGCTTCGACCGACGATCGCCCCGGGCCGCAACATCCGCCTCGCCTCGGCGATGGGCAGGTCGCCCTGGCCCAGGTGGACCCCGTCGGCGCCGACGATGGCGGCGATGTCCGGACGATCGTTGACGATGAGAATTCTTCCCGTCTCGTCGGTTAGTTCGCGCATCTCGGCGGCGCGGGCCAGGAACTCAGCGTCGGATACGCCCTTCTCACGGATCTGGATGGCGTCGGCCCCTCCGGCGATCGCCGCCCTGGCCGTCTCGCGGAGGCTACCTCCACATAGGCTGCTGCTGACCAGGACGTAGAGCCTCACGTCGGCAAACCGCCTGCCCACCAGCAGCCTTTCCAGGAGGCGCTGCTCCAGTGTGTAGCCGTTGTATCGCATCCGCTCGATGGCCAGCACGGTCTTGGGGGCGACGAACTTGGCATATTCCTCGATGGTCCGCAGCGCCTCGGTGAGCCTCTTGCATGCGGCCGATGCCACTTCGGAAAGGTCCGCCCGCGCCATCTCCGTTGGTGTGGTGATCTCCGTACCGATGTCGCCTGGAGTGTCTCGGCTGACGATGAACTCCGTCGCCGGCATGGACGAGAGGATCTCCCTAAGGTCGCTTCGGAGGTTCTTGGCCATCGCCGTGACGGCAGGGTCATTGAGGGCGAAACGCCCGCAGTCCTCGGCCACGCGGAGGGCCTCCCTGGCCCGATTGAAGTTGGCGTCGAGAATGCGATATGTTTCTCGCATGGCGGCTGCTCCCGCGCCCCAGGGGCGCATCGACTAGGTTTGTTTACCGTCCGGGATTGGGAACTGCCCGCATAACTCCCTGACCTCCCGCGCGACGGTGGTCAGGAGGCTGTCTTCGCCGTTGGACATCATGACACGGTCGATCCATGCTGCAACACGTTTCATCTCGACCGCTCTCATGCCGCGGGTAGTCAGGGCGGGCGTTCCCAGGCGCACGCCCGAAGCCTCTACCGGCGGACGCGGATCAAAGGGGATGGCGTTTTTATTTGCTATGATGCCTGCTCCGGCCAGCCAAGTCGCCGCTACATGTCCGGTAAGGTCCGCGCGGCGGCTACGAAGGTCCACCAGCATCAGGTGGTTGTCGGTCCCTCCGGAGACCAGCCGCCAGCCCCGCCCCATCAGTTCTCCGGCCAGGGCCTGAGCATTGGCAACGATGGCGGCGGCGTAATCGCGGAAATCCTGGCGCATCGCTTCCAGGAACGACACTGCCTTGGCGGCGATGATATGCACCAGCGGACCACCCTGAATACCGGGAAAGATCGCGCGGTCGACGGCCTTGGCGTATTGGCGACGACAGAGGATGACCGCCCCGCGGGGGCCTCGCAGTGTCTTGTGCGTGGTGGTGGTGACAAAATCGCTGTGTGGCACCGGATCGGGATGGACCCGGCCTACCACCAGTCCGGCGATGTGCGCGATATCCGACAGCAGCGGACAACCCACCTGGCGGGCAATCTCTCCGAAGGCCGTGAAGTCGATGATGCGCGAATAGGCCGACGCCCCGGCCACCAGGATGTCCGGTCGCTCGGAAAGGGCCTGGCGACGAACATCGTCCATGTCCAGCGTCTCGGTATCCAGGCGAACGCCGTAGTGAATGGCCTTGTAGCAGATGCCCGATAGATTGATCTCCAGACCGTGGGAGAGGTGGCCGCCCTGGTCCAGCCTCATGCCCATGATCTTCATGCCGGGCTTCAGCGCCGCCAGGTACACCGCCAGGTTGGCGCTGGTACCGCTGTGCGGCTGGACGTTGGCATGCTCGGCGCCGAAGAGCTGCTTAGCACGGTCGATGGCCAGTTGCTCGACGGCGTCGGCATTCTCGCAACCACAGTACCACCGCTTGCCGGGATAGCCCTCGGCGTACTTGTCGGTGAAGACCGAGCCAGCCGCTTCCAGCACGGCCGATGACACGTGATTCTCGCTGGCGATCATCTCCAGCGTCTCACTTTGGCGCCGCCGCTCGGCGCGGATGATTTCTGCGATCCGAGGGTCCACTTTTTCTAGATAGCCCATAACCCGTTCCATCTCTGGACAAACTCGCCTCGACACCGGTAATCTACCCATCCTGTCGCCGACAAGCAAGTCATTGAGGAACAGGGATGCATCGGGGGAAAGGCGTGCCGGTCGATGATCCGATATAATGTCGCGCCACGAGGGTTGAATCCATGAGAACGTGTATGAGACTTTTTTTCATCGCGTTGTGCATTTCCATGGGATGGATAGCAACCGCATTTGCCCAGGTAGAAAGTGGTCTGCAGGGTCCAATGGGCGTTCCGTCACGGTTTTCCCAGGCAACGGCGTATGTGTCCATGAAGACCGTCCCATCCCAGGCGCAGGTCACCCCCGGCGGGGTGTTCCACGTCGCCCTGGTTTTCACCATCGCCCAAGGCTGGTCCTTCTACGCCCCCGATCCCGGCGGCAGCGCGGATTTCAAACCGCTTGGCGCGAAGGTCGCCGTCAACCCCGGGAACCTACAGGGCGCAACAGTCCTGTGGTCCCCGGCTAGTCCGCACCAAACCGGCCTGGGCGCAACTACGGTAACGACCTATGGTTACTCCCGCAAGGCGGCGGCCTACGTGACCTTTTCCGTGCCGGCCAACCTGGGGCAAGGACCCAAAAAGCTGACTTTCACGGTCGAAGGCCAGACCTGCTCCGACGATGGCGCCAAGTGTCTCAACATTCACTTGGAAGATTCAGTGGATGTCAACGTCGCCGCCGTTTCCATGCCCAATCCCGCCTGGGACACCACCTTGGCCTCCGGACTGGCTGAGGCGACGCCCACCGGACAACCAAGGACGGTGGGACTGTCCCCCTCCATCTTCGCCGTAACCACCGGTCCTCCGCTGGCCACCGGCGCCGCGCTGGGTCTGGCGATCCTTGCCGGGCTGATCCTCAACGTCATGCCTTGCGTGCTGCCGGTGATCCCCCTGCGGATCGTCAGCCTAGCCGAACTGGCCCGCCAATCCCGTCGCCGCCTGGTGGGACTGGGCCTGGCCTTCGCCGGTGGAATCCTGTTGTTCTTTGTCGCCCTGGCGGGCATCAACGTTATACTACGGCTGGCAACCTCCAGGGCCTTTGACTGGGGCAGGCACTTCCAGTCGCCAGCTTTTCGCATCGGCATGGCGATGTTGATCGTGGCCCTGGCGGTCAACCTGCTTGGGGCCTTCGCCGTCCTTGTTCCACGCCGACTGGCGGGACTGGAGACGCATACGCACCGCGGCGGCTACCTCGGCTCCCTGGGCATGGGGTTGATGATGGCTATCCTGGCCACCCCGTGCAGTTTCGCCCTGCTGGTGTTGACCTTGGCATGGGCAGCGGTGCAGCCGCTGTGGTTGGGCAGTGTGGCGATTCTCCTGGTCGGGGTCGGCATGGCCGGGCCGCACGCGATCCTTGCGGGGCTTCCCGGACTACTGGCCCGCCTGCCCCGTCCGGGACGATGGATGGAACTCCTCAAGCAGTCGATGGGCTTTGCACTGCTATTGGTGGCACTGTGGCTGTTCAGCACGCTATCGAGCGACACCCACGTCGCGCGGGTGATCGGATGCGCCGTGATACTGTCGTTTGGCCTGTGGGTCTGGGGCAATTGGCTGCCCTATGACGCCTCGGTCAAGGCCAAGGCCCTGGTGCGCGGCGGGGCGGTGATGTTGATGGTGGCGACTGGGTGGTGGCTGCTTCGAGCGCCACGACCGATGGCGACGGAATTCGCCCCCTTCGACGAAAGTCGAATCGCCACCGCGACGGCGGCGGGCCGGATGGTGCTGGTTGATTTCACGGCCGACTGGTGCCTAAGCTGCAAGATCGTGGACATGCAAATATACAATGACCGCTCCATCGCCGAGGCGATGAAGGCTCGCAATGTACTGGCCATGCGGGGCGACGTAACCACGGCTGACCTACCCGCCAACAAGCTCCTCTACGAGCAGTTCAAGGGGGCGCCTCCCCTTACGGTGATCTTCAGCCCCCACCGTCCTCCAATCCGCCTGGAGGGAAAATTCTCCAAAACGGAACTGATCGCGGTCTTGGACCGTTCCTGATAGTTGGACCTTCCGTGGGCAACTGTCGAAAGGAAACAATAAAGCCCATTACCGCATTTTCCTCAGCCGACCTCGACATCTTTAACCGCAACACTTTATCTATCAGGTAGTTGCAACAGAAAGGCCGTCGAGTTATTCTGGAGTTGGGGGCAAGATATCCCTCGCATGAACACCAAATATATCCTAAATTCCCTTGTCTGGCCCCAAGAGTCGGCGGGTGGTGTGCAACGGAGGATTCTGAGCGTGCTAAAGCGAATTCGTCGCGTCCGGCTAATGGCCGAGGCCCAACATGTCGCTCGTCCGGTTATCTTCTGCGTGATCGCCATGGTCGTGGCGGTCGCGGCGATGGTCCTTCGAGGCGGCCTGGTCACATCCTGGATTCTGGGGACGATCATCATGCTGATCGCCGGAGCGATGATTGTCCAGGTACACTGGGCCGTCAGCCACCTGGGCAAGCAAGGCGAC
Organism: Phycisphaerales bacterium; assembly: GCA_003153915.1. GTDB lineage: Bacteria > Planctomycetota > Phycisphaerae > SM23-33 > SM23-33 > FEN-1349. The sequence continues at coordinate 10,541 of PMBX01000217.1, forward strand.
GTCTTGCGTGAAGCCTCCGCCCAGGCGGAAAAACACTATGTCGATGTGCTGCGGCGGATCGTTCGAATCGTGGAGGCTCGCGACGAATACACCCGTGGGCACAGTCAGCGCATCGGACGATTGGCCGAACAGATCGCGCGGCGACTGGAACTTTCCGCCCCGCAATGTGAACTGCTCAACCTGGCCGGACAATTACACGACATCGGCTTGCTGGCCGTCTCGGAAGGCGTACTCGGCAAACAGGCCAACTTCGGCGTGGGGGACTTCCGTACCGTCCAGAAGCACAGCGAGGTATCCTATGAGGTACTGGGCCCCCTGGAGATGCTTCGGCCGGTCCTCCCGGCCATCCGCCACCATCACGAACGCGCGAATGGAACGGGTTATCCGCTGGGCCTGAAGGGGGAACAGATACCGCTGGAGGCCCGCATACTAGCCGTTGCGGACGCCTACGACGCCATGACGCATGACCGCCCGCACAGATCAGCCATGTCGCCGACCCAAGCCATCACCGAACTTCGCCGATGTACGCCGTCGGGCTACGACAGCGCGTGCGTGGAGGCCCTTGCGGTAATCGTCGGAATGAGCATTCACATCGCGCCTTCCGCAACCTGCGACGCGCCGGTTATATCGGACTGCTCAGTCTCCCAGCCCAGGTGTTGATTCTCTTCCACTGGGGACGATGTTCTTCCTCGACGCCTACCTGGGCGGATTGGGGCACACCGCCGATACCTTCGGTTCCCACCCTCCCATCACCATCACCCTCTTGACCTAGAAGGCCCTTACGCTTGTCTGCGCGGCGCCATGGTCCGTCTTGCCTTTCTTTCACCCACTCGTGTCGTGACGGCGGATGTCCTTCGGGGCCACGGAGTGGTGCTTGCCATTGGCGATGTCACATGCGACAATTCATCTCGTTGTGCCTTATGCACTAGGAAATCCGCGGATCGTTCCCGGAATACCCCCGGGGGTTGTTGCACACATCCGAACATTGGAAATAAAGAAGGGCCTGGCGAGGACAATCGACAGGCAAGTTAAGAAGCCATGAACACACATCGCCCCAACATCCTGTACATCCACTCGCACGACACCGGCCGATACGTACAACCCTATGGCCACGCGATCCCCACGCCTACCTTCCAGAAATTGGCCGAAGGAGGCATCCTGTTCCGCCAAGCGTTCTGCGCAACGCCCACATGCTCGGGGGCGCGGGCCTCGCTGTTGACCGGCCAGTGCCCTCACAACAACGGTATGTTGGGCCTGGCCCATCTGGGTTTCCGGATCAAGGACTATCGCCGGCACATCCTTCATACCTTACGAGCGGCCGGGTATTACTGTGCCTTTTCGGGTGTACAGCACATCATTCCAAGGGATCAGATCGACAAAATCGGTTACGACCGCGTGCTGGCCGCATCCAACCACGCCGATTGGGGAGCAGCGGGATTTCTCCGCTCCCAACCCACACAACCGTTCTTCCTCTCAGTGGGATTCCCAGAGACACACCGCGTCAAGGATGCCTTCAACCACATCGCAACAATGGACTTTGGACGTTACTGCCTGCCACCGGCTCCATTACCGGACTGTCCACAGACGCGGCGGGACATGGCCGATTTCAAAGTCGCCGCTTTGCGGCTCGACCAGAAGATCGCCACCGTCCTGGCCGCCCTCGAGGAAAGCGGCCTGGCCGACAATACCCTGGTATTGTGCACCACGGACCACGGTATCCCCTTCCCCAGGATGAAGTGCAACCTGACCGACCACGGCATGGGCGTCATGCTGATCCTGGCAGGCCCGGGTGGGTTCACTGGAGGCAAGGTCTTTGACGCAATGGTTTCGCACATCGACATTTTTCCCACCATCTGCGAACTGTTGGGGATCGATCGACC
>PMBX01000252.1:0-7555 GCA_003153915.1 Phycisphaerales bacterium
TCCTGGATGATGTCCAGGAACGAGAGGCCGCGGTTGCGGTACTTCTTGGCGATGGACACCACCAGGCGCAGGTTGGCGCCCGAAAGCTCCCGGCGGGCCTGTTCGTAATCGTTGAAGACCTTCTGGATGGCCTTGACGCGCTTGCGGAGCAGTTCCGGTTCTTCCATCACCAAACCGACCAGGCCGTCCAACTCTTCCTTCATGACTTCCAGGTCTTCGCGGGGGGTTCCGTTGGAGGAACCGGCCTCGATGCCCCGCCCAAGCTCCTCCATCTTGTCGGAGATGTGCTGGAGCTTCTTCATCAGCGGTTGGACCTTGGAGGTCCGCAGGGAAAGTTCCTCCAGCAGCTTGGCGGCCCGGCGGCGGCGGCGCCACAGGCTCCGCAGCGCCGAACGGCGGGCGGATTCGTTGTTGCGATGGGAACAGGCGGTTTGCCAATCGCCCTGGTCGGCCTCGATGATCTTGGCCAGGGTGTTGAGGTTGGCCCGCATCCGGTCGGTGATGGTTTCCTTGGAGAGGTTCTCCGCGGTGGAAATCTTCATCGTCCGGTCAAAGGGAAGGTCGCCGTCGTGGACCTGCGTGATGATTTCGCTGGCCTGCTGGATACAATAATCGCTCTCCAGCACCCGGCGGCGGAAGTGCATCCGCGTCATCTCGATCTTGCGGGCCAGGGAGATTTCCTGGTCCCGCGTCAGCAGGGGTATCTCCCCCATCTGCGTAAGGTACATCCGCACCGGATCGTCGATGCGGTGGACGACTTCCAGGTCCTCGACGACCTCCTCGGCGACAGGCTTGACTGCTCCAGGCCCCTCGGGGACCTCTGGTTCTTCGGTGAACGGTTCTCGTTGGGCGACCTCGGATTCGTCGATCAGATCGATTCCCAACTCGTCCAACGCCATCAAGAGCGAGTCTAACTTGTCCGGCGAGACGGCCTCGTCGGGAAGATCGTCGTTCATCTCCTCATATGTCAGGTAGCCGCGCTGCTTACCCTTGGCAATGAGCTTTTTTACGCTTGCGTCCAACGCATCGGTCATGCATGAACTCCCTTGGGAAGTACGGGTCTTCCAAGAGTCAAAAGCCCTACAATTCTAGCTTTACCACGGGAAAAGTCAATGCTCGATAAACAAGGAACCGTTCTGCCTGCCGATTAAGTGATCCTGGGGTGTCTCCGCGGGTCCGCCTGCCGGAGGGATTCATCGAGCCGGCGGAGGGCGTCGTCGTTAAGTCCCGACGACTTCATATCTTGCAGTTCCAGTTTTCGCCTGCGGCCCAACAGGTGCTCGATTGCCCCCGCCAGGGTGTCCTCGTAGTTGCCGCGTCGTTCGCCCCCCTCGGACAGTTCCGCCAGCAGCGCCGCGTGGACAGACAGGTCCTGCCGCGCAAGTAACTCATCGATCCGAAGCCTTCCGCTCCTGGCGAGTTGCCAGACGTGCTCGGCAAGCTGGCGCATGTCGGCGTCGGCGAAGTCCTCTGGAGAGATGCTCGCAGAAACCGAGTCGAACAGGTCCGGGCGATTCAACAGCACCTCGATCACCTGCCGCTGGGGATCGCCCTGGGGAACGCCCTGGTTCGCCATGCCGGGGGTGGGCCTTGGCGGGACCTGGCGGATCAGGCGCCTCATGTGCGCCTCCAGGTCGCCGGGGGAAATGTTGAGCATGTGTCCGATGTGCTGGGCCAGTTGCCCCCGCCGCATCGAATCGATGACCCCGTAGGCCGACGAGGACGCCACGAGTCGCAGGAAATCCTCCATCGCCCGCCGTCGAGCCGCCAAGTCGTCGCCGGCCTGCCGGCATGACTCCAGCCGCCGGCCCCAGATATACTGGAGCGCGTCGGGCGCCGCCTCGACCAGCGAGCGGAATGCCTCGCCTCCCTTGGCCAGGCAGAAATCGCATGGGTCCTTGCCCTCCGGAATGGTAGCCACGCGAACGTGAATCTGCTGAAGCAGGAAAAGCTCCAAGGCCCGCTCGGCTGCCCTGGCGCCGGCTAGGTCGGAATCAAAAACCAGCACCACTTCCCGCGCGTAGCGCGACAACAACCGCACATGCCTGTCGGTCAGCGATGTCCCCATCGTCGCCACGACGTTGCCCACGCCGGCCTGGAGAGGCATCAGCGCGTCAAAATACCCCTCCACCACCACCGCCCTTCCGCCGGCGACGATTGCCTCGCGCGACCAGTTCAACGCATAGAGCAGGGCGGACTTGTCAAAGAGGATCGAATCGGGACTGTTGAGGTACTTGGCCCGATCAGCCGGGTCCAGCGCCCGTCCGCCAAAGGCGACTATCTCCCCGGCGGGATTGAGGATCGGAAAGATCAACCGGTTGCGGAACCGGTCGTAACATCCGCTACGCTGCTCGCTCCTGGCGACCAGCCCGGCAGCCAGCAGTTGTGCCTCGCTGTGGCCCTGCTTGGAAGCCGCCTGCGACAAGGCGTCCCAGGAATCCGGGGCGTATCCGATCCCGAACCGCTCCAGCGACTCATCGCTCAATCCGCGCTGCCGGACATAGCTCAGCGCCGCCGTTCCCGCCGGCGAGCCAAGCCTTTGACGGTAGAATTTTGCGGCAAAGGTCATCAAGCCGATCAGGTCCGCCTTGCTCAGCCCTGCCGGGGTGGAGGCCTCCTGCAACGCGCGAGGCAGGGGAATGTTCGCCCGCTGTGCCAGCATCTTGACGGCCTCGGGAAAGGGAAGCTTCTCGTATTTTTCGATGAACTGGAAAACCCCGCCACCGGCCCCGCAGGCGAAGCATTTGAATATCTGCTTGGTCGCCGAGACGTTCAGGGAGGGACGATTGTCTTCGTGAAACGGGCAAAGGCCGAGAAACTCACGCCCGCGCTTCTTCAGCGCGACATACTGGGAAATGAGGTCAACGATGTCGGTGGCCGCGGCCACCTGCTGGATGAAATGGTCGGGAAATCTGGCCAATTCGTCGCTCCGCCAATCGATCCCTCCCTGCGCGTCCGGCAACCGTCAAAATTATATACATCATGCCCGCCCAAGGGACCGGATCAAGATGCGTCAGTGGGAAACGTCATGTTTCAGGTCCAGCGCCTTGTTGACTAACTTGTCGGCCTGGATATTTTTCTCGCGCGGTACGTGGCGGAACTGGCAGTGGGCAAATCCATTCGCCAGGTGGGAGGCCTGCTCGTAGAGCGGTTTGATGCCCTCGTTGCGAACACGGTAGTCCCCATTCATCTGGCGAACGAGCAATTCGGAGTCGCTGACGACCTCGACCTCGGTGGCCTTCAATCGCCCTGCCGCCGTCAGGCCCGCCACCAGCCCGCTGTATTCGGCGATGTTGTTGGTCGCCGTGCCAATGAAGATACCCGCCTGATGAATTACCTTGCCCCCGGCGGTGATAACCACCCCCGCCGCCGCCGGGCCGGGATTACCCCTGGATCCACCGTCAATGTGTACCGTCACGCGCAAAAGAGTGAGTCCTTTGTCCGGGAAATCCCCCCCCGATTCTTAAAGACTACTGCGCCGGGGAGCCTTCGCCCTGCGGCTGAAGGTACAGGATGCGCCCGCAGTTGTCGCAGGTGCGCAACTCGTCGCGTGAGCGCAGGATGTTGGCGTGCTCGGCGTTGAGGCTCATGTAACAACCACCGCAGATGTACTCGTGCGGGGGTTTCCTTCCATGGATTTCTATGACAGCCATCGCCTCGCCTTCAAAGGTGGGTGCGATGCGGTCGAAGATCGCCAGGGCGTCGCGAGGAACCAGGCCGGCCGCCTCGGTGCGCTGTGCGGTCAGGTCCTCCAGCATTGCCGTCAGGCGGGCGATCTCCTGGGCACTGGCCTTTTCGATCTCCTCCAGGCGAGTCTGCTCACCGGCGATTTGCTGCTGGATCGCGTCGGCCTCGGCTCCGACGGTTTCGGCATCCTGGATCATTCTCAGCGCCGCGTCCTCAACCTTGGCGTTGTCGGCCTTGAAGGTGTTGATCTGCGTGAGGATGGCGGCATATTCCTTGTTGGTCTTTGCGGAGTTCAGGGAGGTGCGAAGCTTGCCGACCTGCTCCTCCTTGGCCTTGAGATCCAAGGCGAGCCTGTCGCTGTCCTTGCGGCGGTTAAGGTACTTCTCGTGGGAGGCTTTCCAATCGGCCTTGAATTTATCCAACCGGGCTTGCTGGGAAACTACCGCATTTTTCCGGCCCGTAAGCCGTTCCCTGACCGCTGCGATCTGACGTTCGACGGATTGCAGGTTCAGTAGAGCCGCAAGCATCTTCGCCATTCAGTTGCCCTCTGTACTTGTGAAACACCCGACGAGACATTATTGCCCGAACGCCCAAGACATTCAAGGATGTTTTTTTGACAGGTTCCGCACCGCCCAACCGCCCACGAGGAAGGCAACGAACCGTGCCCTTGTGCGTCCATGCGAACTTGCCATGCGGTTTGTCATGACTTGTCTAACCGGTTGCCCCCACGTTATGATTTAGCGCTATCCGCTCGCGCCAAGCGAGAAAAAAGGAGTTGTAATGGTCCGCTTATGCGTAGTCGGTTTTAGGGGTTACGGCAGTGTGCTGGCGGATGTGATCCTGCGAAACCGCGAGAAGCTCAACTGCCGTCTGGTCGCCGCTGCCGAGATGCTGATGTCCGAGTGCACGGAATTCGCCAAGCGCCTCAGCGACAACGGCGTGGCCCTCTACGACGACGCCATCAAGATGTTCGACGAAATGCAGGGCAAGTGCGATGCCGTCTATATCGGCTCGGGCATTTCCTCCCACGAACCGCTGACCATCGCCGCCGTGCAGCGCGGTTTTCACGTCCACGTGGAGAAACCCCCCGCCGCCACCGTCCAGGAAGTCGATCGGATGCTGGAAGCCGTGACAAAGCACCGGCGACTCTGCGTGGTGGGCTTCCAGGCCGTGCATAGCGACAATATCCGCTTCATCAAGGATCGCCTGCTGTCGGGAAAACTGGGGCAGATTCAGGCCATCACCTGTCGCACCGGCTGGCCGAGAGGGGCCTCCTACTACAGCCGCAACAACTGGGCCGGCAAACTTCGCCTGGGCGACCGGTGGGTGCTGGACGGCCCGGCAACCAACGCCCTGGCCCATCAGATAACAAACCTGCTCCTGCTGGCCTCGGAGCATCCCTACCGCCTCGCCCGCCCCGTGGCGGTTCGGGCGGAACTGTACGCAACCGGGTCTGTGGAAGCCCACGATACCGCCGCTATCGAGATACGCACCGACGCCGGGCCTACCGTGCATTTCCTGGCCACGCTTTGCCCCGAATCAAAATATGGACCCGTACTCGAAGTAATCGCCCGCAAAGGCAAGGCGGTTTACAACTACGGTGGCGCCACGGAGATCACCTACGCCGATGGAACCAGCCAGACCTGCCCGTCGGACCCCACCCATGGCCAAGATAATATGCTGGCGGAGTTCGTCGATGCCATACGCACCGATGACGCAACCAACCTTCGCTGCGACCTGGCCAACGCCCGGATGATGACCCTCGCCGTCAACGCCGCGCACGAAAGCAGCGGGAGAATCCACCGCATCCCGGATTCCTTCTGCCATCTAAAGAAACACGTCACGAAGGACCAATTCGTCGTCATCGACGGGATCGACGACCTCATGGCTCGCTCTGTCGAGAACGCCTGCCTGTTGAGCGACTCTCCCGGCGCACCCGCCTGGACCGTGGCGACCAAACCCTTCGACCTTGCCGGATATGCCGGATTCCCGCAACAATTCCAGTGCTAGAACAACCATGCCCGATCCGGCGGGGTCAATCGACATTCCTCCAGATGCGCTGTAGTCTGGTCGTTGGATGTTCCAATTGGACGACAATATCGTTGCCGTATCCAGCCCCGCGGGCGTATCGGCGCGCGCCATCGTCCGGCTAAGCGGTCCCGATGCCCTGAAACTCGCCGATAGCGTGTTCCTCGGCGCCTCCGGTCCGTTGAGCGCCTCCAGTGGATTCCGCTGCTTCGACGGACGGGCCGTCATCACGGTTGGTGGCATCGAGTTGCCCGCCAGGGCCTATGTCTTCCGTGCCCCTCGCAGCTACACCCGCCAGGACGTGGTGGAGTTCCACATTCCCGGTTCGCCCACGGCAGCGACGGCGATGGTCTCCGCACTGCTTTCGGCCGGGGCCAGGGAGGCCCAAGGCGGCGAGTTCACCGCGCGGGCGTTTTTCTCAGGCCGCATCGACCTTTCGGCGGCCGAGGCGGTGGCAGACATGATCGACGCGGCGGACCAGGTCCGCCTTCGCTCCGCCTCCGCCGCGCTGGGCGGGTGGTTGGGGCGGCTTTGCCGACGCGCCGCGGTAACACTGACCGATGCCCTGGCGACCGTGGAGGCCTCCATCGACCTGGCTGAGGAGAATATCGCCCTGGAACCCCCAGGCCGGCTTGCCCGCCGGCTGGATTGCGTTGCGCGGCGCCTGCTCCGCCAGGCCCAGCGGGCGGGAGAACTTCCCGAAACCGCCGACCGTCCGCGCGTCGTCATCGCCGGCAGGCCCAACGTGGGTAAAAGCTCGCTGCTGAATGTCCTGAGCGGGACGGATCGCGCGATCGTCTCGGCGGTGGCGGGCACCACCCGCGACGTGCTGACGGCAGCGATATCCTTTCCCAATGGGTCAACCGCGATCCTCCAGGACGCCGCCGGGTTGGCCTCGCCCAACGATCCGCTGGCGGCAGCGGCCGATCAGGCCGCCCGCGCCGCCGTCGCTGTCGCCGACGTGATCGTCTTCGTCGTTGACCTGTCAGCGGCGGATTTCCAGACCGATGTGGAATTCCTGCGGCAGGCCCGCCGGGCCAACCACCGCTGCCCCTGCCTGGTGGTGGGCAACAAGGCCGACCTGCTGGACAGCCAAGCCGCCGCTGCTGCCCTGGCCGGGTTATCGAGTTTATTGGAAACAGCCGGCATCGGTAGCCCACGTCAACCCCTGATCGTCTCTGCCACGGTGGGGGGCGGATTGGACGACCTGCGGCGGGCCATCGCCGATTGCCTGCATCGCTCGACCGACAGGCCCGGCGTGGCGATGGGCCTCCACCAGCGACAGCGGCGTTGCTTGCAAGCCGCCGCGTCGGCGGCCCGGCGCGCGGCGGAGCTACTTGCCCCGGCGGGCGATATCTCCGACGTAGCCGAATTGGCGGCAGTGGAATTGCGAGCGGCGATGGACGAACTGGGGCACATCAGCGGACAAGTCGTCACGGAAGACGTGCTGGGACGGATTTTCTCGCGATTCTGCGTCGGCAAATAATCGCTATCGCCCCGCAAGGGCCAGCAATTTCTGCACCCCGCCGTAGCACATGTGCGCCCCGGCCAAGGTCAGCAACACATATACCACTGCCGTAAAATGCCGTTCCACGACGCGGTTGTGCAAAAACAGGCCCAGAAACGTCCCGACGATGACTGCCGGCAACAGCGCCAGGGAAGCCCCGGCGGTCTTGAGGTTGATTAACCCCAGGGCGAAATAGGGAATGAGCTTGGCCTGGTTGAAAACCGTGTAGTACAGCACGGTGCTGGCGACGAAGGTTCCCTTGGGCATCCGCTGCGGCAGCAGGTACATGGTGGTGATCGGCCCGGAGGCATGGGCCAGGGTGGAGGCCACCCC
>PMBX01000252.1:7590-8742 GCA_003153915.1 Phycisphaerales bacterium
CCACCAAAGGATCGCCCAGCCGATCAGTACACCGCCGGTTGCGCCGGGAAACAGCGGCCAAATGGTCCGAAAACTCCACTTGCCCCACCAACTGACCACCGCCACCAGGTCGCAGACGACCAGCAGGGGCAACTGTGTCCCCGCCGCCAGCAGGGTATTGCCATCGAAGGCGTAGACCATGATGGGAAAGCTCAGGATGCCTATGCTTCCGCCGAAACCCGCCTTTGCCATGCTCACCAAAAGCGCCGAGAGGCTCCCCAGGATAAGGAACAGATAGACGTTGCTCACCTCCGCCGGCAACAGCGACCAGCCAAGCACGTCCATCCGAGTCGATCTCCCATGGGAAAGGTTCTTCTTACCTCTCCACCGGCACGGTGGTCAAGAGCGGTGCTGGCGTGGCGAGAGGCTTGGGCCTATAATCGCCTGCGTATTGAAGCAAGGAGCAGCGATGTCGCGCGCATGGAGGCCCGATCAGCGGATATGGGAAGTCGCCCCCGTCTATGGAGGCGCCGACGACTTGGAAAATTACGTCGGCACGGCTCCGCTGGTGGCGCAGATCCTCCACAACCGCGGCGTGGGCGACCCCCAAGCCGGCAAGGCATTCCTCAACCCGCGCCTCAGCGACCTGTATCCCCCGGAGCTTCTTGGCGGCTGCGCCGACGCCGCTCGCCGCGTCGCCGCCGCCGTTGCCGGCGGGAAGCGTATCGTCATCTACGGCGACTACGACGTGGACGGTATCACGGGCGTGGCGATCCTCCATGCCGCCCTGAAACTGGTGGGAGGCCATGTCGACTACTACGTGCCCCACCGCCTGGAGGAAGGTTACGGCGTCAACGCGGCGGCGGTGGCCAAACTCGTCGAAAGCGGCGCGGAGGTTTTGATTACCGTCGATTGCGGCATCTCAGCCAACGAGCCGTTGGCCGCGGCGAAGGCAGCGGGGCTGGAGGTAATCATCACCGATCATCACGTCCCGCCCGATGAACTTCCGCCCGCCGACGCCATCGTGCATCCGGCGCTGCCGGAGGGGGCATATCCCAATCCCGACCTTTCCGGCGCGGGCGTGGCGCTGAAGCTCGCCTGGCAGATCGCCAAGGAGGTCTGCGGGCAGGGGCGCGTCGATGAGGCCATGCGGAATTTCCTGCTGGAGGCCAC
>PMBX01000252.1:8787-43935 GCA_003153915.1 Phycisphaerales bacterium
GCCCCGCGCCTCAACGCCTGCGGCCGAATGGGTCACGCCCGCGAAGCCGTGGAACTGCTGACCGATGTCACGCCCGAGCGAGCCGCACAGATTGCCGAATATCTCACCCAACAGAACGCCCACCGCCAGAAGGTCGAGCGCGAGATCGCCGAACAGGCCGTTGAGATGGTCCTGGCCGGCGGGCTGGACCGGCCCGACAACCGCGTGATCGTCCTGGCCAGCGACCGTTGGCATGGCGGGGTCATCGGCATCGTGGCCTCCCGGCTTGTGGACCGTTTCAACCGCCCNNATCCGCAAGGCGCTGGCCGCATGTGGCGGATTCCTCAAGACCTTCGGCGGGCACGCGATGGCCGGGGGGCTGCGGATCGACCGCGATAAGATGGAAAATTTCACCGCCGCGATGCTCACCTATGCGGGCGAGCATGTCGCGACAGAACAACTTTGCCCCCCGCTACGGATCGATGCCGAAGCGAGCCTGTCGGGCCTGGGCTACAACGTCGTCGAGCATATCAGCCGCCTGGCGCCATTCGGGCAGGGCAACCCCCCGCCCGTCCTGGCGATGCGACGCTGCCGGGTACTCTCGCCGCCGCGGCGAATGGGCCGCAACGGGGGAACCGTCAGCCTGATGCTTTCGCAGGGCCAGGCGTCGCTGCGAGCGGTTGGGTTCGGCATGGGTGAATTGGCCGACTCGCTGGCGGGGGTAAACCAGATCGACATAGCCGCCCAGCCGGTGCTGAACCGCTATAACGGCCAGACGAGCGTGGAGCTTCAACTCCAGGATGTCCGGTGGCCTTAGAGGGGTTTAACTTTGGATGTTTGCACTTGGCCGGCGGGGCTTTGTCCCGCCGGCCTGACAGATGCTCGAATGCGCGGTGGGACGAAGCCCCACCGCGCTATCACCCCAATATAGAACTCTAAACGTTCTAAAACGCTCCGCGGTTATCGGGCGTATTCCACGCAACGAGTCTCCCGAAGCAGTGTCACCTTGACCTCGCCGGGATACTCCATCTCTTCCTCGATGCGCTTGGCGATATCGTGGGCGATCTTGGCCGAGAGCCGGTCGTCGACATTCTCGGGATCGACGATGACGCGGACTTCCCTGCCGGCCTGGATGGCGTAGGCCTGGCGGACGCCCTCGAAGCCCGTGGCGATTTCCTCGAGCTTCTGCAACCGCTGAACGTAACGCTCCAGGGTCTCGCGGCGGGCGCCTGGGCGCGAGGCGCTGATGGCGTCGGCGGCTGCGATAATGGGCGTGTAGACGCTCTTGGCCTCGATGTCGCCGTGGTGGCCGCCGACGGCGTTGACGATCTCTTCCTTCTCGCCGTATCGCTTGCACAGGTCGGCGCCGATCTGTGGATGGCCGCCCTCGACCTCGTGGTCCACGGCCTTTCCGATATCGTGCAGCAGGCCGCAGCGCCGGGCGGTTTGGCCGTTGAGGCCAAGTTCCTCGGCGATGATCTGCCCCAGGTAGGCGACCTCCATGGAATGCTTCAGCACGTTCTGTCCATAGCTGGTGCGGAAGTGCAGCCGCCCCAGCAGATCCATAAGTTTACTGTGCAGCCCGCGGACGTTGGCCTCCACGGCGGCCTGCTTGCCGTATTCGGAAACCTGCTTGTTGACTTCCTTCTCGGTGGCGGCGACGACCTCCTCGATGCGGGTCGGATGGATCCGCCCGTCCTGGATGAGTTTCTCCAGCGAGCGGCGGGCAATTTCCCGCCGCACCGGATCGAAACCGGATACCACCACGACTCCGGGGGTATCGTCAACGATAACGTCCACGCCGGTGGCCTTCTCGAAAGCTCGGATGTTGCGGCCCTCGCGCCCGATGACGCGGCCTTTCATGTCATCGGAGGGAATATCCACCGTCGAGACGGTGGAGTCGCAGGTGTGCTCGGCGGCATAGCGCTGAATGGCGGTGATGACGATCTCGCGGGCCTGCGTTTCGGCTGTCTCACGGGCCTCGTTGAGGCGCCGATCGACGATCCGTGCCGTCTCGTCCTCCATGTCCTTCTCCATGCGTTCCAGCAGCATGGCGCGGGCCTCGTCCACGGAAAGGTTCGCCACACGCAGCAGTTGCGTCTTCTGCTGGGCGATCAAGTCGTTCATCTGGCGGTCCCTGTTGGCCAGGGCTTTTTCTTTTTCCACCAAGGCCCGTTCGGACGCCTCGGCCACGCGCTCCTTGGTGTTGATGGATTCCAACTTTCCATCGATGATGTCCTCGCGCTTGGCCAGTCGCTTTTCCTCGGCGCGAAGTTCCTGGCGCATGACTTCGGTTTCGGCGTCGGCTTTTTCACGGCGGCGGATAAACTCGGTCTTGGCCTCCGCTTCGGCCTGGGCGAGGATCTTCTGGGCCTGGGCCTCTGCCGCTGCACGCAGGGCGGCCATCTCTTTTTCCACCACTACCCGGCGGGCCCGCTGAATCAGCCACATCACCATGGCGGTCAGCAGCACAGAGACGATGGCGGCGGAGAAAGCCAGTGCGGCGTCCTGGCCGGGCGATAAGGCGAGAAATAGGAATGCTTCCATGGCACGTTTCCTTTCCACAGGAAGCGCGCCGGAGAGGGCAGCATCTCAGCCAAGCAGGCCCGTCCAACACCGCCACAGGCGTTGGTCCGAGGCTCCAAGGTCCGGTTCACCGCGAGCCTAGGTTCGCCCGTATCAGCTACCCGAGCCAACCTCAAGGCTGCTGCGCGGGCGATAACAACCCGCCGGCCGGCGAGTTTGAGACATCGGAGGGCAGGCCCTCGCAAGGGCCTCGCCATTCGCCGGGCCGGTCACCACGTCGTTGAATCTCTTGCAGATTCAACCTGCGCTGACTCATGTGAACTCTATGACCCGAAGGCCTCGCCGTTCCCCACGGGAACAGCGAATCATCGGCGACCGGCGCTGCGAGGCGTCCTTTTAGCAATCTTCCCCGTTTCTTCAAACGGGGCGACACCGGCAACGCGTGCGCCCGCCGATACATCCCGACAGGCGCCGAGCGCCGCTAATCTGACGGCCTGCTTGTCCGACACACCCCGGCCGTCGCTACCTGATACTTATACGCACCCACCGGACTGTTGGTGCGGCGGATGCCTATGAACTTCCCTTCATACTAGCTTTCGGTCCCTCGCCGGTCAAGAAGCGATATCGCAAGAAACCGCGGAAAACCACCTAACACTGGAAATTTCATCGACTTGGTGAAGCCCTTTGACTATTGGCGGACAACCTCCAACAAGACAAAAAGCGAGCTTACTGTCGCTAATAAATGGGCTTGCGTTAAGCCAAGGCAATAACGTGGACCGGAATAGCGAAAGGTGGGGGGAACCTTTCGTCCACAGCGGTGGAGGGAGCCGCTGTGTCCGGTCCACGCGACGAATCATATGAGCGAAAACCCATCGCGCCAAGAAATATCGAGAAAAACTCTACACTAATGAGCGGCCTGTTTTTCCGGCCCCAAAAAACAGGCCGCTCACAGGGCGGGAAAAGGTAGTGAATAGTGAGGCGAAAATGCCGCTCACATGGAGCGGCGTTGCGATGGTGGATGTAGCCAATCCCGACGAACCCATGCCCGCGTGGACGCCGCCCCCGCCGCCTGGGAACGTGCATGAAACCCCCGCCCCGTTCCGTTATAGTGCTGGCGTGGAAGAATCCCCCGCGCAACTCGACACCCCGGCGATGCGGCAGTATCGCCTTTTCAAGGAACAGCACCCCGGTTATCTGTTGCTGTTCCGCATGGGGGATTTCTACGAGACGTTTTACGAGGACGCCAAGACCGCCAGCCGGGTGTTGGGCCTGGCGCTGACCAGTCGATCCAAAGGCCCCTCGGCCGTCCCGCTGGCGGGGATTCCGTATCACGCACTGGACGGCTATCTCGCGCGGTTGGTCAAGGCCGGAGTTCGGGTGGCCATCTGCGAGCAGGTGGAGGACCCCAGGCAGGCCACGGGCGTGGTCAAGCGGGACGTGGTCCGCCTGGTTACACCCGGAACGCTGACCGACGAGGGTCTGCTGGACCAGCGAGAGGGCAACTACGTGGCAGCTGTCTTCGGCGATTTCGGCGCTGTCGATACAACCGACGCCCGCCACGGGGATCACGCGCGCAGGCGCGGTGGGGACAACGCCTCCAAGCAGATCGGTATCGCCTGGGCGGAGCTTTCCACCGGGGCGTTCTGGGCCATGCTCGCCCCCGCCGGCCACATGACCGACGAACTGGTCCGCATCGGCGCCGCGGAGGTGCTGATCCCGGAAGGATCGTCCATAGACACTCCGGCGTTCCGGGAATCGTTGCGCCAGTGTACCGCCGCGTCGGTGACCAGCCGGCCCGGCTGGGCGTTCGACCCCGCCGCGGCTTCGACGGTATTGAAGGACCATTTCCGCGCCGCGACGCTGGAAGGCTTCGGTTTCACCGCCTGGGACGCCTCGCTGTCTGCGGCAGGGGCGATCATCGAATATCTCCAGGCGACCCAGAAGACCGCGCTGGCACATGTCGCCTCCCTGCGTCGGTTCGACCGAGCCGATCACATGGCCATCGACGGCAACACGCTGCGATGCCTGGAGGTCTATCGCACATTGCGCGGCGGGAGGCGCGAAGGATCGCTGCTGGGCAGTATCGACCGCACGGCTACTGGAATGGGCGCCCGAATGCTGGAGCGATGGCTGCGGTTTCCCCTGACCGGTTACAGCGCCATCTCCGCCCGCATGGACGCCGTGGAGGAGTTGCTGTCGGATCGGTCCCGCCTGGCGGCGGTGCGAGGACTTCTGGCGGAAGTCACGCAGGTCGACCGCGTCGCCGGTTCCATCGCCATGGGGCGCGCCAGGCCCAGGGAACTACTGGCGCTGGGGCATACACTGAAGCTGCTTCCTGAACTGGCCGCGGCGACGGCGGGATGCTCGTCGGACCTGATCGCGACGCTGACGCCTCGTCTTATCGGCCTGGAACTGCCGGCGGAACTGATCTGCCGGGCCATCGACCCCGACTGCCCAAACAACCTTCGCGACGGCGGGGTCATCGCCAACGGTTTTGGAGAGGAACTGGATCGCCTCCGCCGCATCGGCAGCGACGGGCAAAGCTGGCTGGCGGACTACCAGGCTCGCCAATCCCAGCGCTGCGGCGTGGCCAACCTCAAGGTAGGGTACAACCGCGTCTTCGGTTACTACATCGAAATCACCAACGTCCATCGCGACAAAGTACCCGCCGACTACATCCGCAAGCAGACCCTCAAGAACGCCGAACGGTACATCACCGACGAACTGAAGCGGTACGAATCGGAGGCCCTCTCGGCTGGGGAACGGGCCAAGGCGATGGAGGCGCAACTGTTCGAGCAGGTGCGCAGCGAGCTGGCGCAACACGTCGCCGCCTTCCAGTCCGCCGCCGAGGCGTTGGCCACGCTGGACGTCCTGGCGGCATTGGCGCAATTGGCGATGGAGCGCAATTATCGCCGAGCGAGCATCACCCAGGATAACGTCCTGCACATCCTGGGCGGCAGGCACCCCGTGCTGGCGGAGGAGCTTCGCGAACGGTTCGTCCCCAACGACGTCCACATGGACGCCACCGACAACCGCCTGCTGATTGTCACCGGCCCCAACATGGCCGGTAAAAGCACCTATATCCGCCAGACGGCGTTGCTGGTGCTGATGGCGCAGATCGGCAGCTTCCTGCCCGCCCAGGAAGCCACCATAGGACTCGCCGACCGCATCTTCACCCGTGTCGGGGCGGCTGACGACCTTGCCGGGGGACTTTCCACCTTCATGCTGGAGATGGTCGAGACGGCAAACATCCTCCACAACGCCACCTCGCGTTCGCTGGTGATCCTCGACGAGGTGGGGCGAGGCACGAGCACCTGCGACGGACTGGCTCTGGCGTGGGCGATCTGCGAGCATATCGCCCTGCACATCCGCTGCCGGGCGCTTTTCGCCACGCACTACCACGAGCTGACGGAACTGGAAAAGCTCCTGGACGGGACGGCCAACCTAAACGTCGCCGTGCGGGAGTGGTCCGACGAGGTGGTTTTCCTGCACAAGATCGTCCCGGGCGGGACGGACCGCAGCTACGGGGTGCACGTCGCGCGCCTGGCGGGCGTGCCCCGCGAGGTCATCGACCGCGCCAAGGCAATCCTGCCGCAAATCCAGGCCCACCTGGCCGAGGGCATGGACATGCCCGCCCTGGCCCGGCGAGCGCGAGAAGCTGCCGCCCAGATGCAGCTCTTCGCCGACCCGGCAGCCCGTGTCGCCCGCGACCTGCGAGCCATCGACCCCGACAGCCTCACGCCAGACCAGGCCATCGAGACGCTCAAAAAACTCAAGGAACAGCTTTGAGTCCCCCAGCGACGTTGACGAACCGCCGCTCCCTCGTATCATAGGGCCAAGTCGGACCGTTTGAGTTCCGCGTCGATAACATCGGTGGGGCAGAGGTGAGGCAATGTCGGTGCTTTATCTGTTGCTGGTCGCCATGGTGGTGTTGGGCGGTGGCGGGTGGTGTTATTCGCGTTTCCTGGCCCGCACCGTCGGAGAGGATGCCACCAGGACGACCCCGGCTATCCGGCTCAACGACGGCCGTGATTTCGTGCCCACGCCCACGCCCGTGGTTTTCGCCCACCACTTCGCCGCCATCGCCGGGGCCGGACCCATCGTCGGACCGGTGATAGCGATCATATACGGTTGGTTTCCGGCCGTGGCCTGGGTACTCGTCGGGGGGGTGGCCATCGGCGCGGTGCATGATTACCTGGCCACCTACATCACCACCCGGGAAGGCGGCCATTCCGTGGCCACCATCGCGCGGCGGTTGGTTGGAAACGACGCCTTCGTGGCCCTGACGCTGTTTTTGATCGTGATGCTGGCGCTGGTATGCGCGGCCTTCCTGAACCTTTCGGCAGCCGCACTGACCAGCCGCCTGCCTTTTACCCGCCTGGACCTTCCAGCCAGCCAGACGCTGTTTCGCGTCGAGGGGCAAAAGGTGGTCATCGGGGGAATCGCCTCCATGAGTGTGATCGTCATCACGGCCGCGGCGCCGCTGGTCGGCTGGATGTACATCAAGCGGCGGATTCGCGTTCGATACTGTTCCCTGGCGGCAATTGCCATATGCGCCGCCAGCATCTTTTTGGGCCTGTATTTCCCCGTGGCCTTTCCGGAGCAGATGACGCTGGCGGGCATTACCTGCAAAGGAATCCATTGCTGGATGTTACTGCTTTCCATTTACGTCCTGATAGCGGCGGGAGCGCCCGTGTGGATCTTCCTCCAGAGCCGCGACTTCATCAACGCGCATATTCTTTACGCGGGAACCGCGGCACTGCTGCTGACGTTATTGGTCGGCGGCGCCAGCGGCGCGGGGGTGAGCGACCCGTTGCCGGCGTTCAACGTGGCCCAGGGCAGCGCCGCCAACGGCCCGATCTGGCCGACGTTGTTTATCCTCATCGCCTGCGGGGCCGTCAGCGGATTCCACAGCCTCTGCGCCGGTGGGACCACCTGTAAGCAGATCACCTCCGAGCGGGCGGCCCGGAACATCGGGTATTACGCCATGCTGCTGGAAAGCTTCGTTGCTGTCTGTGTGATCGCGGCAATGATGATGGGAACCGGCAGGAAGGATTATCTCTCCGACGTATATCCCAAGCTGGGAGGCTTCGCCGGTGAACCCAATGCCGTTCTTGGCTTCGCGATGGCAGTGGGTAACTCCGCCCACCTGGCCCTGGGCGCGCCGGTGGCCTGGGGGGCGCTGGCGGGCATGGTGCTGCTGGAGGGATTTCTCGTGACCACCCTGGACGCGGCGGTTCGCCTGACCCGTTACCTTTTCGAGGAGGTCTGGCGGACGTTGTTTGGACGGTTCGACATCTTCGCCGAACCAGTCGCCGAGGCGGAACGCAAACAATGGAAGCACAGCGAACCCGTGCCCGCGGGCGGGGACGGAATCCCCATTATCCCCGAGGAATCAATGTCTCCACCGGCGCCGGCGTTTCCCATCGCCACGATGGGTCTGAGGCGGTCGGTTCTGAAGTTACTGCGACATTATTGGGTGAATTCCGGCCTGGCCGTGGCGATCACGCTGGCCTTCGCGCTGACGGGAGGGCAACGGGCGCTGTGGGAGGTTTTCGCCACCGCCAACCAACTGCTTGCCGCGATGGTGCTGGCCTTGGCGGCGCTGTGGCTGGCTCGACATGGGCGGTCCGTGTGGTTCGCCTTGCTGCCCGCGGCCTTCATGATGGTCACCACGCTGGCCAGCCTGGTGCTGCTGTTGCGCAAGTTCCTTGCCGCGCCGGGGCAAAACGTCACGCTCCTGACGGCGGACATCGTGTTGCTGTGCATAACGGCCTACCTGCTGTTTGCCGGCGCGCGCGTAATGACCAGGCGGTTTTCCAAAGGCCCCCAGGCCCAACCGGCCGATTGAAAAACCATGCACATGATTGGCGAGGTGAACAATCACGTCGCGTTGATGTTTCTGCTGATGATCACGGTCGCCCTGGCGGCTGGGATATACACGCGCTACGCCGCCGCCAAGCGCCGCGGCGAGCTACTTGCCTGGGCGCAATCCAAGGGCTTGAGCTTCAGTCCCGCCAAACAGTTCTCCCTGGGGGACCGGTTCGGGAGTTTTCATTGTCTCCAAACCGGACAGGACCGCTATGCCTACAACATCATCCAGGGCCCCTGGCCGCCGGAACGGCAGGCGATATGCTTCGATTACCTTTACGTTACCGGGTCGGGCAAGAACCGCACCACGCATACGTTTTCCGCCGCCGTGATGACCAGTAAAGTGCCCCTGAAACCGTTGTTGATCCGCCCGGAGAATCTTTTCGACAAGTTCGCCGAGTTCCTCGGTTTTGAAGATATCGACTTCGAGTCGGCGGAGTTCAGCCGGGCCTTCTACGTCAAGTCGAGCGACCGGCGGTGGGCCTACGACGTCCTGCACCCTCGGGCGATGGAGTTCCTGCTGGCCCGGCCGCGGTTTGCGATCCAGTTCGACACCGGCTGCGCGATCGCCTTCCGCTCGACGGTGTTTTCCACGCGGGACTTCCAGTCCGCCTGCGATACGCTTTCCGGCCTGCTGGATGGCCTGCCGGAATACCTGGTCCGCCAGCAGACTGGCGGGCAAACCTAAGGAGCAAGTGCATGTCGCCGGCAATTGTGCTACCGGAGAACTTCGGTTTACTGGTCGTCTGCATCGTGGTCATCCTGGCGGCGGCGTGGGTGGCGGCCACCTATAACGTGATGGTGCGATTGCGTCAGCAGTGCGGGGAATCCTGGTCGGGCGTGGAGACGGAACTTCGCCGCCGCTACGACCTGATTCCCAACCTCGTCGAGATGGTCCGGGGTTATGCCCAACACGAACGGGAGGTGCTTCAGCAGGTTATCGAGGCCAGGAGCCGCGCTGTGGCCTCCACCGGAACGCCTCAGTCGCAGGCCAAGGACGAAAACGCCCTGATCGGCAGCCTGCGCCGGCTTTTCGCCTTGTCGGAGAATTACCCCGACCTCAAGGCCAGCGCCAATTTCCTTGCCCTCCAGAAGGAATTGTCCAATACCGAGGACCGCATCCAGGCGGCGAGGCGGTTCTATAACGCCAATGTCCGCGACCTCAACACGCGCATCGAGGTGTTCCCATCCAACCTCATCGCACAGGTTTTCAAGTTCACCGCGCGGGAATTTTTCGAGATCGAAGAAGCCGGTTCCGGCGCCGCGCCGAAGGTGGCGCTGTAACGGCCCGGCCGACACAGTTGCCTGGACGACATCCGGCGCGTTTACATGGGGTTGGGCTTTTCGATCAATCCGGCAGTTCGCTACCGATTTGCCGATACGGCTTGGAGGCGCGATAAAACTCCAGGTGGTGGCGGAGGCGGGCTGCCAGTTCCATTTGCCCGGCAGACTCGGCCAAGCCGGCAGCCTGATTGGCGATGGAGACGGCATCGGCGAACCGTCCGGCCTCGGCGTGGGCGGCGGCCAGCACGCTCAGCGAGGCAGGCAAGTCGTCGCGGTATTTCGCCTGGGAATCAATCGTCACCAGCCGCCCGGCCAATCGCAATGCTTCGACGGCGTTGCGCGCCCCGTCCTGGTCGCTGGTGGCTTCAAGCCAGGCCAGGTACCGCATCACGCTGCGCGGGTCCACGCCCAGGTCTCCGCCGGCTGTCAGTGCCAGCGACTGTTGGTATTCGCCCACGGCGGCCACCGCCTGCCCGCCGACCATCATCGCGTCTCCCAATGCCGCGTGAACACGGAAGAGATTGGACTTGTCCTGTTCGCCCTCTAATGCGCGGCGATAGGATTCCACGGCTTCTGCGAGCCTTCCCTGCCTGGCCAGGATCAGGCCCACGCGGTAATGCAGTTTGGGGTAGTACCGGTCAAAGGCCAACGCCTGATGGAGGACGGCCATCGACTCGTCCAGATGCCCCAGTTGGTACTGCGAGACGCTCAGATTGCACATGGCCTTGGAGTGGCGCGGATTGATTGCAATGGCGCGGCGGTGGTATTCCATGCTCTCTTCGATGCGGCCTTGCGAGGAGATAAGGTTGCCCAGTTCGTTGCAGGCATCGGCGTAGTCGGCTCGCAGGGCGATGGCGTCGCGAAGTAATCGTTCGGCGCGGGCAAAGTCGCGGGATGTACGATGGTGAAAACAGCCCAGGTCGTAATCCAACTCGGCGGCGAAGTTGACTTTTTCGTCGGGGAAAGGCCCGGGAAACGTGGAAATCGCCACCGCGGCGGCCAGGACTGCCCCGGCCAGGCCCAGCCGTCCCCAGCGCCTCCGCCGCAGGATTTCCGCCAACTCCGCCGCTCCAGCGGCAGCAAGAATCAGCATAACCGGGACGACGGGCAGGCGGTAGCGGCCCGTCACGAACACCAAAATCACGGCCAATGGGTAGAGCAAAATGAATAATTTCACCACCATCGGCGTGACGCGCCAGCGGAACATAAGCCCGACAGCCGCCAGGGGCCCCACCACGCCGAAGGGGAAGCCGAAGGAAAAAGCCTTCCATGCCAGCGCGCCCAACAGCGGCGACCACTGGCGGAACATGTAGATATCGAGGTTGCGGGGAACCTCGCGGGAGGTCATGAATTTCAATGTTTTTTCGCCCAGTCCGGCCAGGAAAGACAGAGGCCGCTGCGTCGCATACCGCATCACCTGACTATAGAAGAATTGAGGGAAATCCCGGACATCGGCGACGCCCTCCCGTTGCGGCCAGGCGACCAGTTGCTCCCAGTCATAGCCCGGCCTGATGGCCAGCGTGGCGCCGGTGTTCTCGTTGTTGCCGATATATAAATTGATTCCGCCGGATGAAGGCAGGAAGGCCCATGACCCGTTGTTGTGATGATTCAACAGCGACACCGGGACCGTGGCGATCAGGAATCCAGCCAGCCCGGCGGCGATAGCCTTGACCACCGGCAATGGGCCTGGATGGGACCGATACATGGTCCAGGCCAGCCAGATCGCGGCGGCGATAAGGAATGGAACGATCGTGGGGCGCGTCAACATCGCCAACGCCCCACATAAGCCCAGGGCAAGATACCGCCAGAATCTTGGGCGGCCTTGCGCCTTGCACAGCAGCAGGAGCAGCAACATCGACCAGAAGGCCTCCATCCAATCGCCCAGAAGCTCTCCCTCCAGGAAGATCAGCGGGCCGTAGAGAACGTTCATCACCCCGGCAGCCAGGCCGACGCGCCTCCCAAAGAGCCGCCGGCCCAGCAGGTACGTCAGGCCGCAGGTGCACGAACCGATGACGATCTGGGCGACCTTGGCCGCGACAATCGACGCGCCGCTGAGCAAATAGACGATCGACAGGAAAAACGGATAGAAAAACGGCTGCCAGAAGAAGCTTTCGTCCAGACGGTGGCGCTGAGCGAGGTCCTTGGCGATGGTGTGATATGTCTCGGCGTCGACGATGGGGGCCAGGAACGTCGGGAACGCGGAACTTTGCCACAGATAGACGCCCCGGACCACCAAGGCCGCCAGGAACACCACCCCGGCAAGCAGCCAGTCTCGACGGCTGAAAAAAAACTCAGCCGATCCGTTGGCCGCCAAGTCGCCATCCATCGCCTTCAAGGCGGAAGATCGCCGCGATCCGGCGGGGGGGGGATTTTTTCGCTTGGGAGTCACCTGAGCGTCATGTTGTTGCGGTGGACGACCTCGTCGTGGGATTTCTCGCCCAGGGCCTTGGCGATGTCACAGGTTCTAAGCCCCTTGATCTTGTCGATCTGGCGGGAGGAATAGTTCGTAAGCCCCCGGGCAAGCTCTCTGCCGGCCTGGTCGATGATGGACACCGTCGCGCCCCGCTCGAACGGGCCTGATACCGCCTTGATGCCCGATGGCAGCAGGCTTTTGCCCCCCGCGGCCAGTGCCTTGGCGGCGCCTTCGTCGATGAAGATTTTTCCCGCCGCCCGCGCCGCCTGTGCGATCCACCTCCGCCGGCTTGACATTCGCCGCTTGGCCGGCACGAAGACCGTACCGATCTGCTCCCCGCCCAGCAGCCGCGCCAGGACATTGGGCGCGGCGGAATTGGCGATGGCGGCAAACTGCCCCGCGCGTGTCACAGCGGCGGCGGCGGTCAGCTTGCTGGCCATCCCGCCGGAACCCAGACTGCTACGGTCGCCTCGGACCAGCGACATCGTCTCGGAATCCACGCACTCAACGCAGTCCAGCACAGACCCGTCCTTGATGAGGCCATCGACGCCGGTGAGGAAGACCAGCAGGTCCGCCCCCAGCATGGCCGACACAAGCGAGGCGAGGATGTCGTTGTCCCCGAAGCGAATCTCATCGACGGCCACCGTATCGTTCTCGTTGATGATCGCCAAGGCGGCGAAGCCCTCCAAAGCCGCCAGCGTGTTGCGGATGTTGAGGTAGCGGCGGCGATGCTCGAAGTCATCGCGGGTGAGCAGAACCTGGGCGACCTTGACCTGGTGGCGGGCGAATGCATCGTGGAAGGCCCGCATGAGCTGCCCCTGTCCCACCGCCGCGACGGCCTGGAGCTTGGACAATTCCCTAGGCCGCTCCGGCAGGTCCAGCTCGCCTACCCCGGAACCGATGGCCCCGCTGGCCACCAGCGTTACGGACACACCCGAGCGCATCACCTCGGCGATCTGGCGGGCCAGCGAACTGACGGATTTGACATCGAGCCGGCCTGCGCTGTCGCAGATGGTGTTGGTCCCCACCTTGACGACGATTCGCCGGCAGCGGGTCAGCAGGCTTCTATCGGCGGGGGGTCGTGGCATGGTCGGTTCTCAGTTTCCCGGGTTTGTCCGGCCCGCCACTGGGACGGCGGTGGGCCTGATTATGGAATCCTGTACGGCATCCTGGGCGATGATATCGGTGGCGATTCCACCGGGGTTGGCCACGCGAGCCAGGACGCGGCAGATGAGTTCCACGTTACGCCACGTGGCGCCTTTTTGGCGGCGGACGTATTCAGCCGCGGATTGTCCCGCGCGCCGGGCCGACGACGGGTCGCCCAGCCAACGGTCCAGTTGCGATTCCAGTTCCGAGGCGTCGGCGACCCTCGCGCAGCCGTGTTGCGCCAGGTCGTCGGCCTGGGGGAAATTGAAGGTGTGAGGCCCGAAGACGGTGGCCTTGCCCAGCGCGGCCGATTCGATCATGTCCGACCCGCCCATGGGCACCAGGCTCCGCCCGACGAATACGCATGCAGCCAGGGCATAGAACTTGCGCAGTTCGCCCATCGTATCGCCAAGGATCACCGCGTCGGGAGGCGACGATTCGATCGTCCCATCCGGGCGGCGGCTGCGACGGATCAGGGCAAATCCGCGGGAAGTGACCAGCCTGGCCACCTCGTCGAACCGCTCGGGTTTTCGCGGTACGACNNAAGCCCATCGCCTCGGCCAGCGACTCCTGGCCGTTGAGGCGGTCGGCAAGCTCCACGCTGTCGAACTTCATCATGCCCGTGACAGTGATCCTGCCGCTGTCGGCGCCCAACTGGCGGAACCGCTCCGCATAAACCTCGTCCTGCGCGCCGATGGCGGCAAGGCGGTTGAACAGGAGCTTGCCCGCAAGCGTCCCCATCTTCCTGTAACCGGGATAGCCCTTGTCGGGACTCATGCGGGCGTTGACCAGGACCACCGGGATGTCTCGCTTGTTGCAGGCGGACAGGAAATTCGGCCACAAGTCGCCTTCCACCAGGACCACCAGGCCGGGGCGCAGGCGGTCCAAGGCCCGCGCTACAGCCAGGCTGAAATCCAAGGGCCGGCGGAACACCATGTGATCGGGCGCGAAGAGCCGCCGCGCCTCGGCCATGCCCGTATCGGTCCATGAAGAAACCGCCACGCGGTAGTCGGGCAGTTGTTGGTGCAGGCCATCCACCAGCGACTTGGCGGCCTTGATCTCCCCGACGCTGACCCCGCAGACCCATATCAGCGGTTGGCCGCCGTAGCGAATAGGCGCCGAACCGAACTGCTGCGCCACGTCGCCGCGGTATCTGCCGTGGCGGATCATCCGGTACAGCCACACCGGGGCTGTCGCCACCAGTCCGAGCGAGTATAGGGCATCCAGGATCAGGCGTTTCATGGCCCACAAGTATCGGACCGCACGGCTGGGCTGTCAACGCAAGACGACCGGGCATTTGTCTTTAGTTGCCTCGGCTGCTATATTCACCCCCATGACCGATACCGCCGCCAATCTCCCGCATAACCGCAATCTCTGGGCGCCCTGGCGGATGGAATACATCGATTCCCTCGCCCAGAACAACAATGGTTGTTTCCTTTGCCATCACAGGGACCACCCCGACCAGGACGAAAGCAACCTCGTGTTGTGGCGCGGCAGGCATACATTCTCGCTGCTGAATCGTTTCCCCTACACCGGAGGGCACAGCCTGGTCGCGCCCTATGCGCATGTGGCCGAGTTGGCGGACTTGGATGGCGCGGCGATGCTGGAGATGGTCCAGATGCTGCGCGACCTCCAAAAAGCCCTGGCGGCAGCGGTACATGCCCAGGGCTTCAATATAGGCATCAACATCGGACGTTGCGCGGGGGCGGGACTGCCCGGCCATCTTCACGCCCACGTCGTTCCGCGCTGGAGCGGCGACACCAACTTCATGCCCGTATTGGACGGTGCGACCGTGATCCCCATCCGGCTGGAAACGCTGCGCGGGCAGGTGCTCCAAGCCGCTGCTGAATTGAACCTTCCCCAACTGTCATGACACAGCAACCGACTAGTCCCCGCCTTCTCTACGAGGCGCGCCAAAAGACCTGGCTGCGCGGCTGCGCGGTGGCCGAGGCGGAAAGCGGGGGACGAAAGTACCCCGAGCAGGAACATCCTTACCGCACCTGCTTCCAGCGCGACAGGGACCGGATCGTGCATTGNNGGATGACCCACACGCTGGAGGTCGCACAGATCGCCCGCTGTCTGGGGCGGGCATTGCGACTCAACGAAGACCTTATCGAGGCCGTCGCACTGGCCCATGACCTGGGACATCCGCCCTTCGGCCACGGGGGCGAGGCGGTGCTGGAGGAACTGATGGCCGGCCACGGCCACTTTGAACACAACCGCCAGTCGCTGCGCGTGGTGGACTACCTGGAACACCCCTACGCTGGCTTTCGCGGGCTGAACCTCACCGCCGTTGTCCGCGAATGCCTCGCCAAGCATCGCAGCCGCTACGACACGCCACGCGGCGACGAATTCGACTTGTCCGTCCTGCCGCCGCTGGAAGGCCAGTTAGTGGATGTCTGCGACGAGATCGCCTACACCTCCGCGGACCTGGAGGACGCCCTGGCTGCCGAAGTCATCGCCGACTCCGACCTGCGGGGCGTGGAGCTGTGGCAGATCGCTTGCCGAAAGGCCCAACAGGAGGCCATCAACGCCGGAGCAGTCCAGCAGCGAATCCGCGCCTGCAAGGCGGTGCTGGCGATGATGGCCGACGATGTGTTAGCCACCAGTGAAGCCAACATCGAGGCGCTTCAGCCGGGCGATGTGGGGGACATCCGCCGCTCGGCCAGGCCATGCCTGGCCTTCTCGGCGGGCTTGGCCTGCCAGGTCGCTCAGTTGCAGGACTTTCTGCTCCACAACGTCTATCTGCGAGGCGACAACGCACAGAAGGACGCCCAGGCCCGCCGAACAGTTTCCGATCTGTTCGCCGCCTATACGGGCGACCCGCGATTGCTGCCGGACCGTTACCGCCTGCGAGTGGCCGCCGACGGGCTTCATCGAGTGGCCTGCGACTACATCGCGGGCATGACCGACCGATACTGCATCCAGCAGCATCAGATCGTCTGCGGTGGAATAGGCGGCTAGGACGTTGCGACAGGAATTTTTAGCGGCGCCATCCCCAAACGCCGTTTGCTTGTGGGTGACGATTGCCACCTCCAAACTACGCTTCGCTTCGTTTGGGGGTGACGCCCTTACCTACAATTGTGTCCGTTACAGAATACCAGTCTTCTGTTGTCCGTTACGGAAAGGATAACCCATGCCGCCGGTGACGTTGATGATCGTGGGGGCGGGTGATCGCGGCTTCATGTACGCCGGTTACGCCGCCAAGTTCCCCAACGAGGCCAAGGTCGTCGCGGTGGCCGAGCCGAGGGCGGCTTATCGCGCCCGCCTGGCCGAACAACATGGCATCCGGCCTCAGTTTGTGCTCAGCGACTGGCGAGAGGCTGCTACTCGCGGCAGGCTGGCCGATGCCGTCGTGATCGCCACCCCCGACGCCATGCACGCCGAGCCGGCGGTGGCGTTTGCCTGGCTGGACTATCGCATATTGCTGGAAAAGCCCATGGCCGTCACGGAGGCCGACTGCCGCCGCGTCGTCGGCGCGGTGCAGGAGGCTGGCGTGGTCTTCGCCCTCGGCCACGTGCTTCGCTACACAGCTTACACCCGCCGAATCAAGGCGATGATCGACGCCGGCGCCGTCGGGGAGGTCGTCAGCATCCAGCATCTGGAACCGGTGGGCTACTGGCACCAGGCGCACTCCTTCGTCCGCGGAAACTGGCGCAACAGTCAGCAGTCCAGCTTCATGCTCCTGGCCAAGAGCTGCCACGACCTGGACTGGATCCGCCACATCATGGGCGCGCCCTGCCGGCGGGTGTCGTCGTTCGGCTCGCTGCGGCATTTTCGCCGTGAGTTCGCCCCGGCCGGTTCGGCGGACCGCTGCCTGGACTGCCAGGTGGAAAGTACCTGCCCGTATTCGGCGGCGCGGTTCTACCTGGGCGCTGTCGAGCGTGGCAACACGGGCTGGCCCGTCAGCGTGCTGACGATGGATGTTACTAAGGAAGGCGTTACCAAGGCATTGCGGGAGGGGCCTTACGGCCGCTGCGTCTACCGCTGCGACAACGACGTGGTGGATAACCAGGTGGTGAACATGGAGTTCGAGGGCGGGCGGACCGCGACGTTCACGATGACGGCGTTCAATCCCGGCGGCGACCGCAAGACCCGCATCTTCGGTACGCGGGGCTACATCGAGGGTGACGGAGCGACGATCCATCACTTCGATTTCCTGACCAACAAGACCGAGACGATCCATGCCGCCGCCGAAGGCGCGGTCAAATCCGGCCATGGCGGGGGGGACTACGCACTGGCGCATGCTTTCCTGTCCGCCGTGGCGGCCGACGACCCCGGCAAGGTGCTCAGCGGCCCGGTCGAAAGCCTGGAGACGCACCTGATGGTCTTTGCGGCGGAGCGGTCTCGGCTGGAAGGCCGCGTGGTGGATATAACGATGGCTAGCTGACGACCGTCTAGGATTTACACCCCCCTGGCGGGGCTTTGTCCCGCCAGCCTAGCAGCCAGCCTAACAGATAGTTGAACGCGCGGCGGGACGGAAGCCCCGCCGCGCGTTCAACCGCGACACCTACCCGATGTTGCCTGGTCAGTAGGCGGCCTGGACTTCGATTTTGCCTTTCAAGCCCGTGATGTCAACGTCTCCGGCGGGGTTGAATCGCTTATGGGGCTTTCCGTTGACCGTGACGGACTTGATAGGCTTCTTGTCGGGGTGGCGGAATCTCAGCAGGACCTTTTCCGGCGGCTCGCGCAGGCTCAGAGATACCTCGGCGGCGATTTGGTTCTGTGCGGCTTGGGAGCGGTAGCGGACGCTCGCCTCTCCGAAGTGCGTGGCCACGCCGTCGGCCCGGATATCCTTGCCGTCCCGCAGCCAATCGCGGGGGATGGCACGACCCAGGTGCAGCAGCCCGCCTCGCTCGTAGACGAACATCTGCCGCAGCCAGGCGACGGCGTTGGCCTGGTCGGAGGTCTTGTATTGCGCGAAGTTGGACCAGCCCAGCCAGGGCATGGGATGCTCCACCATCGCCTGAATCTCTTCGCGATAGCAGGCATTCCAGCCGTTGAAGAACATCCACAGGTAGACCTCGATCTCGTCGCGGTCCAGGTGTGGAATCAACCCGGCAAGGAGGTTTGGTTGCACGGAGAACCCGCCGCGGTCGAACCAATGCGCCGGATCCGGCAGCCCGTAGCCATAGGGAGGATTCATGTAGCGGTTGTCCTGGAAGTCGTCGAGGATCCAGGAGGCCTGCTTGCTGTTGGGATTGTACAGGCCGGAGATCAGCAGGTAGACGGAGCCTTCCAGCACCTCGCGAATCCAGCCGTAGTCCCGGCCTCGACGGTACAGCCGGCTGGGATAGTGCGGAACCCAGCGTCCGTCGCGCAGGCGCACCAGCGGGCTGAGTTGTCGCATCCGCTCGAAGCCGGTGATCAGGTCCTTGCGATAAGCGTTGGATTCGCGGCGCACGCGCGCTGCGTCGGGGTGGCCGAACTTTTCCAGCGCTGCCGCGGCCGAGTCGGTCCCGCGCCAGGTAACGGCGTTGGTCGAGAGCCAGTAATAGAAGTCGGCGACGTCTTCCAGGCTGCCTGCCGGCAGGAAACCATACTCCCAGCCGCGCGAGTGAGGCAGGTCCTTCATCGTGTTTTTCCGTTGGCGGAAAACCCAGTCCGCCCCGGTGATGATGTGGTCGGTTACGGCGGCGAACCACTCGCGGTCGCCGGTCATGAGGTAGTGGTCGGCCAGCCGCCAGAGCACCCAGCCGTGGTGCTGATCGTAGGTGGCGCCGACCTCGAAACCGCCGGCGCCGTAGAAAACGCCATCGTGGTCGGTGAAGTTTCCCAACAGGGCGGCGGTTCCCTGGTATTTGATCCAAAGGCCCAATCTTCGGCGGGCCTCGTCGACAAGCCCCCGCTGTTCGAGGTCCTGGACGATCATGACCGACTCGTTGGTGCAGTTGCCGTACGTGCTGGTTCCGACGGTCGTGTTGATCAGGCCGCTTCCGTCCATCACATCGAAGTCGGTGATTTGCGTGTGAGACAGATGGAAGGCGTGCAAGGCGTCCAGGTTGGCTTCAGGGGTGTGGACGCCGGCCCCGCGGCTGCCTTGGGCCTGCCAGAATCGCACTACCTCCGGATAGGCCGCGTCGGCGTCGATGGCGCGGAGGCGGGCGATCTCCTCCGGGCTGTCGGCGGCGATATACGGGATTTTCAGCACGACTCGGCAGCTCTCGCCCGGCTGGAGGAGTTTCTCAAAGACGATCCCGTTGCCCTCCTGCCGCGGCTGGATGGATGAGTCATAAGCCGCTCGCAGCACCGGTTGATCCTTGTGGAGGCTGGTGATAAGCCCTTCGCCGGCAGTCAGTTGCTCGCGAGGACTGTTGGGGATCATCCTGTCGTTGTAATCGCGCCAGCGAGTGACGTTCCAACCCCGCGCGATACCCACTCCGCCGGTACCAGTGTTGATGCGGGTAGAATTATTCGAGTATTGGACCGGAAGGCAGGCCACTGCCGGTTGCGGCCCGGTGTTGGTCAGTTCAAAGGTAAACACCCCCACGACCGTGTCGTCGCCGGCCAGCTCACCAGACAGGATAGGCCGATCCAACGGAACGGCGAAGGCCTTCTCCCGCAACTCGATGCCCCCGTCGCGCAAGTGAATGTTGAACGCCAGCACCGGCGGTGAATCGGGGTGGCGGCCCAGGACGCACCATCTCTCCAGACCAAAGAAGAACCGCGCGTTTCCGTCGTTCTTGTATCGTGGGGTGTCCTTGCCGTGGATGGTTCGTATGCTCGCTGCGCCTTCTTGGCGGATTGCCGATACGTTGTGCTTCGTCAGCACCACGTCGCCGTTGGACTCCACCCAGAACCGATGTCGCGACCTCATGCACCCCACGCTACAGGCGACCGCGTGCGCTCGAGGCTGGCCCGTGAACGACCCGCCCAGGCTTTGTTCGGGCAGATTGGACACTTGCCGGTTGATCGTTTGCTCGTCGCGGTTGCGAGCCTGGTAGTCGGCAAAGGTTGTGGGATCATCCGCTAGACGGATGTAGACGCCGCGGTCCTCGTACCAGACGGGGCCTTGTTCATGCAGCGAGGCCAAGGAAATGGTGAATGCATCGTCATCGGCGGTTAAGGTCAGCAGCCCCTCGTCGTAGGCATAGCGGTGGGCCGGCGTCATGTGGCCGACGTCGACGAAAAAGAAGGGCCTGACGCCGCTTATCCGCACCGTCCCGCCGGAGACTGCCGCTCCGGTCCCGCCCGTGACGCGCGTGATGACGGCATTGTAGGCGGACAGGTCGAGTTTTTTGACGCCGGTCTTTTTACCGGCATTAAGCTCCACGCGGATGCGAGATCGCTCCGGGGACGAGACCGTATAAACCTGGACTTTCTCAATGACGGTCCTGTTGGGTACCGCCAGGCGGATGCCCAACGCGCGGCGGAAGGTCACGTTGTATTCCGGCAGTTCGGGAAACTCCTTGGCAAGCCCAAGAAAGGTTATCTCGATCGCCTTGGCGCCGAGCTTGCGGACCCGGATCGCCGCGCGCTTCCACTTGCTGTTGAAATGGTCGTCAATGGGGAGCCAGCCGAAATGGCAAGGCCGTGTCATGTCCTTGTCGGGGATGCGCTCGTGGCGTTCATTGGGCCATGTTTTCTGGAGATACTCCAGCGAGACTTTTGCCGGAGCCGCCGAGGCGAAGGTCACGACAACGTTTTGTATGTCGCGCTGATCCTCGAAGCGTACTTCTTCCACCGGCGTTGCGGGAAGGCGAAAAGGGGCGATGTCAAACGGTTTCATATGATCTCCTGGTTGGTTCAAACGGCCCGCATATGCGGAATGGTTTATCGACGGCGTTTTTTCTTTCGTAGTTTCTCGCGTTCCTTCTTGGTCAGCCTGTGGGAACGCTGCTTGACCTTGAATCGAGGCATCATGCCGCTGGCGCCCATCTGGCCGACCTGCTTGGCGAAGTTCATGCGGTCCTTCATGCCCATTCCGGCCATCTGCTTCATCATGTTGGCGGCCATCGAGAAGCTTTTCACCAATCCGCTGACATCCTCTGGACTGGTTCCGCTGCCGCGGGCGATGCGCCTCCGCCGCGAGGCCTCGATGATCGAAGGGTCTTCGCGTTCCTTGGGCGTCATGGATTGGATGACGGCCTCCATGGCCTCGATCTCGCCATCCTCCATCTGCATGGCGGCTGCCTGGTCGCCCATGCCGGGCAGCATCTTGAGGATTTCCTTCATCGGTCCCAGCTTCTTCATTTGCCTCATCTGGGCCAGGAAATCGTCAAGGGTCAGCCGCCCCTTGGCCATCTTTTCCTGCATCTTGGCGGCCTGGTCGGCGTCGAACTGCTGCTGGGCCTTCTCCACCAGTGTGACCACGTCGCCCATGTCGAGGATGCGCCCCGCCAGGCGCTGCGGATGGAACTCCTCGAGGCGGTCGAGTTTTTCGCCCACGCCGATGAACTTGATGGGCTTTCCGGTGACGGCCTTGACCGACAGCGCCGCTCCGCCTCGGGCGTCGGAGTCGAACTTTGTCAGGATCACGCCATCCAGCTCCAGCCGCTGGTTGAACTCCCGCGCGGAGTTGACTGCGTCCTGGCCGGTCATGGCGTCGCAGACCAGGTAAATCTGATGGGGCTTGATCGCCGCGGCGATGTCCTGGGCCTGCCGCATCATCTCCTCGTCGATGTGGAGGCGCCCTGCGGTATCGACGATGACTACGTCCTTGTCGTTTTCGACGGCCCAGGCGACCGCCTGGCGGGAGACGCGGACGGGATTCTTCTCGCCGTCGATCTTGAAAAAAGCCGCCCCCGCCTCTTCAGCGACGATACCAAGTTGCTCGACGGCGGCGGGACGCTGGAGGTCGCAGGCCACCAGGACTGGGCGTTTGCCCTGGGCGATGACGTAACGGGCCAGCTTTCCGCAGGTGGTGGTCTTGCCGCTGCCCTGAAGCCCGGCCATCATGATGACAGTCGGCGGAGGGCTGACGTAATAGATCCGCGTGTCCACCGGGCCCATCAACTCGGCCAGTTCGTCGTGGACGATCTTGACCATGAGCTGGCCGGGATGCAGGCTCTTGATGACCTCGGCACCGAGGGCTTTGCTGGTCACGTCGTCGCAGAACTTCGCAACGACCTGGTAATTGACGTCGGCCTCCAGCAGCGCGGTGCGTACCTCCCGCATCGCCTCGGTGACGTTTTGCTCGGTGATCTTTCCACGCCCCGACAGGCGATGGAAGACATCGGTAAATTTGGAAGTCAGCGCCTCAAACACGGTGGGGAAAGCATAGCGTCTGGAGCGGCGCGATGGAAGGCCCCGGCCGCCGAGGCGGTTAGAGCTTCAGGAGGGCGACATCGTAGCGGGCCAGTCGCAGCGTCTTAGCCGTGCGTGTCCCGCGGAGAAGATCGACCTTGCCGGGGGGGACATGGACGATCTTGGTTTCCTCGGTGTGGTTCATCACAAAAAGCAGTTTGCCTCCGCGGCCTTGGCGCAGGCTGACTTCCACCCCCGCGGGGGGCTTGACGACGGGGCGGACGCGCCCGGTCTGGAGAAGGCAGGCGATCAAGGCGTCGTAGAATTCCTCCTGCCGGATGACGGTCCCGAGGTAGAAGCCCGTTCCCTTGCCATAGCGGTAACGGGTCGCGGCGGCGAAATCCTTCAAGTGCCATGGTTGGTAGACCGCCAGCCTCTGTGCGCCGCGAGGTTTGACCCAATCGCAACAGCGAGTGGCCGTGAAGTCTCCGACGATGTCCCCGACGCCACTGACTGCGTATTCCGCTCCGTCGGGCACCGCTTCGTATTCCTCGATTACGACGCCCAGGGCCTTCGACAGCAAGCCGGGCAGCGTGCGTGCGTGGCAAAGGCTGTTTTCGTCCTTTACGCCCGTGCGGCAGTCGGCCAACAGCACCCCTCCGCCGAAAACAAACGAGCAAAGTTGCTTGGCCAGATCGTCGGGAAGAATGAACAGGTCGGGGGCAATGACGATCCGATAGCCCGCCAGATTCCCACCGGGCTTGACCATGTCCACATTAACCCCCGCGCGGAACAGCGCCCGGTAATAGCGCAGGATCGCCTCATAATAGTGATGGCCCGCGTAGCCGGGCTGACTGGTCAGCGCCCAGTGGCTTTCGTAATCGTAGATCATGGCCACCGGCGCATGGACCGTCGTGCCCTCCACGTGGCGGGCGAGCTTTTTGAACTCCGCGCCGACTCGCGCGGCCTCGCGGTAGCGGCGAAGCGGTTTTCCGTCGTGGCCAAGCAATCCGTGCCAGTATTGCTCCCGGCCTGCCGTGCAGGTCCGCCAGCGGAACCACAGTTGCGCGTCGGCTCCGTGGGCCATTTGCTGCCAGGCCACCAGGCGAATCTCACCGGGTCGTGGGTTGCGATTGAAGCAGCCCCAGCCGCTGGCCCCGGCGGTCTGTTCCATGATCCAGAAGTTCCTGCGCTTCAGGCCCCGCATCAGGTCGGCCGCCGCGGCGGAGTTGTATAGGATTCCGGGTGGTCCGCCAATGGGGTAATTGTCCCAACTGACGAAGTCTAAGTCCTCGGCCAGGTCGTAATAATTCAGTTCGCTGTAAAGCCCCATGAAGTTGTGCGTGATGAAATGGCGCGGGCAACATTCCCGAAGTATCCGGACCTGCTCGCCCTGGAAACGGACGTTCAGCCAGGAACCGTAACGTCGCCAGTCCAGGTAAAGGCTCGGATTAGCGCCGTCCGGGTCGATCGGCAGCGGGATCTCACACCATTGGCCGAAGCGTTGGCCCCAAAAATGCGTCCCCCAGGCGGCGTTGAGTTTCTCCAGCGTCTTGTACTTGTTCACCAGCCAGTCATGGAAACCCTCTCGGCAGGTGTCACAGTAACAGACCGGGTCCCCGAACTCGTTGTCGCTCTGCCAACCGATTACATTGGGCGCGGCGGCGAAGTGCTCGGCCATCGCGCGGGTGATCCGTTGCGAGAGCAGCCGGTAGGTGGGGGAGCTGAAACAGTTGTTCTTGCGGACGCCCCATTCGATTCGCTGTCCGTTCTTTTGCGTGGCGAGGCAGTCGGGATATTTCCGCGCCACCCAGGCGGGCATGACGGCNNACCAGGCAAAGTCGAAACATCCTTCCTGGGGTTCCATCAACACCCAGGCGAACTCCGCCAGGCGGACAATGTTGAAATTCGCCTTGCGCATCAAAGACGCGTAGCGGTTCCACAGCTTCCTCGGCCAGTGTTCGGGATAGAAATCCACGCCGACGTACATCATTCAATCCTTTCCATGAGGATCTTTGCGAAGTGGCCGGACCACAGTATTCTCTTGGCATGTCGGTTACGTCAAAGACATTCCTGGACATGTACCAGGCCATGCTGGCGCGGTTCGGCCACCAGGGCTGGTGGCCGGGGGATGGG
This sequence comes from Phycisphaerales bacterium, assembly GCA_003153915.1. Taxonomy (GTDB): domain Bacteria; phylum Planctomycetota; class Phycisphaerae; order SM23-33; family SM23-33; genus FEN-1349. Next base: position 33,329 of record PMBX01000252.1, read on the forward strand.
GCGCTGGAAATTTGCGTCGGGGCGATCCTGACGCAGAACACCAACTGGACCAACGTCCAGCGGGCCATCGCCAACCTCAAGGGCGCCGCAATCATGAGCGTCAACGCCTTGCACGCGGCGGGCCGGGAGAAATTGGCCGAATTGATCAGGCCGGCGGGGTACTACAACGTCAAGGCCGCGCGGCTGCTCCATTTTATCGCGGCTGTGCATGAACGAAACGGCGACGATATCGAGGCGTTCCTCAGCCGCCCCATCGATGCACTTCGCGAGGAATTGCTCTCTATTTCGGGCATAGGGCGCGAGACGGCCGACAGCATGATCCTCTATGCCGCGGGAAAACCCACCTTCGTCGTGGACACCTACACCTACCGCATACTCCTGCGCCACCGGTTGATCGCCCCGGAGGATGACTACGAAACAATCAAGGAATTGATGGAATCACACCTTCCATTGGACGTGGAATTGTGGAAGGACTACCACGCGCAGTTGGTAGCCGTGGGCAAGCACTTCTGCCGCCCGGCCGCCCGCTGCCCCGGTTGCCCGTTGGAAGGCTTTCCCCACGATCCCACCTCCGGGGACTGGTAAGGCGTGGTGAGGTTAGGCCGCGTCCTGTCGCGACGTTAGACGATCTTCGTTTGGAGCGATGTTTCGATGTTTTCCTGTACGGTTGAGCCTTCGTTATATTGTCGATGCAGGCGGTTGCGGACGGCGGGGTCGAGGCTGTGGAAGCCCACCACGCGGTTGCGCCCCGTTTCCTTGGCCACCAACAGTGCCTGATCGGCGAAATATGCCAACTTGTCCCGGTCGGTGGTCTCCGGGTCTGCCGGATACGTGGCCCACCCGATCGAGACGGTCACGTGAAGCTGATTTCCATAGGCGGCGAACTTGCGGAACTGTACCTCCTTGCGGATACGATGAGCGGACCTGGCGGCCTGGCGCGGGCCGGCCTTGGGAAGAAGGATGCAGAACTCCTCCCCGCCGCTGCGGGCGACCACATCGGAGTCACGGACGGATTGCTGAAGGATCACGGCCAGCTCCTTGAGCACGTAGTCGCCGGTGGGGTGTCCGAAGGCGTCATTGACCAGCTTGAAGTGGTCCACGTCGAGCACCAGCAGGCTCAGCGGCTGATCGTATCGCACGGCCATCTTGAACTCGTGCGAGAGGATTTCCTGTAAGGAACGGACGTTCTGTGTGCGGGTCAGCGGGTCGGTGGTGCACAAGGCCGCCAGTTGTGCCTTGTCGCGGCGGAACCTCGCCAGCAGCGTGCTCTCGCGACGCAGCGCCTCCTCCAGCGCCACGCGCGAGGCCACCAGTTCGTCGTGCAAACCCTTGACCCTCAATTGGGCGGCGATCCGAGCGGTGAACTCCGCCGGCGAGGTGGCGGCGGCGATTACGTCGCACGCGCCGCCATCAAAGTATCCCACGCATTCCTCCTGCGTGGGATTCTCCGACAAAACGACTACCGGCAGATGATGCAGTGGGGCCAATTCCCGCAGAATCGTGGGCAGGTCCATGTTTGAGGTTTCCTGGCAGGGAACAGCCAAAAGGAGCAGATCGACCATGTCTTCCTTAATGGCGGCGAAGGCTTCCCGCGTATCGCCGGTTTCAAGGACGCGCCAGCCGGATTCGGCCAATTGTTGGCGACGGGGGAGCCACCGACACAAGTCCTTCGACATCAGAAGGATTCGCGGCACGTAATCGTAGTTTTGGATCCCCATGGCCTTGCCTCTTTGTCAAGGTTTCACCGCGTGCCGCTGGCCGTAGCGGACGCCAGGCTCGCCATGGACTAAGGCGCCCTGATGAAGGGAACCTAGGATATGCCAGCCTCTTCCGGCCAACGGTTGAACTCGGACGGTACGGATTCGCTCCTCAGGGCAAGCCATCTGGTTGCATCAGCCGTCCCAAGGAGGCGGGACTCTGAGTCTTGCCGGGCGAATTCAGACCGCAAGAGATGTCGAATATGCTCGTTTTGTTGCAGGATGAGCGGGTCTAATTGGCGATAAGCCGTGTCCAAGGCGGGTCCAGGCCATTGCCAAGAATCGCCTGAATCCTATAATGGGCATTTCGTCCGTGCGGCCTGGTGGACCAGGCTTGAAAAATCTCAATACGCGGAGCCGCCAACGCCGGCGGGAAAAAACGGGATGCTGCGTTTTGAAGTCCATAACAACAAGGAAATCGACCTCTGCGGAGCGTACCTTTTCGGCCAGGAGGGGGTTCCCATACGCGCGGAGATCGCCACGCGGGACGGCGGAATCGTCTGCGAGAAGCGGGCGGGCGGTTCCACCGGATTGGCCTTGCTGTGGGACGCAGGCGCCCCCGGCAGGCTCCTGCTTCCCACCTGCCGTCTCAGCGACAGCGAGCAGCCCTACAACCTCAACCTGGAACTGGCCCGCGCGCAGACCATGCGGATCGCCCAGAAGCGCGAGGACTGGGGGCTGTTTGACTTCGCCGACGCCGAGGCGATCAACGCGGAGTATGAAGCGGTTCGCGGAAAGTTCATCACCGCGCTGAAGGCCCGCCGTTCCGCCGATGCCGCGGCGATGGCAGACGAGGCCCTGGCGGAGGGCCTGGTGCTGGGCGAAAAGATGGCGCTGTACCACGCGGAAATCTTCATCAACCGTCGCAAGGCCTCCGGTGGCGCTTCCATGCGGATAGCCTTCGGATGCGCGACGGAGTTGTCCTGTTCCGATCCGTCCTGCCAGGAGCGGTTAAAGGAAACATTCGACTTCCTGAGCATTCCCATGCCCTGGAAGCACATCGAGCCAAAGGAGGGGTCGTACGAATACGACCTCATCGACGCCTGGACGAGTTGGGCGGCTGGCAACAAGAAGGCCGTCCATGCCGGTCCGTTGCTGAACTTCCATTCCTCGCACCTTCCGGACTGGCTGTACCTTTGGGAAAACGACTACGACACGATGCGCGAGATGGTCTACGACCATATCCAGCGGACCGTCAAGCGATACCAAAAGAGCGTGCATTACTGGAGGGTGGTATCGGGCCTCCACGCGTTCAACAACTTCAACCTCTCATTTGAGCAGTTGATGGAACTGACGCGGATGACCTGCCAACTGGTCAAGAAACTTAGTCCCCGCAGCCAGGTGGTCGTCGAGATGGTCATGCCCTGGAGCGAGTATTACGCCCGCAACCAACGATCCATCCCGCTGTTGCTGTATGCCGATATGGCCGTCCAGAGCGGGGTGAAGTTCGACGCCTTCGGGCTTCAGTTCTGCCTGGGCGTCCCGGCCGACGGGCACCTCATGCGAGACCTGCTTCAGATCAGTTCGATGCTGGATGAGTTCCTGGCCTTCGGAAAACCACTGCACATCACCGCCTGCCAGACGCCATCGGAGATTGTGTCCGATACCGGCGACGCATGGTCGGGACAGGCGGAGGCCTCTCGGGCCGGGCAATGGCACGCCCCCTGGTCCCAGCGGCTCCAGGCGGAGTGGTTGCAGGCCTTCTACCGCATCAGCCTGTCCAAACCCTTCGTGGAGTCGATCTGCTGGCGCGATCTGTCCGACGCCACCGCTCATTACATCCCTCATGGCGGCCTGCTGGACGACCACAACGAGCCGAAGCTGGCCTACAAGGAGCTTCGTAACTTCAGGGCCTCGCTGCTGAACAACCGCGTGGCGGTGATGAACCAGCAGCGCCGCAACCACGGTACATGAGTCTGGCGCAACCCAAGCAATTCGACTTCGGTTGGCGGCGAGCCAACCTGGCGGCCCTGACGGTGCTTGCCTTGGCGGCTACGATAGCGCTGGGCGTTAGCGCGGGCGGGGGGAGGATTTGGATCCATTCGCGCCCGCCGGTGGACCGTAACCGCCTGACCGAGGCGGAGGAGAAGATCAATCCCAATACAGCCGGGCTTGGTTCGCTCCGCCGCCTGCCTGGGATCGGTCCGGTCAAGGCCCAGGCCATTATCGACTATCGCGACTCCCGCGGCAGCCGCCCGTTTGCCCGCGCCGAAGACCTTGACAGAGTCGAGGGCTATGGTATGGGCGCTGTGGAACGGCTGCGACCTTACCTGGAGTTTTTCCCCGGTTCATAGGAGCGGCAGGGCTGCCGCGAGGATACAGAGCGCTGGATGGCAAAGGACTCCTTCACAACGCAACGACGGGGCGAATCCTACGTCTGGCAGACCCATCGCCCGCTGAACTGCCTTGTGTTCGTGTTGCCGCTGCTGATCTTCTTCCAGATCGGCACGTTGTATTACGGTACGGGCCTGCTGGCCCCGCGCGACCTGGGCAGGCTGCTGGGGTTTTTTGGCGCTACGGCGGCATATCTGCCGGCGGTGCTGATCGTGGCGGTCCTGCTGGCCCAGCACCTGGCTCGGCGGGACAAGTGGAACATCCGTCTGCTGGTGGTGGCGGGGATGATCGGGGAATCGGTCTTGTGGATGATCCCGCTGGTCGTGCTGAACCACCTCACCCGTGGACCACTCATCCAGGCGGCATTGGCGGCGGAAGGTTCCTTCGCCAACATTCTCCAACATGTGCTGGTAGCCGTTGGGGCGGGCGTCTACGAGGAGTTCATTTTTCGCCTGGGCATGATTTCCCTGGCGATGTTGCTATTCGTGGATGTCTTTGAATTACCCAAGGAGGCGGTGGCCATCGGCGCCGTCGTCATCGCGGCCTGCCTTTTCAGCCTCTATCATATATCCCCGGATCGCATCGGATCCGGAGAGGGTTTCCTCTGGGGCGATTTCGCCTTCCGCGCCTTGGCCGGGGCATACCTGGGAGGGGTGTTCCTCCTCCGCGGCTTCGCCGTCTCGGTGGGCACGCACATCTTTTTCAACTTATACGTGGTGTACTTCCAACTGGCGTAGAGCACCTAGTGGAAGCGATGGACGCCGATCTTCTGGCGGCGGGACCGTGGCCTGGAAGGCTCCTACTTCTTCGGTGTTGCGATGATTTTCAGGTCCAGTTCGGCCAGTTGGCGCTCATCGACGGTGGAGGGCGCTTCGGTCAGCGGGCAGATGCCGCGTTGTGTCTTGGGGAAGGCGATGACGTCGCGGAGAGACTGTCCGCCGATCATCATCATGGCCACGCGGTCCAGGCCCAGCGCCAATCCGCCGTGCGGGGGAGCGCCGAATCGCAGCGCGTCCAGCAGGAAGCCGAACCGCTCCTTCGCCTCTTGCAGGCCGATGCCCAGGGAGGCGAAGACCCGCTGCTGAAGCTCGACGTTGTGGATACGGATCGACCCGCCGCCCAGCTCCACGCCGTTGCAGACGATGTCGTAGGCCCGCGCGCCGACCGCGCCGGGATCGCTGGTGAGTTTCTCCACATCGGCGGGGACCGGCGAGGTGAAGGGATGGTGCATGGCCATCCAGCGTTTCTCTTCCTCGCTCCATTCCAGCAGCGGGAAGTCGCTCACCCAGCACCAGGCGAACTGGTCCTCACCGTAGAGCTTCAGGTCCTTGCCAAGCTTGATCCGCAAGGCCGAGAGGGTCTTGTTGACCATCGCGGGCTTGTCGGCCTGGAAGAACAGCAAGTCGCCGTCGGCGGCGGAGAATAACTGTCGGAGGCGGGCTTGTTCCTCGCTGGCGAGGAACTTGGCCACCCCGCCGGTGGCGGCGCCGCCCTCCAGCTTGCACCAGGCCAGGCCCTTGGCGCCCAACTCGGTGACCAGGGTTGTGTAGGCGTCGATGTCCTTGCGGGTGAACTTCGCCCCGCCTGGTACGCAGAGGCCCTTGACGATCCCCTTGGCCGCCAGGGCGTCAGAGAAGACCTTGAACCCGCTGGCGGAAAGAATCTCCGATACATCCTGGAGTTTCATTTCGAAGCGCATGTCCGGCCGGTCGTTACCGTAGTGCGCCATCGCCTCGGCGTAGGAGATCACCGCGACGGTCTGTGGGAAGGACCTGCCGGCGACCTGGCAGACGGCCCGCAGCACGCCGTTGGTGATTTCCATCACGTCGTGTTCGGTGCAGAAGGACATCTCCAGGTCCAGTTGGGTGAATTCCGGCTGGCGGTCGGNNTCGTCACGGAAGCAGCGGACGATCTGATAGTACCGTTCCAGCCCACCGACCATGAGGATTTGCTTGAACAACTGCGGGCTTTGCGGCAGGGCGTAGAAACATGCCTCCTGGAGACGCGAGGGCACCAAAAAGTCCCGCGCGCCTTCGGGAGTGGACTTGGTAAGGAAGGGGGTCTCGACCTCGATGAAGCCTTGTGCGTCCAGCGTGTCGCGCATGGCCTTGCAGATGGCGTGGCGGATTCGCAGGGCGCGGATCATCTCCGGGCGGCGGAGGTCGATGTAACGGTAGCGAAGGCGAGTCTCCTCGCTGACGGTGGAAAAACTATCCGGCTCGAAGGGCACCGTATCGGAGCGGTTCAGGACGGCCAGCGAGCGGCCTACGACTTCGACCTGCCCGGTGGGCAGCTTGGGATTTTCGCGGTCGGTTCCTCGGGGACGGACGTCCCCGCTGACTGAGATGACCCACTCGTTGCGCAGACTACGGGCGAGGGCGTATCGCTCCGTCTCCGCGGGGTCGTTGTTGGCCGGGAGGTCGAAGACCACCTGCGTGATCCCGTCGCGGTCGCGCAGGTCGATGAACACTACCCCGCCGTGGTCGCGATAACTCCGCACCCAGCCGCAGAGGCGAACCGTCTTGCCCACGTCCGATAGGCGAAGCTGGCCGCACGAGTGGGTTCTTTTGAGCGTTTCCTGGCCAAACTGTTCCACTGTATATCCTCTAAGTCGGTTGGACCGTACCGGGGCCTGGGAACGTCCCCGGACGGATGAGTGAGTCTAGCGTATTTCCGGGCGTTTGCAACCACGATGGCGGCAGATCGGCTGGTGAATTTCCCTTGCCTTTGGGGGTGATTGGGCCTATATTGCCCCATTCCCCTGATAATTGGCGGGCGTCGAGGCGTCAGTGGAGTCGCAAGGGGCCTGGCGACCGGCGACGTTCCCGCGGGAGAAGGCTATGGCGGCTTCCAGGCCACAAGACATACGTAACATCGTGCTGCTGGGTCACGGCGGGGCGGGCAAGACCACCCTGGGCGAGGCCCTGCTGCACGCGGCAAAGGTGACCGGACGGCTTGGTTCGGTGTCGGAAGGCACCAGCCACCTGGACTTTACCGACATCGAGAAGGAGCGCGGCCATTCGGTGGACCCCGCCATGGCGCACTTCGAGCACGCCGGCGTGACGATCAACATCATCGACGCCCCGGGCTACCCCGACTTCGTCGGTGGTGCGATCGGCGCCCTGGGCGGGGCCGATATTGCCGTGCTGGTCATTTCCGCCACTTCCGGTATCGAGGTCAACACCCGTCGCTTGTTTAAGGCCGCCCAGGAAAACCGGATGCCCATCGCCATCATAATCAACAAGATCGACGGCGAGAACGTGCATCTGGATAACCTGCTGGGGGAGATTACCGAATCCTTCGGCGCCACCTGCCGGCCTATGAATCTGCCCACCGGCGGGGGCAAGGGCCTGGTGGATTGTTTCACCGGAGATTCCGGCGCCACAGACATCGGTGACGTTTCCGAGGCCCACACGCAACTGGTTGAAAGCATCATTGAGAGCGATGAGCAGTTGATGGAGTCGTACCTGGGCGGGGAAAAGGTGCCCGCCGAGAAGCTTTCGTCGGCCTTCGCCTCGGCGATGGTGGCCGGGACGGTGATACCGATCCTGTTTACCTCCGCCCGCGGTGAAGTGGGCGTGAAGGAATTTGCCGACGCGGTGGCCAAGTATTTCCCCTCCGCGGCGCAGGTGAAGCCTCGAGCGGTGAGGGAAGGCGAAGCCGCCGACGCGGCGGAACTGGCGATATCCGCCGATTCGGCCAAGCCCTTTATCGGCCAGGCGTTTCGAATCACCACCGATCCGTTCGTGGGCAAGCTTGCCTGGATTCGTATCCTCCAGGGGACGGTTGGGGGCGACACGCAATATGTCCTTCGCGACCAGAAGCGGCCGACCAAGATCGGCCATCTCTTCAAGGTCCAGGGCAAGGAGACCGCCGAGATCAAATCCGCCATCGCCGGCGACATCATCGCCCTGGCAAAGGTCGAGGAAATCCTGTATGGCGACGTGCTGCACGGCGAGATCAAGCCCATGTTCCGCGCCACGCCTCCGATGCCCACGCCGATGTATTCGCTGGCGGTAAGCCCCAAAAGCCGCAATGACGAGCAGAAAATCTCCGGCGCGCTGGGCAAACTGGCCGAGGAGGACCGCACCTTCGTCGCCACGCGCGACAACCAGACCAACGAGACGGTCATCTCCGGCATCGGCGACCTGCACGTGCGGGTGATGTTGACGAAGATGAAGCAGCGGTTCGACCTGGAAGTGGATACCAAGCCCCCCAAGATTCCCTACCGCGAGACCATCGCCAACAAGGCCGATGGCCACTACCGCCACAAGAAGCAGACCGGCGGGGCAGGCCAGTTCGGCGAGGTCTACCTGCGCGTGGAGCCGATGGAGCGAGGCGGCGGATACGAGTTCGTCAACGACCTGTTCGGCGAGTCCATTCCGCGCCAGTACCTGCCGGCCATCGAGAAGGGCATCAACGACGTGCTGGCTGCCGGGCCGCTGGCGGGTTATCCGATGCAGGACATCCGCGCCAGCGTCTACGACGGAAAGCACCACCCGGTGGACTCCAAGGAAGTGGCGTTCCGCACGGCGGGCAAGTACGCATTCATCGACGCCATCCAGAAAGCCAAGCCCGTCATCCTCGAGCCGATCGTCACGCTGGAGGTGACCATCCCATCCAACTACATGGGCGACATCGCCAGCGACCTGTCGGGCCGGCGCGGGCGCATCCTGGGCCAGGAAACGCTTCCGGGAAACCAATGCTCCCTGCGCGCCCAGGTGCCGCTGGGGGAAGTCATGCAATATAACAGCCAGTTGCGCTCCGTCACCGGCGGGCAGGGCAGCTACTCCATGGAATTCAGCCACTACGAACCGGTGCCGGGTAACGTTCAGCAGCAGATCATCGCCGCGGCCAGCAAGGCCAAGGAAGAAGACAAGGACAAGTAACCTTCATCCAGCCGGGTGGTCCGGACCGTTGCGGAAGCCTGTGAATCCGCCTTGTTCCCAACCGCTGCCGGCCAGACAGGAGTCAGACAACGATGCCTCGCAAATGTCCCTTTACCGGAAAAAAGACCACATCGGGTCGTCAATACACCCGTCGCGGAAAAGCCAAGTACCTCGGCGGAGTAGGCCGCAAGGTCACCGGAAAGACCAAGCGGAAGTTCCTCGCCAATATGCAGCGGGTCCGCGCGGTAATCGATGGGGAGACGGTGCGGATCAACGTCTCCACCAAGGCGATCCGCCAGGGCCTGATCGTCAAACCGCAGAAACGCAACTACACGGCGCCCGCGGAGATCGCGGCGGCGGAATGACGCGGCACCCACAGTAGCTGTTGAACCGTATATACGCGCGGCGGTCTGTTCCAGGCCGCCGCGATGCGTTATATTGGCCGGCGAACATGGACAGGATGGACATCAGGCAGGCGCTGGGCGAGGCTACCCTGGGCGGGACGGTTACCCTGGGCGGATGGGTGCGGACGGTCCGCGGAAGCAAGGGAGGCTTCAGCTTCATCACCCTCAATGACGGATCGTGCCAGGACTGCATCCAGGTCGTCGCCGACGGCAAGCTGGACAATTATCAAAGCCAGATCGTCCACCTCACTGCCGGCTCGTCGCTGCTTGCGACAGGCCGGCTGGTGGAAAGCCCCGCCTCCGGCCAGCGCGTGGAACTGGCCGCCGAACGGATCGTCGTCCTGGGCCACTGCGACGCCGAGAATTATCCCATCCAGCCCAAACGACACAGTTACGAGTTCCTGCGGACCGTCGCGCACCTGCGTGCGCGCACCAATACCTTCGGGGCCGTAGCCAGAGTCCGAAGCGTCCTGTCGGCGGCGATTCACGAGTTTTTCCAGTCGCGGGGATTCATTTACATCCATACGCCCATCATCACCGCCAGCGACTGCGAGGGCGCCGGGCAGCTCTTCCGCGTCACGAGCCTCGATCCTGGCAATCCACCGCGCGACGGGGAGGGCAAGGTGGATTTCTCGCAGGACTTTTTCGCCCGATCAACGTTCCTGACCGTCAGCGGGCAACTGGAAGCCGAAACCTACGCCTGCGCCCTGGGCAAGGTCTACACCTTCGGCCCGACCTTCCGGGCCGANNAATTCCAACACCCCGCGACACCTGGCGGAGTTCTGGATGGTCGAACCGGAGATGGCCTTCTGCGACCTGTCCGGCGACGCGGCGATGGCGGAAGAATTTCTCAAGTCCATCCTCGCCACGGTGCTGGAGCGTTGCCGAAGCGAACTGGATTTCTTCAACCGCAACGTTGATAAAGCCGTCCTTGAGACGCTTTCGGGCATCATCGAAAGCGATTTCGCGAGAATTTCCTACACCGAGGCCGTGTCCCTGCTGGAGAGCGCCGGGCGGTCCTGGGCGTTCCCCATCTCCTGGGGCGCCGACCTCCAGACGGAACACGAGCGATACCTGACGGAAGAGGCCTTCAAGCGGCCGGTGATTATCAGCGACTATCCGGCGGGCATCAAACCCTTCTACATGCGGGCCAACGACGACGGCAAGACGGTGGCCGCGATGGACGTCCTGGTTCCGCGGATCGGCGAGATCATCGGTGGCAG
>PMBX01000252.1:43962-54915 GCA_003153915.1 Phycisphaerales bacterium
CGGACGCCGCGGTCGGCGGAGTTTTGACCGCGCTACGGCGGGGCGCGGGTCACGCCGGAGGCGGCCGGCGGTCGGCGGCGGGGCTTTTTCACTTGTCAGCCGCCCGATAGGTCGCGAACATACGTCTCCACGAGGCCGGCCATGCGCGTGGTTTTTTGCGGAAGCGGGGTGTTTGCTGTTCCCTCACTGCGGGCGGTGCTTACCGCGGGGCACGAGGTCGTCGGCGTCATTACCCAGCCGCCTCGCCCGGCCGGTCGCGGCGGCCACCTCAAGGCGACACCCATCGCCCAGACGGCTGGCGAACTGGGCCTCCATGCCGTCGAGTGCCCCGATATCAATGCCCCACAGGCGGTGGCCGATCTGGCCGCCGCAGCCGCCGATGTCATTTGTGTCGCCGACTTCGGCCAGTTCATCCGAAAGGCCGCGCGTCGCTCGGCGGCGATGGGGGCCTTCAACCTCCACGGTTCCCTGCTTCCGCAGCTTCGCGGCGCCGCACCGGTCAACTGGGCAATCGTCCGTGGCTACAATAAAACCGGAGTTACGACGTTTTACCTGGTGGACCGTATGGACGCGGGAGCCATCTATCTTCAGGCCGAAACGGACATCTGCCCGGCAGAGACGGCGGATGAACTTCGCGGCCGCCTGGCCGAAATCGGCGCCGGACTGGTCTGCCGGACGCTGGACCTTTTGGCCGAAGGGGGGGCACTCCCTCGCCGGCAGGATGAATCCGCTGCCACGGCAGCGCCGCAATTGAAAAAAACCGATGGCCGCATCGACTGGAATGCCGACGCGACAACGATACGAAACCTCATCCACGGGACCTGGCCTTGGCCGGGCGGACAAGCGGTCTTCCAGCGGCGCGACGGAAAGGCGGTTCCCGTGACGTTCGCCCGCGCGGAGGTGGCTCTGGGGCAAGCTTGCGGCGGGGCGGGTGAAGTGGACCGGGAAGGCTGCATTGCCACCGGTGGGGGCCGATTGGCGGTGGCGGAAGTTCAGCCGTCAGGAAAGCGGCTGATGAGTTGGCGCGATTTTGTCAACGGGTATCGTGTAACGGAAGGCGATTACTTCGTGTCCCTCGAAGCCTGAGCTTGCCATGATTCCCAGTGCACGCGACATAGCCGTATGGGCGTTGTCGGACCGTGCGGGCAATATTTCAGCCAGCCTGGATCGCCTGCTGGGGCATGGGGGGCTTTCCTCCCAGGACAAGGCCCTGGCCCACGAACTGGCGCTGGGCGCCTGCCGCCGACGCGGGACGCTTCGCGCCGTTGCGCGGGCCTTTTTGGCGCAGCCCGACCACCGGCTGCCCGGGGCGCTCAACGAGATCATCGACATCGCACTGTATCAATTGCTGTTTCTGTCGCGCGTGCCGGATTTCGCCGCCGTCAACGAGGCCGTGGACCAGGCGGCCCGCTACCACCACCGCCGCCAGAGCGGCCTGGTCAACGGTCTGCTGCGGACAGTGGCCCGCAACATCTCGCCCATGATGACGGGCAATCCGCCGTTATCAGCCGAGGTCCTGCCGATAAGCCCCCAGGGATACCGCACGTTCTCCAAGGCCGTCTTTACCGATCCGCAAATCGCCCCGGCGGACTATCTGTCCGAAGCGTTTTCGCTTCCCCAGGTCCTGGCCAAGCGATGGCTGGAACAAATGAGCGGTCTGGAGCAGGCCGTCGCCCTGGCCACCCATGCCAACACCACCCCGCCGTTGATCGTCCGGGCCAACGCGCTCAAGAGCGATCCGGGTAAGGTCGTCGGCTTGTTGCGGGCCGAGGGCATCCAGGCGAGTCTGCACGCCAACGGCGTCAGTGTCGTCATGGACCACTACAACATCCGCGAACTGGGTGTGTTTCGCGCGGGCCTGATCCAGCCGCAGGATCCGACGGCCACCGCGGTCGTCCTGGAGGCCGATCCCAAGCCCGGAGATCGCGTGCTGGACCTCTGTGCCGCACCGGGCACCAAGACCACCCACCTGGCCGAAAAGATGGGCAACAAGGGTTCGATCCTGGCCACCGACGTCTCGGCAGACAAACTCCAGGCCATTGGGACCAATTGCCAACGCCTGGGCATCAACATCGTGCAGACCATGACCGTGGCCAAACTGGCCACCGTGGAAGCCGGCAGTTTCGACCTGGTTATCGCCGACGTGCCATGCAGCAATACGGGCGTCCTTGCCCGCCGGGCGGAGGCGAGATGGCGATTCGACGAGTACCGCCAAGCCGAGCTGGTTAAAGACCAGCACGCGTTGTCGGCCTCCGCCGCCACCTTCGTCAAGTCGGGCGGGAAATTGGTCTACAGCACGTGCAGCATCGAACCGGAGGAATGCCGGGACGTCACCCGCTGGCTGGTGCAGCGCGAGCCTCGGATGCGCCTCCTGCGAGATCAACTGACGCTGCCCGCCGGCGCCGAGGATCCGACACGCTGGCGCGACGGGGGATACGTGGCCCTCTTTGAGGCCGTCTGAAACCGCGCATAGCAGGTAGGGCACGGCTGGTGGAACGGACAAATGATTTGTGCCACACCCAAACGAAGCGTAGCGTAGTTTGGGGGTGTGCGGATTGGTGGTGTCGAACGTGGTGTGCAACCTGGGGGTTGGCACCTGGCGGAACGATAAACAGAACCATCCTTTATGAAAACGAAGGGTCGCAATCCCGCACGCCTGAGCCTTCCGGCCCGGAACCCTCGCCTTGCGGCGAGGAACCAGCGTGCCCTACAGAGCTATTTGCCTTCCGCCATCCACATGAGAATGGCTGCGTCGCCTGGGTCCACTTGCATCTCCAGGCCGCGCTTGGCGAACATCCGAACCGATCCGTTCTTTTCAACGGCGCCCATGGCCGTGCCGCGTTTCCAGCCGGCCTTCAAGGGCATCGGTTCGAGATAATCCTGGTTGACGATGACCAGGAAGCGGTAGTCGTCCTTCCACAATTCCGAGACGATCGCGCCCTTGCCCCCAGCCGACAGCGAGGTGATCGGTCCGCGAGGCTCGTAAGGCTTGACTTCCGCTGGCGTCGTCTTGCCGGCGTGGCGGACCCGGCTGACGCGCGATCCGACGAACACGGCGGCGCGCGCCTGGAGTTCGGTGTTGACCTTGCGAATGTAGTCGTATGTGGCGGTCTGCCGGCCGTCAAAGTCGATTGCCGCGCCGCGGTGCCCCTGGTAGTACCAGTAAAACCAGTGCTCGATGCCCGTGGCGCCGTAGGCCAGGTTTGTATAGGATTGCAATCGCAGGCTGCCCATGCTCGGTTCGGGGAACATCCCGAACCCCACCGTCGCGATGTAGGCCCACCAGGGCAACTTGGCCATCTTCGCCGCATCCAGCATGACCTGCATGTTCTCATACCAGCCCGCACCCACGGTTAAACGATGGATGGGATAGTAGTCATACGACAACACATTTACGGGCACTTCCGAGAGGAACTTGTGCACGTACTCGTAGTACTTCTGATGGGGCGCCAGGCCCAGTTGCTGATTGTTGGCGTAGTTGGGGAACAGATTGATGCAGTAGACCTTGGCGGGGTCCGGGTCGACGGCCATGATCTGGCGGGCCTGGCGGGCGAGTTTGGGGAATTCTTCCGCCGATGGCTCGTCGATAAGGAAATATCCCGCCAACGCCCGATGCCGTGCGAATCGGCGGGCGACCTCCGGACCGGTCATCTTGGAGAAGCTAAGCATCGGGAATAACTTAACGCCCGCGGCGGCTGCGGCATCGAGAAGCCTCTTGGCCTGCCGCGAATCTCTGAAAGCCGTCAGGCCGTGCGTAAAACCCGCCGCGGCGAATTCCCGGTAACGCTCGCCCACGTCGTCGCCGGCGGGCGGCGAACCCCAGGCCAGAAGGACCAACGGTGGGCAAGAAGGGAGAGAAAGTTTCTTTGTGGGCACGGCCAATCTCCTTGGTGTTTTGCCGGTGGATGAGAAGCGGGCTTGTCCAACGCGCCTTCCCGTCTCGGCGGCAACGATCGGCGGATAAGGATACCAACACCGCCGAACCGTGCCAATTGTCCTTGGGCCTGGTGTCGGTGTGTTTGCCGGCCCGGCGGGACAGGAGCGACAAGTTGCCCCCTCCGTGAAGTAATTGGTAGGATGTCGTCATGGCAGAGGAGTTCGTCGTCCAGGCCCATAGCGGCTACGGGCCGTTGCATTACGACCTGATGATCCAGCGAGTCACCTCGCTGGCCACGTGGCAATTGGCGACGCCCCCCGACCAGGCACGCTCGGATCGGGCGCTGCCGGCCCGGCGGCTGGCGGATCATCGTCTGGAGTATCTGACCTACCAAGGCCCCGTCAGCGGTGGGCGCGGCAGCGTGGCCATCGCCGATAAGGGAATTTGCCAGGTTTTATCCGCCGACCAATCGCATTTGCTGGTCCACCTGGAAGGATCGAAGCTGCACGGGGTCTATCGACTCCAAAGCACCGGGCCTTTGCCGGATCAGTGGACCTTTGCCCCGTCGTCTGGGGAGATTGTCCCCAAGGATCGCCCATGAAGCTTGCGACTTACATTTACAACGGGAAAGAATCCTTCGGCGTGGTGGCCGACGGCGGCATCTGCGACGTTCCCACCCATTGGCCGGACGGGCCTGGGAGCCTGCTGGAAGCCCTTCGATCCGGACCGGCGGGGTTGGCTCGCATCTCCAAGCTTTCCGCCGCCGGGAAGGCGGCCATCCCCATCGAAAGCATCCGGTTGCTGGCTCCGATTCCAGCGCCGCCGAAGGTTATCGGCCTGGCCGTCAATTACCTGGAACACCATCGCGAATACGAGCGCGGCCACGCCATGCCCGATGATCCCTCGCGGACCACCACGCCACGGCCTTTCCTCATGCCCGCCACCGCCGTCATCGGTCCCGGCCAAGAGATTCCCTGGCCGGACTACAGCAGGCAGATCGACTACGAGATCGAACTGGCCGTGGTCATCGCCGCCAAGGCCCGGAGCATCAGTCCAGGCGAGGCCGCCGGATGCATCGCCGGTTACACGATCGCCAACGACGTATCCGCCCGTAGCGTCACGCACGCCCAGGACCGCTCGCCACGGCCGCGCGACGAGTTCTTCGACTGGTTGCACGGTAAGTGGGCCGACGGGTTCTGTCCGCTGGGACCGTGGATCGTGACCGCCGACCAGATCGGCGACCCGATGAACCTCAAGCTGGAGTTGAGCGTCAACGGCCAGGTCCGCCAAAGCTCCTCCACGGCCAACATGATCTTTGACGTCTTCGAGATCGTCTCGTTCTGTAGCCACCTGATGACACTGATGCCCGGCGACGTGATCGCCACGGGCACGCCGTCGGGTGTGGGCCTGGCCGACGGACGATTTCTGTCCGCCGGCGACGTGATTACATGTCGGATCGAAAAAATCGGCGAGCTGTCCAACACGCTGGGCCGCCCGCCGCGGGAATTCTACACACCCTGTGGAAAGTGAGAGATTAAACATGCCATACCAACGTCGCGCCATCCTGGCTGCCGTCATCCTTTGTTCGCTGTTGGCGCCCCATGCCTTGGCGCAAACGCCGACGAGCCAGCCGGTCGATCTGTTGGAAGGGGCGACATGGAATTGGAAGGTCAATCCCCTGGCGTCCCAGCCGACATCGGCGGCCAGCCGGCCCGCCGCGCCATTCCGCATGGTGTCCGAGACGGAGTTCCAGGTAGCCGATCCACACCGTTATGCGTCGCTGAACCTCACCCACGGCGCCAACCCGCTGTACACGATGAAATTCACCCTCAACGGCCATGCCATTACACCCCCGCTGGAGGGGATGCAATACGAGACCATCCCAGGCATCGATGCATCGTGGTTGACCAAGGGCCGCAACGTCCTGACGGCAGAGATTTCCTCCCCATTTTCCGCGGGGACGAAAAAAACTCCCCGTGACAACCTCGATCGCATGGCGGTTCAAGGCCTGAAGATGAAGTTGACTGCGCTTTACTCACAGGACCTGGCGATAGAAATAGGCCCGGTCCTGGGTATGGTTGGACAGAACAGCTACACGGTCGTCTGTCGAACGAACATGCCCACGCGGGTCATGCTGACGGCGGAAGGCGCCGTTTCCGGCCAGGCCGCGGCAAGTGGGAAGATCACGGCTACTTCCCAGATGGGTCTGATTCACCGGTTCACCATCGAGGGGATCAGGCCGCGGGTTTACCAACTGGAGGCCCGAACATCCGATGACGCCGGTTCGGTGAAACTTGGGTCCTGGACCGTCAGCGGGCGCATCGCCGATGGGAAGTTATGTTTTGTGGCCTTGGGCGACAATCGGAGCAACCCGGATAGATGGTCCAAAGTCGCCAACGCGGCGGCGCAGGCCCGGCCCGACCTGGTCGTCCACACCGGTGACCTGGTTTCCAGTGGACGCTGCGATTGGTTGTGGCGGGAACAATTCTTCGCGCCGGCGGCGGAACTTTTAGCCACGGTTCCTTTCCTGCCGGTCATCGGCAACCACGAAAACGAGGCTCCCCTGTACTACAAGCTTTTTCCCTCTCCCGGCGGGCGGGAGGATTCTCCCAACTGGCAGCGGACCGTCGCGGGCGTGCAGTTTATCGGCATCGACGGCGAGGCGGACTGGTCGGCCGGTGGGGAAAACGCCCGGTGGCTGGAAGGTGTTTTGGCCGGCTCGCGGGCCAGGTTCATCTTTTTGGTCACGCACTATCCGGCATGGAGTTCCGCCCGGCATGGCCGGCTGGACGAGAAGGGCGAAAGGCCCGCGGAACGTCCCGTCGCCCAGGCCCGCGAGGTTATCCTGCCCCTGCTGGCCAGGTACGGCGTTGCGGCCATGCTCGCCGGCCACGACCACACCTATCAGCGTAGCGAACCGCCCGAGGGCGTCAGCGTCATCGTCACCGGCGGGGCCGGGGCGCCGTTGTACGAGCAGTCCGAAAACTCTGTAAAGCAGAACCCGTACCTGAAGGTCTTTTTCGAAGTGCTGAATTATTGCGTATTCACCGTCGATGGCGACACCTGCGTCATGCATGCCATGACAGGCGATGGCAAGGAATTGGATACGCGAACATGGAAGGCGCGGGCTATTGGTACTCCGGCGGGCTTGACGAACGGCGACCAGGGCAAGTAACGTACGCGGATGAGCAACGACACGAACAATGCCCCAACGGACGTGAACAGCGGCTCGCCAGACGGCCAACAAGACGAACTACTTCAGGCAGATACGGCGTCCCTCGATGAGGCGCAGGATTCCAAGCCCGCCGGACCGGTCGATCCCAATCTCGTCGCCACCGTCGAGGCGATCTTGTTCGCCAGCGAATCTCCCCTGACGGCGGGCAAGATCGCCCAGGTCGCCGAGGCCCCAGGCTCGCGGCTGGTCAGGGACGCGGTCGAATCGCTCAACGCCCGTTACGAGCAGGCCGGTTCGGCCTTTCGCATCGAGTCCATCGCCGGCGGATACCAGTTGCTCACGCAAAGCCGCTTCGGCGACGTGCTGGCCCGGCTGAACCGGCAAAAAAATGACTCGCGCCTCTCGCAGGCGTCGCTGGAGACACTGGCCATCGTTGCTTACCGCCAGCCGATCCTGCGGGCCGATATCGAGGCCATCCGCGGCGTGGCCTGCGGCGAGGTGCTCCGCGGGCTGATGGAAAAGCAACTCATCAAGATCACCGGCAGGGCGGAGGTGCTGGGAAGGCCAATGCTCTACGGTACGACCAAGCGGTTCCTGGAGGTCTTCGGGCTTTCGGGCCTGGAGGACCTGCCCAAGGTCGAGGAACTCCGCGGCGGCGCTACGGCGATCCGCCCGGTGGCCGTGACGGAGGAATCCGCACCGGCGGCGACGGAACCTGTCACCGCGGCGGCAGCGACGGAATCCACGCCGGCGGAACCATCCACGGGAACTTGAAACAGGCCGGAACATAGATCGTTTTTTGGCCGGGCGTGGAAGGCCCGATTTGACGGGCCTGAAGGTTCTATCCCACACATATTTATTGGGGAGACACGACAATGAAGCTTACCAAAACAATCCTGTGCGCATGGGTGCTTTTGACCATGGCGGGGTGCTATCCGGAGCGGATCGTCTGGTCCCCCGATGGGCGGCACGCCCTTGTGATTGGCAAGGACAGACTCTACCTGGCAGATCCCAACGGCAAGGTGGCGGACCTGGGCGTCGCCCCTCCGCAATGCGTGGCCTGGATGAACGACTCCAAGCGTTATGTCGCCGCCACGGCGGAAAAAGCCGCCGCGTGGAAGGACATCGAACCGCTGCTGTCGGTGGAGGACAAAGACAACATCATCAAACTGGCCCGGGATATGCGGGCGGAGATTCTCGCAGACGGGAAAGTGGAATTGGACAAGCTCAAGAGCTACCAGGACCAAGGCGGCGAGGACATCTCCGCTGCGAAGATGTACCTGCGCGACTGTAGCTCCCAGGGCCTGGCCGAAAAGCTTGGGACTGCCTGGAAGGAGTTGGAGTCGGCCAAGCGGGACTGGTCCGCCATTCGTGTCTGCGAGATTTCCAACGCGGCAACGCAACCGGCCCAGGTCATCGCAAAATCGGCGTATCCTGTCATGTCCATCCGCGTGGCTGCCCACGGCAAGGCCGTAGCCTGGTCGGCATATAAAACAGATGGCAAAAATTCCCGTTCCGAACTCTTTGTCGCCCCGGCCGATGGCGCGGGCAAGCCCGTCTCCGTTGTGCCGTTGTATGGCATGTTTTTCGACTGGTCGCCTGATGGACGATTTCTTGTCTACATCACCCAGCAGGGAAGTACCAAGGATACCCCACTGGGCAAGGTGGAGCGCCGCGAGGTTTGCGCCGCCGACGGGACGATGTTGAAGGCTATTCCCCCTGCGGTGATGCTGGCCGGTGGGTTTTTCGGAGATAATTCCCGAGTACGATGCCTCCAGGACGGTAGGATCATCTTTGCTTCTCCCGATGTGGAATTGCCCACCACGGAAAACGACCTGGCCAACCAGGCCAACCTCTTTGTCTTCGATCCCCGCCAAGCCACGCTGACCCGCCTGCTGCCCCGCCAGGCCCAATCCGTCGTGCCGGACCTGGTGGACTTTTTCAGCGTCAGCCCCGATGGGACCAGAGTCTGCATCCCCGGCGAAAAGGGCGAGGTAGCCGTCGTGGAACTGGCAACCGGTAAGGTGGACACCATCGTCGCCAAGCCCGCCGAAGGCGGAAAAGAACAGAAACTCCACACCGTGCCCGTCTGGCGGGCTGGCGGCGAACTATGCCTGATAGTTCCACCGGCCCATCCGCTCGGTTCGCCCAACCGCGCGGAGATCATCCTTTGGCAGGCCGCGGACACGGCCCGTTGCCTCAGCAAGGACTGGCCCGATGAGGTCGTCCAGTCGGTGACAGGCGAATAATCGGTGGGCGGTTGGCGCTACCGGCTGCCTGGCGATCCTGTTCACATCCGGCGAGCTTGACGAACGTCAGGAGCCGACCCGCCGGACGGTCTTTCTTCGGCGTAAGATCGCCGCGCCGCCGGCCATTAGCAGGGTCAGCGTCGCCGGTTCCGGAACGGAGGCATAGTAGAGGTATTCCTCCAGGTTATTCCGTCCGTCACGATCCACGTCCAGATTTTGATCGTATGCATTGGGATTCGTTCCACAGGCTAGTTCCCACCAATTCGGCATGCCGTCCTTGTCGGTGTCCCAGTCGGCCGGGCGGGTATCCGTGGGGATGACCGGATAGCCTCCCACCTCGTTCTGGGAGTCGATGATCTTGCCCGTGTTCGTCAGGACGTTGTTGACGAGCCGCTCGTCCACGCTGTCGCGGTTCCAATAGAACGCCCCGGACTGCGCCAGCACCGTGTTGTATGCATCGTCGGCCGACTGCGTGGTCACAGGTTTCATGCTCACGGGCGTGGTTAGCTTGACGGAGCTGCCGCTAAACATTCCCCAGCCCGTGTCCACTCCGTCACGCAAGGAGTCCTTATCTCCATCGATCTTGTTTCCCGACTGGTAGATGTTGAAATTGCACGTGGCGTTGGCGTCGAAGGCTCGGTTGTTCCAACTTCCGGACGTTTCCGGTCCGGAAATGACATAGTTGCCCACGTAGTTCAGGTCGATTCTCTGGCTTTCACCGCTTCCATAGCCGTTCTTATAGCAGTTGTAGATGACGTTGTTGCGGAAGTCGCATTGGAGTGTTACGTCGGCGGTGTAATCGCCAAGGCATGGGTTGCGGTTGTAGTTGCTGGCGTAGAGGTTGTGATGATAAGTGACCAGCCCGCTTCCTGACATCGGCTTGATCAGGCTGCCCATGGAGTGGTGTTCGGAGCCGCCTGGGTAGTAGTTAATGTCCCAGGCGCCGTGGTAGAGGCCGGTCTGATCCAGGCCCTCGGCGACGATGCAGTACTGCACGGTGATATTCTTGGGACTGCTGGCGTTGCAACTGAGATTCTCATCGATGCCCCATGATGTGGAGCAATGGTCCACGATCACGTTGGATGAGGCGATGTTCAGTGAGTCTTCCGTCATGCCGCCGGGGCCCTTGCAGGCGTCGCCGGGACGGATGCGCAGGTGTTGCATGATAACATTGGTCGCGCCGATTCCGACTCCATAGTCGCTGATGCAAATGCCCGCCCCCGGGGCGGTCTGGCCCGCGATGGTGATATTGCCCCTGCTGACGTTAAGACCCGAGGAAAGAGCGATCGTGCCGCTGACGTCGAAAACGACATATCGGGCCACGCTGCCGGTGGTCACCCCGTAACGCAGCGACCCTGGCCCGGTGTCATTGAGATTGGTCACATGGTACACTTCCCCACCCCGCCCGCCGGTAACGTACATCCCCTCGCCCTCGGCGCCGGGAAAAGCCGCCAACGATGCCAGGCCCGTCGAATGCGGCCACGCCAATGTCGCCGTCACGACCGCCGCCAACGTAAAGAGACGACCCATGCCCATGCGGGTAGACTTAAAAGACACAATTACGCCTCCTCCAGTGTCGGGCTATGTCCGAGCCTAATCCAGGCCGCCGCTTGCCAGGTAGCCCACCCGCCAGGCGGGACAGCCTCCGGGGT
>PMBX01000101.1 GCA_003153915.1 Phycisphaerales bacterium
TACGTACCGGTCGGCCTGATAGCCTTCGCCCGCTGGTTCTATGGCGTGCAGCACTCGGCTGATCGTATCCATGCGCTGCCGAACCTCATCCTTGAAGCTTACGTTGTGGGTCCGGCGATACTCGGGGTGGAGGTTGCTAAGTTCCTGCTCCAGTATGAGGCGCAAGGTCGCGACGTCTTCCTCAGAAAGCTTTACATCAACGATCATCTCGGGTCCTCCCCAGAAATGTGTTCTCCTGTCAATGCATTATAGTCCCCCAGACCCGATCTATGCGGAAGAAGTGGACGAAAACCTCGGTATTTCCAACGTGGCGTCCGTGGCCTGTCACTCTGCCGGTGAGGCCGACTTCCCATTTGGCGGTTTGGCGGACCCAATGATAGTCCCGCAGCTTCCGTCGCATGGCTCGACATGCATGAATACCCTGGATTCGGGGAATTCGCTCTTAATGCGAGCCACCACGTCGTCGGCAATGGAGTGTGAATCCTTGACAGACATGTCCGGATGGACCAGCAGGTGCAACTCGATGAACCGCATCGGACCGCTCCTGCGCGTGCGGAGCTTGTGGGCGCCGCAGACGGCCGGACGCATCTCGTTGACCATCCGCATGATCCGCTGTTCCTCTTCGGCTGGCAGGCTCGCGTCAAGCAGGTCTCGCAGAGATTGCACCGTCAGATCGTAGGCGGCCTTGAGGATCATCGTCGCCACGACAAGAGCCGCCAGCGGGTCCACCCAAAAAATATTCGTCCCGGAGAAGTATCGACGGCCCAAAGCGATAGCGCCCAAGCCGGCCATGACACCCGCCGAGGTATAAACGTCGGTCCTAAGATGCCACGCGTCGGCCTGAAGGGCGACCGAATGAGTTCGGTTGCCCACGCGGAAAAGCATATGCGATACGACGATGTTCACCACGACTGAAAACAGCATCACCGCCGCGCCCCAGCCGGGGGACTCCAGCGGGTGGGGATGCAGCAGCTTCTTGACCGCCTCATGGATAATCCATCCGGCGGCCAGGAAGATCAGCAACGCCTCCACCGCAGCGGAGATGTTCTCTACCTTGCCGTGGCCGAATTGGTGCCGTGCATCCGCGGGCCGGCCGGAGGTGCGCACGGCCACAAAGGCGATAACAGCCGCAAGGAGGTCCACGGCGGAATGAGCTGCCTCGGAGATGACGGAAACCGACCCGGTTGCAAATCCCACCACGACCTTCAACAGCACCAGGCAGGCGTTGGAGAAAATCGACAGCAGCGCTACGGACGTTTTCTGGCGATGCGGATCCATGACGACCCTTGATGCAGGATTTTCGGTCCCACCGGGTCTTGGACCCGCTGCCCGTCGCCAGGCCCGACCGCGCCCGGACAACTCCACCGGGCCGTCTGTTCCGCACGATGCCTCATATACCCCAGGAGCAACCCGCCCGTCAACTGGGTCATCCCCTGGTTTCTGGGACTCTCAGCGGCCCCGATAGGTACATCGAGAGGTGTCTGATTCCCAAACAGTTACAGCCGTCAGCCCCGCCAGCCCCGCCCGAATTTTCTCAAAAAGATATTCGGCGATTCGCTCGCTGGTGGGGTTGTCCAGGCCCGCAAGGTCGTTTAGACACTGGTGGTCCAGAACAGCCAGGACAGGTTCGACAAGCCGTTTGATCTCCCCGAAATCCATCACCCATCCGGTCTGTTGTCCAACCGGCCCGGCCACATGGACATCCACGCGATAGTTGTGGCCGTGAAGGCGGGCGCACTTGTGCCCTACCGGAACGTTGGGCAGGCGGTGAGCCGCCTCGAAATAAAACGTTTTGATGACTTCGGCATTCATGGTCGTCATATCCACCTGGAACGAATTTTAGGGCATTTTAAGTTTGGGTGACGGCGCGGCGGGGCTCCGTCCCGCCGCGAATTCAAGCACATTTTGGGCTGGCGGGACAGAGCCCCGCCAGCCAGGTGCAAACATCCAAAGTTAAACCGCTCTAATCGTCGCAAGACAGCCATTTAAACACCGCGTTGCTTGTCCGGCCAGATGATCTTATGCAGTTGTAATCCCAGCCGTGCGTCCAGACCATCGGCGAGGATCCATCGGGCCAACTCCGCCGGCGCCAAAGCGCCCCAGACGGGCGAGAAAATAACCTCGCATCGCCCCGCCAGCTTGTGGTCACCGACGGCGCGGGTGGCAAAATCATAATCGTTCCGGTCCGCTAGCACGAACTTCACTTCGTCCCGGCCGGTCAAGCTGGCGACATTGGACCATAGGTTGTACCCCTCCTGGCCGCTAGAGGGGCACTTGAAGTCTACTATCCTGGCCACCCGCGGATCGACGGTGGAGATGTCCAGCGAGCCGTTGGTCTCCAAGAGCGTCTGATAGCCTTTATCACAGAGCCGCCGCAGCAGTTCCAAGCACATCGGCTGGGCCAGCGGCTCCCCGCCGGTCACCTCCACACGTCGGCAGCCCAACTCCCCGACGCGGCCCAGGACATCCTCCAGGCCCATCGGCTCGCCGCCGGCCTGGGCATACGGCGTGTCGCACCAGTTGCATCGCAGGTTGCAGCCGCCCAGGCGCACCAGCGTACAGGGCAGGCCCGTGCGGCTGCCCTCGCCCTGAATACTGTGAAATATTTCGACGACCGATAGAGTCTCCGGCATGAGTGCCATTGTAGCCTCAGAGGCGATCGCGATTCCATGAGCATAGTTACGACGGTTTACCCCGCCGCGAACACGCGACCTTTCTTCGCTGTTCTATGTTCCAGATTCCGTTTTTCTTTGTTCGTCCGGTTCGCGTGAGTTCGCGGCCAATAATGCCATATCAAGAGTGGAACCCTGTTGTGCGCCTGCCCCCGCGGGGCTTAGGATGGCCGACATGAGGCCCCGAATTCTGCGACTGATCCTGTTGGTGGCGATGGTTGCTCGCCTGGCGGTGTTGGCTTTTGCGTGGAAGGCCCCCCATCGCCTGGAGACGCCGGATTCCGCCGGATACATCAATCTTTCGGCCTCGCTTATCGAGGATGGGCGATTCGAGTCCGACGGGCAGGCGGAAATCAACCGCACGCCGGGGTATCCCTTCTTCCTGGCCTTCTCCTCCGCATTGGGCAATCATGCCCACCATGCGGCGGCGCTGGTCCAGGTCCTGCTGGATGTGACACTGGTATACCTGACGTTCCTTCTGGGCTGGATGCTCGGCGGCGATCAGCGGACGGGGTGGATCGCCGCGGCATTCCAGGCGGTCTCCCCCCTGGCCGTCGCCGGCAGCGTGCGGATTCTCTCGGACAGCCTGTTTGCCTTTCTGTTGATCCTGTCGCTGTTGCTGATTGTTTTCCACATTCGGCTCGGGCGGCGGTGGGCGCTAGTCGCCGCGGCAGTGACGATGGGCGCGGCCTGTTACGTCAGGCCGGCGGGAATGGCCTTTGGCGTCATCTGTGTCTTGGTTTTGTTGTCCCGGCGATGGTTCGCCCGCGCGGGGCTGTTCGCGGCCATCCTGGCGGCCTGCCTGTCCCCGTGGGTCGTTCGCAATGCTATCGTGGCCGAATATGCCGGATTCTCCAGTGTCGCCGGGGACAGCTTGTATTTCTTCGCCGTCGCGGACCTTATCGCCGCCGACGAGGGGATCGACCCGGACGACGCGCGTAGCCAACTCAAACGTATCGACCTGCGCGAGAACATCGACAGGGCGCCTGGTCCCGCGGCCAATTTCCGTTTGAAACTGGCGCTCCAGGCAATCGGCCAGCGCCCCTGGCTGTACGCCAAGACGCATCTGAAGGGCTGCGTGGGCTTCTTTCTGCCCGGATCGACCGACGTGCTGGAAGTCTGCGGTGTCACCACGGGTAATCGGGGAACCTTGGACGTGCTCCACAAAGATGGCCCACTGGCGGCCTGGCGGCATTATTTTGGCGACAACATACCAGCTATGGTTTTCGTGGCGGCCACCGGCGTGCTGCTGCTTGGGCAGTACCTGGGCGTGATCCTTTGCGCGGTCCGCCGGTTCGGCCGGTCGATGCCCGCGGAGGCCTGGCTGCTGGCGGTGGTCGTTATCGTCGCGGCGATACTGCCCGGACCGTACGGATTGCCCCGATATCGCATCCCCGTGGAACCGGTATTGGCCGTTTCAGCCGCCCTGGGCTTCACCCGCTCGCGGCGAGGCCACTCCCCAGCTAAACCGGCGCCGAGCACGTAACGCCGCCCCGCCACCACTCCTGTCATCTCTCCAGCGGGCAAGCCCGTATCAGTACCACACCATCACGATGACGTTCGGCTCGCTGTGCTTGCCTTCCATCATCCCGACGACGTGTCCGACCTGCTTGACCTCCACCTGCTCGGAATCCAGCCAGTCGTTGATCTGGTTCTCCATGTACTCCATGGAGGATTCGGCGACCTTGCAGTGGAACAAGCGGCAGCGCGTGGCGCCCTGGCCGTTGAAGTTCAAGGGTCGCTTGAACTGGGCCTTGCGGGCGGCCTCCATGGAGGACTTAATCACCTTGGCTGCCGAGGCGGAAGCCGCCGATGCCGACGCCACCTGGGGCAGGACCGCCGTGGGCGCCGCAACCGCGGGTTTAACCGCCTGGGCGACACTGGCGGCGGGCTTTGGTGGCTCGTTGCTCGCCAAAATAGGTTCGTCTTCCAGGGGAATGGCGAAATCTTCATCCACTGACATAATCAAACTCCCGAGTCAAGAGTTGAAAAAACGCGACAAGACATGTATCAAGACATTATTATAGCCCTTGGGAGAGCCTCGTCAAGCAAACTGTTCCACGCGGCCAGGCCCCAGGGCAATGTAAGGTAATCGACGATGCGCAGGGACAAGATGTTGATCTTGATGGTGTTCGTGCTGGCCGTCGCCTCGGCAGTGGGATTCCAACTGGTCCGTGGTGGAGGCCCCCAGACCGACGCCGTCGAGGAAAGGACGACCCGGCCTTCCTCCGTGGGTGAGTTCCGCGGCATCAGCCTGCAACTCCACGATGGAAGGCGCGAGGTTCCCTACGAGGAATACATCGACGAGATCGCTCGCACCGGGGCCAATACCATTTGCCTGGTTGTATCGGCCTACCAGGAGAACTGTGCCTCCACCAGCATCTTCATCGACCTGCGAAAGACCCCCACCGACGAGCGGCTAAAGGAATTGGCCGCGCATGCCCGCGCCAAGGGCCTGCGCGTGGTGTTGATGCCCATCGTGCTGCTGGAGAATCCCCGCGAGGGCGAGTGGCGCGGCAAGATCGCCCCGACTAATTGGGAGGACTGGTGGGAGGACTACCAAAACTACATCCTCCACTACGCCTGGATCGCCGAGAACATACAGGCAGAGGTCTTCCTGGTGGGATCGGAGCTGGTTAGCACCGAGGACCAGGCCGACCGTTGGCGAGGCCTGATACGTTCGGTCCGGGCTGCTTACAAGGGCCGGCTGAGCTACTCGGCCAATTGGGACCATTATGAGCAGGTCTCTTGGTGGTCGGACCTGGACATTGTTGGCATGACCACCTACCACGACCTCAGCGGCGGGGAGCAACCCACCCTCGAAGTGCTGATGCGCAAGTGGGAACCGATCCGCAAGAACATCCTGGATTGGCAGAAAAAGGTCAACCGCCCCATCCTGTTCACCGAGGTCGGCTGGCCCAACCAGGCCACCTGCGCCCAATACCCCTGGGACTACTACCGCTCCACCGACAAGCCCGACTCCCAGGCACAAGCCCGTTGTTTTGAAGCCTTCTTCCGCACCTGGAACAATGACGCCACCGTCACCGGCTGCCTGGTCTGGGAATGGCGAAGCGCTCCCGGACAGGTCGTCGATCCCGACAAGGACACCTCCTACGTGCCATGCGGAAAGCCCGCCGAGAAGGTGATCAGCGACTACTTCAAGTCTGCCCGGACCGTCCAGCAGGCCTCCGCCGCCGGTGACAAAACCGCCCGGACGCAAGACCAACCACGCCGGTCGGAACAATAGGCCCCGGCGGGCAACGGAATTATTCCGCCGGAGGCAGGCCCATGATCTCTGCCCAGTCCACCTGGCCGACGGCAAATTGGACATCCGGCCCCAGCAGCAGTTTCTCCACGCTGCTTGCGGGATCATCCGGCACGATGGCCAGAACCTTGGTTGCCCCCAGTTGGGCGATCTGAAGCGGGTTGGTGGACATGGCCAAATCGGCGTCTCCGCGTGCGTAGGCCGTCGAGCCGGTAGTCGCAGCCGCCGTCGGCGGCTCCAATCGGTAGCGGTTGACGATCACTCCTGCAACGTGCAGACCGGCGCATCGCGCGGCATGGAGCGTCAGCAGCGTGTGGTTGATCGCCCCTAGTTCCGCGCGGGTGACGATCACCACCGCAAGTCCCATCATCCTGGCCAGATGGATCACCCAGAAATCGTCGCGGATGGGGCAAAGCAGCCCGCCGATCCCCTCGACCACCACCGCGTCGGCGGCACCGGCCAATGCCTCGTATTGTCGGAATATCGCCTCCAAGTCAACGGGCCGACCTTCTCGTTGCGCGGCCAGGTTGGGCGCAACGGCGGCGGCATAGCATAGCGGGCATATCTCCGCCAGTTTCCGCCTGGAGTCCGCGCAGGCGGCCAGGAACTCTGCGTCGGCGCTGACCAGCCCGTGGCGATCGCTCCGGCAGCCCGTGGCGACGGGTTTGAAGACCTCCACGCTCCTGCCGGCGGATCGAAGTTGGCGCGCAATCGCGCCGGCGATAAGTGTCTTTCCAACCTCTGTGTCGGTGGCGGTGACGAAGACGCCCCGCAGGCGCGGCAGAACCGGCCAACCCGAGACGTCGAAGTCAAACGGGCCGGGGCGCGAAGTGTTCCTGGATCGTCTCGATGACACCGTCGCAAAGCCTCCCAAGGGTCTCTATGTCCATCGCCGGGGCGGGCATGAGCACCACCACATCGCCCAGGGGCCGCGTGATGATCCCCCGCCGCCGCGCCTCGCGGCAGACGGCAGCCCCGACTCGCATCACGGGGTCGAAACCTCGCCGCGCCTTTCGGTCGGCGGCCAACTCGATCCCCACCATCATCCCGCACTGGCGGATATCGGCGACGTGGGGATGGTCGGCCAGTTCCGCCAGGTGAGAGCGGATCAGATCGGCCTTTCCCGCCAGCGTATCCAACAGACCGGAGCGGAAGATCAGGTCCATGCTCGCCGCGCCCGCTGCACAGCCCAGGGCGTTTCCCGTGTAAGTATGGCCGTGATAAAAGGTCTTTCCCTCGGCGATCTCTCCACAGAATGCCTCAAAAATCGGTAGTGTCGTCAGCGTCGCCGCAACCGGCAGATAGCCGCCGGTCAGCCCCTTGCCCAGGCACATCAGGTCAGGGCAGACATCCTCGTTNNATCAGCAGCAGACCATAACGGTGCGTCAGTTCCCGCAAACTTGCCAGAAAACCCGCCGGATGCGTCAACATCCCCCCGGCTGCCTGGATCAACGGTTCGACGATCAGAGCGCAGTATTCCTGGCCTTGTTTCTCCAGGATCGCGGCGATTTGATCCAGCACGACCCTGCCGGCGGCCTCTCCAGCCGGGTGGTGGTATGCGTTGGGCGAATCGACAAATGTCGTCTCGAACAACAGCGGGCGGAAGATATCGTGGAACGTGTCGATGCCGCCCAGGCTCACCGCCCCGAGAGTGTCACCGTGGTAGCCGCCGCGAATGGCGATGAACCGCTTGCGCCGCGACTGGCCGATGTTGCGGAAGTATTGGTAGGCGATCTTGGCGGCTACCTCCACCGCCGAAGCACCGCTGTCGCTGTAAAAAACTTTCGCCAGCCCCCGCGGCGCCGCAGCCACCAGGCGTTGGGCCAGCTCGATGCTGGGCGGGCAGGCGTGGCCCAGGAGCGTCGTGTGCGCGACCCTTGCCAATTGGCGGGCAATGGCTGCGTCGATGACTGGGGAGCGATGCCCGTGCAGGTTGCACCAGAGGCTGGAGAATCCGTCGATGTATCGCCCTCCGGCCTGGTCGATCAACTCGAAGCCCTCGGCGGCGACGATCATCCGGCCTGGCTCGTCCCCTTCCTCCATCCATTGTCGCATGGGCGTGAAGGGATGCCAGACGAACGCATTGTCCATCTCCACAAGGCTTGCGGCGGCGGGATCATTCTGCATTGATGAGGGCATGGCTGCCATGTTATCAGGGGGTTGAAGGGCTTTCCGCCACGACGATCTCGGTTCCGATTCCGGCGGACAACACGTCACACGCCCTGCCGTGGTTGACACCCACCTCCAGCAGCCCCATCGAATTCATCAGGGCCACGGGTTGTCCCGGATCGACAACTGCATAGGTGGACTGGATCGGTCCGATATCCCTGCCGGCCNNCGGTCCACGTGTATTACCTGAGCGTATAGCCCCTCCTCTCGCTGTATCGGTGCGGGCAGGTCGAGGGTCTTGTAGGTATCGGGTCTGGGACCGAGCCTGGCGATATCCAGACCATTGAGGATGTGCCCGGCCAGGGGGGCAAAGACGTCCCGTCCCTGGAAGGTCGTGGA
>PMBX01000220.1 GCA_003153915.1 Phycisphaerales bacterium
CCAGGCGGTCGATTCCTCGGCAATCGTCACGACGCCCGGGAACTCGGTATGGGTGATGTGATTGAATTTACGGAGGAACTCAATGGCTTCGAGGTTTTCGCGGCCGCCGTATTGGTTAGGAATCCATTGGCCTTCTTGACGCGAATAATCGAGGTAAAGCATCGAGGCAACGGCATCGACCCGGAGGCCGTCGATGTGGAAGCGGTCGCACCAGAACAGGGCGTTGGCGGTGAGAAAATTGCAGACCTCGTGCCGGCCGAAATTGAAGATGAGCGTGCCCCAATCCTGGTGGGCGCCCTGGCGCGGGTCTTCGTGCTCGTAGAGGGCAGTGCCATCGAAACGGGCCAACGCCCAATCATCGCGCGGGAAGTGGGCGGGTACCCAATCAATGAGCACGCCGATACCCGCTTCGTGCAGGGCATTGATCAGAAACTGAAACTCCTCCGGCGTCCCGTAACGGCTCGTGGGCGCATAGAAACCGGTGACCTGGTAGCCCCAGGACGGGTAATAGGCATGTTCAGCGACGGGCAGAAACTCCACGTGAGTGAAGCCCATCTGCTTCACATACTGCACCAGCGGCGCGGCCATTTCCCGGTAGCCGGGAGATTCGCCCAGCGACTTCTTCCGCCAGGAGCCCAGGTGGACTTCATAGATGCTCATCGGGGAACGCAAGGCGTCACGCTGGGGCCGTTGCGTCATCCAGGCCTGGTCGGTCCAGGTGAACTTGCGCGTGTTCCAAACGATGGACGCGTTCTTGGGCGGGGTCTCGAAGAAAAATCCGAACGGATCGGNNTAGGGATCGGTCTTGAGTGAGATGTGTCCTTGTTGGTTGCGGATTTCGTATTTGTAGAGCGTGCCCTCACCGAGACCGGGAATGAATATCTCCCAAACGCCGGAAACGCCCAGCGACCGCATGAGGTGGCAGCGGCCGTCCCAGTTATTGAATTCGCCGACCACGCTCACGCGCTCGGCATTCGGCGCCCATACAGCGAAACTGACGCCCGCCACGCCGTCGATCGTGCGCAGTTGAGCGCCGAGCTTCTCGTAAATGCGGCGTTCGTCGCCTTTGCCAAAAAGGTAGAGGTCGCTTTCCCCGAGCGTCGGGAGAAAGGAATAGGGGTCCCGGGTGCGGTGCACCTTGCCCGCTTTATCCGTGACCACCAAGTCATAGGCGTACACCCGATCCGCCGCTTTGGATACCCCCTCGAAGACGCCTGATTTGGCCAGCGGCTTCAACACGATTGCTGGTTTGTCTTTCTCGTGAACAGGCTGGATTTCAACGCGGACGGCTCCCGGTATCAGCGCCCGCGCCACTACCCCTTTGCCGTCGGCAAGCGGGTGCATCCCCAGGAGTTGATGCGGTGACCGATGTTTCAGTTCGACCAGAGTCGACAATTCTTGCGGGGTCAGGGTCATGGCTTCGAGAACAAAAGTTTCAACCAGGCCCTGATTTGGGACTGGCGGTGCTGGCAGGCAGTGCTCTGGCGGGTTTGGCCTTCAAGTTCTCCAACACCCGCTGGACGAGTTTGGCAGGTAATGCGTAGGTGGTTACCCGCTCCGCGCGGGCGATGTTGATCCCGATCGCCTTGCCGTCGAGATTGACTAATGGCCCGCCGCACAGCCAGAACTGCAGGACGGTGTCATGCTCGATTGCCTGCTCAAAACCTTTGGCGCGCTCGCTGACGGGCCCGGCCAGACGGCCCGCTCCCTGAGAAGGATACAAACCCATTCGCACCATCTCGCTGGTCGGCTCCATCATCTGGACCTGGAAATCCAACTCTTCCTTTTCCCGTTTCACGTGCAAGTTGACAGACTGCCCTTCACGGAAGTCGCTCAAGGTATCGACGACCTGAGTGCGGTTGGACACCGCCATACCGTTCACCGCGATGATGACATCACCCGCTTTGATCCCGGCTTTATCGGCGCCGAGACCGGCAGTCACTTCTTCAATGGCGGTTGCGTCCGGAGAGTTGCCAAAGCGCACGCCGATGTACGCGCGTTGGGGACGAATCTTGCGGGAGAGGGCGCTGATGATGCCGACGGCATAAGGTTGTTCTTCGATTCCCGGAGTGATCGCCCATTGGCCGATCGCCGGTTCGTCGGAGGCCCATTGAATCGGTTTCAACCCCGAAGCGTGCACCCGGATGAGAGCCAAGTCCTCTTCGTCGTCCACCGCCACCAACTCGGCGTCCGCCTCCCTTCCGTCGGTCAGCCAGCAGTTCATCGTGTCGTGTTTGATCTCGCTGGCTTTGGTGAGCGCCAAGCCGTTGGTATCAACAACCGTCGCGAGCGCGGCCGCCCCGCGGTCGCCATAGATCTTCACGATCGAATGGCGGGTGGCTTCGGATACAGGCGCAAAGGCGCGCAGGGTCTCCTTGCCGCTGCGAAAGCGGCTCCGCGGCAGGGCGGGCACGGTCAGAACGCGTGCGGACGGAGTCAGGACCAATCGTTCGCCATTGGGATTCGGCGCACCACCGGCCTGCACCGGAGGGCCCGCCCACGGCAGCAGCAATGCGAGCGCGGCACAACCGAGAACCAGGAAGCTCTGGCGGACCCGCCGCGGCCGCCTCTTCAGATCGCTCCCGCGTGGCCGCTGGAGGCATCTCTGATTCTGGTCTGTCGAATGCATTGGGTCTCTAACGGCTGCGCGCCGCAGCCGCCAATTGAACGTGTATAGTTAGAGTGTCATCCCCGCGTTTGATGTCCAGGTCCAAAGTCTCGCCAGGGCTGGACTCGTCCACCAGCCGCTGAAGGGTTGCGGCGATCCTGAGCCGAGTGGTCTGCCGGCCGTAGCTGACGCTCGAGACATAATCACCGACCTTCAGGCCCGCCCGCGCGGCCGGACTGTTCGGTGTGACGACGCTCACCCGGCAGCCGTCCTCCTCGTCCGTCAAGGTGGCGCCGAACACCGCCCCACTCTTGCCGGTCACCAGGCGCGGCCAGTTATCGTAGAATTCGGCGATCGGCACGTGAAAGTTGTCTTCCGGTGAGCTGCTGATCGCGCTATGAATGCCGATGACGCGCCCGTACATATCGAAGAGAGGTCCACCCGAGTCGCCGGGGCTGATCGTACAATCAGTTTGAACTATTCCAGGTATCATGAGGATGATGCGCCCCAGGCGCACCACCAACGAGCGCTTGGCATCGAAGCCGCCCGGATGCCCCATCGCGATCACCCAGTCACCGATGCGCGCGCGGTTGGTTTCGCCCAAAGGCACATACGGCCAGGGGCCAGGGTCAGTGATCTTCATCAGCCCGGTGTCGCTGCCGGCACTGCCGCGGGCATCCAGCCCAAGCGTCTTGCCCTTGGCGGTCTTGCCATCCGGAAAAGTGAACAGTACGTCAAGATTGGTCCGCGTCACCACATGCCCCGCCGTCAGCACCAAACCGTCTGGGGAGATAATCACGCCGCTGCCGCTTCCATTGCGCACTTCCACGGCCACGACGGCAGGCGATACTCTGGTGATCAATGCCTTGTTGGTCTGCTCGATGATCCTGAGATCCGCGATCGAGACGGGCACAGGCTTCGTGATAGCGCTGTTCAGCAACCGAGTCGCCCGTCCCGGCCGTGGAATAACCGGCAGTGGCGGAGCAGCGGTCTCCGCCTTTATCGTGGCCAAGCTTCCAGGCTCTGAATTCGTCGAAGCCGCCGG
>PMBX01000140.1:0-412 GCA_003153915.1 Phycisphaerales bacterium
TTCATTGGAGCAAAGCCATTTTCCAGAAGTAGTTGCCTCCGAAGGCTGGTCGTTACATTGACATTGAACGGCTGGATGAATTGAAATATCCGGGACCTGGTTTTCCCCCCGCCGACACGGCCGCCAGGACCTCTGCGCTAAATGTGTTTCAATTTCGTATGCAAAGGATGCCTCCGCCGCCTTCTTGTAATATACTTCATTATTGCGCAGCTATAAATTATCATAATAATTGTTTTTTGTTGCAATTTAACTTCAGGCGAATATAATGCGCGGCATAGGGTGTTTGCCGTAGTTGTCGTGCCCGGCTGTCTCGGGGGGATCAAGTGAGTGTGCCAACGAATGCGTTGTGTGGGTTTTCATTATGGTAGGTTTAGCGGCCATTGCCCCGGTCGCCAATATAATAGACGTGGAC
>PMBX01000140.1:480-5215 GCA_003153915.1 Phycisphaerales bacterium
GACATCAACGAATTGAAAGGAGTCGCCTGGAAGACCAATCACGTTGCGGTTGCATCGGGGGCATGTCGTAAGGTACCACGTCGTATCCGTACTTGGTTGTACATACAGAGGTCTTGCGGAACCAAAGCGAGGCACGTGTCCCCGCTGGCAAGGCCACACCAGCCGCCTCGTGCGGCAACCGAGTTGACATGTCGCAAAGACAAGTCACGAAGGAGAAGCTTTCCATGAAGAANNGTGGTTTGCCTGCTGGCCCTTGCCGCCGGTAGCGCCACCGCAGCCACAAAGACCTGGAACGTCAGTTCCGGGAACTGGAACACATCGGGCAACTGGAGCCCCACGGGGATTCCCGTAGCCAGCTCAGAGATCAAGCAGACATACAGCGGTGGTAAGTGCACCATCCCCAGCGGATACACCACCGCCGATATGTATCGGGTGTACGTCTATCAAACCACCACCCCGAGCCTGACGGTCACCGGCACGTTGGACATGCACACCAACGGCCAGTTCGTCAAGGTGGGCTTTGGCAGCAGCGGCAACCAGGATGGCATAATGATCCAGACCGGTACGGTCAACCTGGGCAGTTCCGGCCAACTGCTCGTCGGCGACGGTGGGACCAGCCGGTACACCGGCACGGATGGGTATTACAAAATCAGCAGCGGCACGTTGACCTGCGGCGAGATTCGCCTGGGCGACCGAGGCGGCCACGGCTATTTCTACCAGACTGGTGGAACTACCAACGCCGGACAGATAAACGTGGGCTATGACGGGAACGGTTATTTCAGCGTGTACCCCGGCGCACTTACATGCACCGGAATCACCGTGACCAGCGGCACGTTGTTTATCGATGAGGATGCTACCTGCGATATCAACGGTAACCTCTCCATCGCGGCAGCCGGCACGTTGGGCGTGCATGTTGCCGCCACGACGTCCTATCTGGACGTATCAGGCAACGTAACTATCGCCAGCGGGAGCACGCTCACCGTTGGCCTGGGCATATCGCCCAGCAACGGCCAGGAGTTCACGATCATCCAGTCCACCGGTGGCGGGACGATCAGCGGTAACTTCACCAACCTTCCGGCCAACTGGACCACCCAACTGCGTGACGCAGACACCCGCATGGTGGTTATCTACACTCCAACAGCGGCACCGCTGAAGGCCTTCCCCGGGGCGGAAGGTTACGGCTGCCTCGCCAGCGGCGGGCGGTGCGGCAGCGTCTACAAGGTAACCAACCTCAACAACGACGGCGCCGGTTCGTTCCGTGAGGCCGTCGGAGGCCACAACGACCGCACGGTCATCTTCAGCACCGGTGGAACGGTCTACCTGAACACCCGCATAGACGCGAATCGCATCAACATGACCATCGCCGGCCAGACCGCCCCGGGCGGCGGATTCTGCCTCCGCAACGGATGCTACAAGACCAACTCGAGTAACTCGATCCTCCGCCACGTTCGGTTCCGCGAGGGTGACGGCCTGCCGCCCGATTCGATCGACACCCTCTGGATCGGCAATGCCGACAAGATCATCATCGATCACTGCTCGGCGTCCTGGGGCAATGACGAGACGTTATCTGCAAGCTACACCGCCAACAACGTCACGGTGCAGTGGTGCATCATCTCTGAGGGCCTCAACTACAGCGGCCACGCATACGGTTCGCTGATCATGTCCGATGCCAACAACGGACAGCAGAGTTGGCACCATAACCTCTGGGCGCACATGAATGGCCGCACTCCCAGGGCGGCATCGAGGAACGACAAGAACCTGCTGTTCGACTGCCGCTACAACGTGATCTATAACACTGGCACCAGCGGCGATTATGGCGCTTGGGCGGCCTACTACTCCGGCGAGAAGGTGGATATGAACTGGGTCGGCAACTACACGGTCGCCGGTCCCGATACCACCAGCAACGCCAGCGTGATACTGTCGTCCAAACTGACCACCAGCCGCATCTGGCAGAGCGGCAACAAGATCGACAGCGACCGCGACACGTCCCATGACGGTGTTGCCGCTACGTGGAGCAATATCGACGGCACCTACACAGCGATGGGCTCGGCGCACTCCATCGACGCCAACGCCGTCATCACCTCCGACACGGCCGACAATGCCTACACCAACGTATTGGCCGGGGCTGGGGCGACCAAGCCCAGCCGCGACGCGGTTGACACCCGTATCGTCAACAACGTCAACAACCACGACGGCTCGATCATCAACAGCCAGGACGACGTGGGCGGTTGGCCGACACTGGCTGCCGGTAGCGCACCGACGGATACCGACGGTGACGGTATGCCCGATGCCTGGGAGTCCGCCAACGGTACCAACCCCAATGTTGCCGACAACAATGGCGACTTGGACGGTGACGGCTACACCAACCTGGAAGAGTACATCAACTCGCTATGATGTGCTCCTCCACCGGCCCAGGGATCAGTTCTTAATGGGCTGACCCCCCCGGCCGGATGTGTTTGAGTTTGTGAAGAACAAGGGCGACCGGTAACTCGGCCGCCCTTGTTTGTTCATTGGCCGCCCCCGGCCTGAAAACCTCCAAACAGTTGGGGGGAGCTTGTCAGGTGGATGATCTTATCCGTCCGGTCCTTGACACTCTCCTGGCAGTGGGGTACGATTCCGGGTTGCAAAAAATGGGCGGTTCCGGGCCGTCTGCGCGCCGTCACAAGGAGCCAAGCGTGGCCAAGCGAAAAGATTCCGTTGCTCTCTACGAGGTTATCGGCAAGAGCAGGGAAGCGCGCGCCGAGGCCGGCTTGAACATCCCGGCGTGGATGGGCAGGAACCGTTCCATGCCCCTGTTCACTGCCCCTATAGCGACTCCTGTCGCCGTCGATGCGCCCGTGGCGGCTGCTAGGCGTTCGGCCACTACAGTCGAGCATCGTGACACGATAACGTTGCAGCCTCCACCGGTGGTAGTGACCGCGCAGATCGGGGGCGAACCGGCCGTGTCGATTTCCGGCGGGCGGCTGAGACTGTCGCTGAACTATATCACCTGCGTCGCCGTGGGCGTGGCGATGGTGCTGCTGCTGGCCGGGGCGTTACTGCTAGGCCGCGCCATGTCCCCGAAGCCGGGAGCGGATTCGCAAGCGGCTGACAACCAGGCGCAAGGGCAACCATCCGGCGAATCCAGCGGCGCGAAGGCAACCGCTGCCGCCGCGGAACCTCCACGCCAGGCGGGCAAGTTCTATCTGGTCATACAGGGCATGAGCGGCATGACCGAGGATTTGCTGGCCGAGGCGAGGAACATAGAGAAGTATTGCAAGACCAAGGGCGAGCAGGTCAGCGTCAACCGGTACATGGGCAACCCGCGTCAGTATATCGTCCTGTCGGCGACGGGTTTCGACGCCCCCGACAGTCCCGAGGCGGCAAAGTATGCTGACGTGATCGAGACCCTCGGCAAGGCTTACCAAAACCAGGGTGGGCGGTACGACTTCAGGCAACGTGGAGCGGCTGGACGGACCAAACCCTGGTTCATCCAGTGGAAACAGTAATAACAGCCCCGGCGCGGACGCGCCGGACGGAGTGTATCTCATGACAATGGATCGGACTCTCAAGACCCGCGGCGGGATGGCCCATACGCGAAGCGTCCTGACACGCACGGAGCGAATCGCCAAACTGCTGGAGGACGGAAAGTTCAACCCGGAGGCCAACAGCCCGCTTGGGCTGCCGAAGGTCCGCGTGCGACATTCCAAGGCCGGCACCAAGAGCAAGAAGGCCGCCGAGGAAACCGCCACCACCGCTGAAGGCGCCGCCGCCCCCGCCGCCGTGGGCGCTGCCCCCGCCAAGGGCGCAGCTGCAACCGCCAAGGGTGCAGCCCCCGCCACCAAGGGCGCCGCGGGCGCCAAGCCCGCCGCCAAACCGGCCAAGGGCGACGACAAGAAGAAGTAGTCCCCGCCGTGCGGTCGCGATAACTGTATTCCCGGTCCGCTCACTCCGCATGCGGTTGACGGCCGGGAAAACTGTCGGTGGATGAACGAGTCTCCTCGGTAGTCAGGATCATTTACGGCAACGCGAGGCACCATGTCGCGCAAGAGTCATGCCATCGCCGATAGGATGAGGTTGTTGGACGCATCGGGCATCCGCAAGGTCTTCGACTTGGCGGCCAAGATGACCGACCCGATCAACCTCTCGATCGGCCAGCCGGACTTCGACGTCCCCGCCCCCATCAAGGATGCAGCCATCGAGGCCATCCGTGCCGGACAGAACAAATATACCCAGACTGAGGGGATTCTCAAACTTCGCAGCCTGCTGGAGCGACGTTGCCGCGCGGAGTTCGGCCTGGCCGACGATCGCGCTTTCCTTGTCACATCCGGCGTAAGCGGCGCGCTGATGCTGGCGATGCTGACGATGATCAATCCCGGTGACGAGGTGGTCTTCGCCGATCCATATTTCGTGATGTACGCACACCTGGTAAACCTCTGCGGCGGACGTCCCGTTCCCGTGAACACCTACGACGACTTCCGCCCGGATGTGCAGGCCTTCGCCGATGCAATTGGCGACAAGACCCGTCTGCTGATCGTCAACTCTCCGGCCAACCCCACCGGGGCGGTCTACGGCGAGCGCGATCTTCGTGACTTGGCCGAGATCGCCGCCAAACGTGACCTGCTTGTCATCAGCGACGAGATATACAACCTGTTCTGCTACGACCAGCCGTTCGTCTCGATGGCGTCGGTTTACGAAAACACGCTGCTGATGCGGGGTTTTTCCAAGAGTTACGCGATGACCGGCTGGCGGATGG
>PMBX01000168.1 GCA_003153915.1 Phycisphaerales bacterium
GTGTCCGGCCAGTGCAGCAGCGGCGCATCGATGAACGTGAGCTCCATCTCGCCGAGGCTGAGCTTCTCGCCCGTTTGCACGGCGCGCGTGTTCCACTTCTGGTGATAGTGGCCCTCGATCGTCTGGACCCCCTGCCGCGACGCGACGAGCGTCGCCTTGGTCGCGAGCCGCATCACCGCCGGCAGCGCGCCGGAGTGGTCCGTTTCCGAGTGGTTGGCGATGACGTAATCGATCTTCGCCGGGTCGACGACCTCGCGGATGTTCTCGATCAACTGGTCCTGGAACGGCGTCCAGACCGTGTCGACGAGGGCGATCTTCTCATCGACGATGAGGTAGGAGTTGTAGGTCGTCCCACGGTGGGTTGACAATTCCAAACCGTGAAAGTGCCTGATGCCCCAATCCACCACGCCGACCCAGTACACGCCCTTGGCAAGTTCCGTAATCATGGCAGGGGTCTCCTGTTCCAATACCGCCGGAAATAATCCTCTCCGGCATTAGAAGTATAGTAGGCGCCAGGACAAAATGTTGCAATCCGAGACACTTGCGGCCCTTGTCATCCCATGCGAGCAGCCATGCCAATGCCGCCGCCCCGACTCTTGGCTGTCTGGCCAACAAGGCCAAAGAGTCCTTTACACGCGGAGGGAGGTACGTATAATCGCCGGTCAGGTTCCGCCGATTCTAGGCGTTTAGGGCCGATTGGCCTGACAAGCCCCAGGCAATCCGCCGTGAAAGTCGGCCGGGCCAAGCGCGTAGGCAACGATGCACAACGGCTGAGCGATCAGCCCTGCGAGAAGACGATGAAGGATCATCGGCGCGGCAGCGATACGCGGTGGCTGGCGGTAATGGTGGCGATGGCCCTGCTAAGCTCCACGGCAGCGGCGGCCATCGACTACGCCCACGACGACATCCAAATCTCCGGGCAGGAGCTTTACGGTTTCCGCGACGCCGGCCATGACGTAACGGTGGTCCTGGGCGGATTCCAACTGACCTTCGGGCATCGGATACTGTCCGGGCGGGACGCCGTCCTGTGGATCGACACCCGCCAGATGGGCAACCGCCCGTTGCACGACATCACCGTCTATATCGAAGGCGAGGCCCGCGCCGCCGAGGGCGGGTCCGTCACCACCGACAGCACCATGCTGGTCACTCTGCACACCGACGGGCGGATACGCTCCTCCACCCGCGTCGGGCAGCGCGACCTGGGCAACCTGCCCCTGTATCTCCGTGCCGTGGAGGTCCGACAAGCGCCCCTTTCGCAAGAGAAGCCTCCCGCGGCGGCCGTCGCAACAGTGGCCGGCCCGGCGGAGCCAAACGCCAAGGACCTTGTCGCCTGGGCCGGGACCTCCGGCGCCAAGGCGCGACCCAAGCCCGCCGGCGCCGCCCCGACAGGCAATGTTCCGTCCAAGGGCAGCCAGGGACAAACCTTCGAGCCTGTCCCAACCGGCCCCATGGCGATTGTCACGCCCGCCAAGTCCCCCACCACAAAGCCGGCCCCCAAAA
This sequence comes from Phycisphaerales bacterium, assembly GCA_003153915.1. Classification (GTDB taxonomy): domain Bacteria; phylum Planctomycetota; class Phycisphaerae; order SM23-33; family SM23-33; genus FEN-1349. The sequence continues at coordinate 1,501 of PMBX01000168.1, forward strand.
TCGTCAAACCCATTAATTTTTCCGCCGATAGAGTCCACAGCGAGCAGATCAGCGCCGGAGCCCCGCCCAACCAGGCGACCGTCCTCAACGGCCACGTGTACCTTTCCCAGGGCAACCCCGACAGCACGCAGTTCCTTGAGCTACGTAGCGACTCCGCCGTGATCTTCACCCGTCCCGCCGGAGCGACGAGCCAACCGGCCAAGGACGCCCGCGGCCCGCTGGCCTTCCGGCCCAGCGGCGGGCAGATGAACATCGAGGGCGTCTACCTGGAAGGCGACGTGATAATCTCTCGCGGCGAGCGGACCTTCCGCGGACCGGCGGCTTATTACGACTTCCTGACCGACCGCGCGGTGGTGGTCAGTCCGGTCTTTCGGACCGTCCAGGAACAGCGGAACATCCCCATCTATGTCCGGGCCAAGGAGGCCAGGCTGCTGTCGGCCCGGGAGGCGTGGTTCAAGGACGCCAAGATATCCAGCAGCGAATTCTACACGCCCTCGTATCACATGGGGGCCTCCACGGTGTATCTGACGGACACGGCGCCTTATGACGACGTGGGCGAGCGTCTGGGTCCGGCAAGCTGGGAGGCCCGCGCGTTTAATACCACCTCCAACATCGCGGGCGTGCCGTTTTTCTACTGGCCATACCAGGACACCGATTTCACCGAGGGCCACACGCCGCTGCGAAGGTTGCAGATCGGGCGCAACGGCAACTTCGGCTGGGGCGTCGAGACGCAATGGCATCTCTTCCGCATGTTGGGCCTTATCGCCCCGGAAGGCTATAAGGGCACGCTGGAGATCAACGGTTATCAGAAAGGCTGGCTGGGGGGAGCCAAACTTGACTACACCCGCAAGGATTACAGCGGCTATGACATGTTCTACGGCGTGCTCGACCGGCGGGGGGAAGACACTTTCGGCAACCAACAGGACAATATCGAAGCGCCCACGGAGCGCGGCAGAGTCCTGATGCGACACAAGCAGATCCTGCCGCAGGACTGGGAGCTACAGACCGAACTGGGCTACGTCTGCGACCGCAACTTCATGGAGGCCTACTTCCCCGCGGAGTACGCCGCGGGCAAACCCCAGGAAACGCTGACCTACCTCCGCCAGCAGCGCGACAACCGGGCCATTACGGCGTTGCTCCAGTACCGCCTCAACCGCTTCGACACACAGACGGAATCGGCCCCGGACGTGGCGTTCCACTGGATCGGCGAACCGTTGTGGGGCGACCGCCTGACGTACTACAACGAGACCCGCGCAGGTATCAAGCGCTACCGGCCGGACAAGGGCGATCCCAACGTCTACCCCGGCGACGACAGCGACCTGTTGTTGCGACCCGATACACGCAACGAGATCGACCTGCCGCTTCACGCCGGGCCGTTCAACATGGTCAGCTACGCTACCGGCAGGGCGACGTACTGGAGCGACGTCCCCGACGGCGGCGACGCCTTCCGGCCTTACGGGCAGATCGGCCAGCGCATCGACACGCATATCTGGCGGACGTACGACAACGTCACCAGCCGCCTGTGGGACGTCAACCGCCTGCGGCACGTCATCACGCCGGAGGCCACGGCGTTTATTTCCGATGCCGGTGGGGTGAGTCCCAACGAGCTGTACCCGCTCGACCCCGACATCGAGCAGCATCTCTATAGCCTTGCCGGCGGGCAGTTGGGCCTCCGCCAGCGATTGCAGACCAAGCGCGGACCGGTGGGCAGCCAGCGCACCGTTGACTGGATGCGATTCGACCTGACCGCCGGTTTTTACGACAACGGCGACCCCAACCTCATCGCCAACGGCAGGAACTTTTGGTATCGCCCCGAAAACAGCGTGGCCAGAAACAACGTCACCGGGGAGTATAGCTGGCAGATATCCGACTCCACGTCATTCCTGGCCGATGCAATCTATGACACTAACCGCGACATCTTCGGCCAGGCCGACGCGGGCATTTCCATCCAGCGCGATCCGCGGGTGCGGTACTACGTAGGCTGGCGGGCGCTGAAAGACCTGGACTCTTCCCTGGCGACCTTCGGGCTTAACTACAAGCTCACCCGCAAGTATTCCGTCAGCTTCTTTGAGCAGTATGACATGGCTTTCCACAACGGCCAAAACGAGGCCACCAGCCTCTCGATCATCCGGCAACTGCCGCGTTGGTTCGCGGGCCTGACCTTCACCTTCATCCAGGGCAGCGACCAGGGCAACGACGTGAGCGTCATGCTGACATTGTGGCCCGAAGGGGTTCCGGAGGCCCAATTGGGCAGCAGCCGCATGAGTATGCTGGGCAAGAGCGACAAGAATTAGCGCCCCGGCCCAACCAGCACCAACGCGCGGAACAAGATGCCAACGTGCCCGGTGAACTTGACAGATTCGACCGCCTGTTGGAGCGAGTGCTGGAAGCTCTGCCGGAGGAACTGAGCACCCTGCTGGAGGAAGTGCCTCTGGTGGTCGACGACCTGCCCGACAAGGAAATCTGCCTGCGGATGGGCCTGCGACACAAGCTGGACCTCTGCGGCCTGTACACGGGCATCCCGCTGACCGGGCGAAGCGTGGAGCACTCCGGCACGCTGCCCGATGTAATCACCATCTTCCGCCGAGGCATCCTCTCCGCCGCCCGAGGCCGCGACGGAGAAGTCCGCGACGCCGCCCTCCGCCGCCAGATCCGCCTGACCGTCCTCCACGAGATCGGCCACCATTTCGGCATGACCGAGGAACAACTCCGCCGTTACGGGTACGGCTAGAGCAGTGCAAGTTTGGGTGAAAGTGAGGTGGGGCTTTGTCCCACCGCGCGGTCAAGTACCTGTCAGGCTGGCGGGACGGAGCCCCGCCAGCCAGGCGTACGGATAAACGGGGCTGGGTGGGGTTGCCGGATTTGTTTCAGACCTTCTGGGCGGCGAGAGCTTCTTTGCGCCAGGGGCGCAGGACGCCCTTGGAGTCCAGGTAGGCCTCGCAGCGGGTCATCATTCCCGCGTCATTGCTGTGGCCGTCGAACTGGAGGCTCAGGTACGGTTTCCCGGAAGCGTGGCGGATGAAGTGCTTGACGAACGAATCCGGCCCGCACTTGAAGTTGGTGAT
>PMBX01000030.1 GCA_003153915.1 Phycisphaerales bacterium
GCCGCGGCGTACAAGTATGATCCGGCCAGACGGTTTTCGAGGCAGTGATAGCGGACGGTTGGATTCCTGGATCGGCAATGATGGACAAGGAACACATACAGTTGGCCCACGGTGGCGGCGGGGAACTGACGGCGGAACTGATCGAGGGCGTGATCCTGCCCGCCCTTGCCGGGCCGCAGCGGCCGGGTCGGCTGACCGACGCGGCGATCGTTCCGGCGGGGGGGGTGAAGTTCGCCTTCACCACCGATAGTTACGTGGTCCGCCCGCTGGAGTTTCCCGGCGGGGACATAGGCAAGCTGGCCGTGGCGGGCACGGTCAACGACCTGTCGGTGGTGGGCGCCAAACCGCTGGCTATGAGCCTGGCCCTGGTCATCCGCGAGGGTTTCGAGATTGCCCTTCTGGCCCGTCTGCTGGAATCAGCCGGTCGCACGGCCCGGGAAGCGGGCGTGGCAATCGTCACCGGCGACACCAAGGTTGTGGAGCACGACGCTTGCGACGGGTTGGTGATAAATACCTCCGGTATCGGATTGCTGCACGAAAATGCGGCGCTGGGCTTCGAGCGTGTCGCCGCCGGCGACGCGATCCTCTTGTCGGGTCCGCTGGGGGAGCACGCCTTGGCGGTGATGAGCAAGCGTAGGGGGTTGAGCTTCACCAGCGAACTTATCAGCGACTGCGCCTCTATCGCCCCGTTGAGTCGCAGCCTGCTGGACCGTTTTGGGCGGGATGTTCATTTCATGCGTGACCCCACCCGTGGCGGGCTTGCGGCAGTGTTGGCGGACCTGGCGGAGGCGACCGGCAGGGGCATTGAAATCCGCGAGACCGCCATCCCCGTCAACCGCGCCGCGCGGGCGGCGGCAGAAATGTTGGGCTTGGATTTGCTCTCGTCGGCCAACGAGGGTAAGCTGCTTTCCGTCGTGGCGGCGGGAGTAGCTGAGCAGGCGGTGGAAGTTCTGGCCCGCCATGACCTTGCCGCCCACGCGGCGATCATTGGCGTCGTCGGCGAACTCGGCGACCACCCGCTGGTTGAGATGGTCACGACCGTCGGCGGCCGTCGTGTCGTGCAGCGTCCTTACGGAGAGGACCTGCCGAGGATTTGTTAGACAGCACCAGGAGCCGGACCCGCCAGAGGCGACGAATATCATCCTCCGCGGTGACGGTCCGGCGGCAGCGTACATATCGAAGGCCAAGGCGGCTGAGTTGTTGAAGTAACCACGGCCCAGAGGCTGGAAAGGACCGATCCATGCTTCCGCAAGTGTTGTTGAAGAATAGATTCGATGAGTTTGTCCGGTTCCTGATGGCCACCAGCCGCGTGGCGGCGCCGGTATCCAAGGGACCGCAGTTTGTCTTTGATTTTCTACATGATCCCAAGGACGTGAGGAGGGTACGGATGGACTACGACATCAGCATCCTGCCGCCCAAGAAATACCTGCTGGAGACCCACGAGAACTTGCTGGAGTTCGCCGGTCGCGATCCCGCCTCGGCCAAGGCGGCGATCCAGTCCCGCCCGACCGTGCTGCTGGGCGTGCATCCTTACGACTTGCACGCCATTGCGACGGCGGATGCGTTTTTCAGTCTGGCCCCGGCCGACCCGTATTACCAGGCCCGTCGCGCGGCGACGAAGCTGGTAGGCGTCAACGTCCAGGCTCCGGCCAACGACAATCAGTTCCAGGCCGACATGGGCACGCTGGAACCCCCCCAGGGCGGTTTCGAGCTGTTTATGACGGACCTGGGCGACCGCTACTTCGTGGAAGTCGGCAGCGCCGATGGCGCGGCGATGATGAAGGCCAGCGGACTGTTCGTCCCGGCCGGCCCGGCTGAGCACAAGTCCAAGCAGAACTACGACCGTATCAAGGCGGGCAACTTCGTCAAGAAGCTGCCCTACGACACGCGCTACCTGCCCGAGATGCTCAACGCCAGCTACGATTCGTTGCTGTGGGAGGCTATCGCGCGGCGGTGCTTCAGTTGCGGAACCTGCACCAATGTCTGTCCCACCTGTTTTTGCTTCGACGTCCAGGACAAGCTCAACATCGACGCCGTCAGCGGCAAGCGACGGCGCGTCTGGGATTCCTGCCAACTGAGGGTCTTCGCCGAGGTGGCCGGNNGGGGAGAACTTCCGCGAGCATCGCGCCTCGCGGACCCGCCACAGGATGTTCCGCAAGGGCAAGTACATCTTCGACCGCACCGGGCGGACCGGCTGCGTCGGTTGCGGACGATGCATCTATCATTGCGTGGCCAACATCTCCATTCTGGAGGCCTTCCTGCAAATCGCCGGCGAGGCGGCCGAGATCGTCTCGGCTGAACCGAAGAGATAACGAGGAACCACGATGAAAGCCAAGGCCGACGCCATCGACCATCCCGTCGAATCTCCCTATCTGCCACGTATTGCGCGGGTGGCGGATTCCAAGAAATTCACCGACAAGGAGACCTGGTTGCGGATCGAGTTTCCCGACGGGGCGGGAATCCAGTACTCCGCCGGGCAGTTCATGGAGGTGGGCGTCTTCGGCGTGGGCGAGTCGCCGATCTCCATCTGCTCTGGACCGGGGCATCGCCACGACCTGGAAATGTGCGTCCGCAACGTGGGCGACGTGACCCGTGCCATCAGCTCGGCCAAGACCGGAGACACGTTGGCGGTTCGCGGGCCTTTTGGAAACGGTTTTGACATGGACTCCGTCGCCGGGCGCGACCTGCTGTTCGTCGCCGGCGGGTTGGGCCTGGTGCCTTGTCGAAGCTTCATCCAAGCCGCGCTGGACCAGCGGGAGAAGTTCAACCGTGTGATTATCCTTTACGGGGCGCGGACCCCGGCGGACCTGCTGTTCCCCGACGACCTGTCCGCCTGGGCCAAGCGAAACGACTGCGAGTTCCTGGCCACCGTCGATCGCGGAAATGAAACCTGGACGGGCAACACCGGGGTCATCACCACGTTGTTCCGCAAGATGGCCAGGATCGACCCGGTCAACACGGTGGCCTTCATCATCGGCCCGCCGGTGATGTTCAAGTTCGCCGTGCTGGAGGCGCTGGCGATGGGGATGCGAAAGACCGCCATCTACTGCTCCCTGGAGCGGCGGATGAAATGCGGGCTGGGCAAGTGCGGCCACTGCCAGATCCGCGATATCTACGTTTGCCAGGAAGGGCCGATCTTCAGCTACGCCGAGGTTATCAAACTGCGAGAGGGCATCTAACACCGCCCCGGCGGGCGGCGGCGATGCCGGGAGAACAAGGAATGTCCGACAAACCCAAGATATCCTTCCACGACTTCACCTGCTGCGAGGGCTGCCAGCTCCAGGTGCT
>PMBX01000240.1:0-9019 GCA_003153915.1 Phycisphaerales bacterium
AACTTCACAATTGGGCAACAGGCCCTGAAGTCTGAAGTCTGAAGTCTGGAGTCTGAGGTCGTTTTATGATCGACGGTTTCAACATCTATCGCGGCGTGGGATCGGTCGACCGGATCGATTGGGAAACCCCCGTCGGCTTCACGGCAGAGGGAACAACCGAGGTTCTGTTGGCCGGCCAGCAGCTTGCCCCAGGGACATCCTACTTTTATGCCCTCCGCGCCGGCAACCAGGAAGGATTGGAGGAATCCGGCAGAAGTGCCGTGGCTTGTGTGGAGGTAGATGCACAAGAGCAACTCCTGCTGCCACCGTTGGCCCGCTGCTGTGAGTTGACGGTGCGATGGCAACGCGATGGGACGATCCTACTGGGGTTTTCGCATCCGGTCCCGCCTGGTTATGCAGCCGCCGAAGTGCTGGAGGTCTTCAGCGATGGAGGCACCGGCCAGATGAACCTCGAAACGCCGTTGGCAACGGCCGCCAACCTCGCTGCCTCAACCGCCGACCTGGAAGTCGCCATTCTGCCGCCGGCGCTGCCGATCCAACTGTTTGTGCGGGCCAGGCGCGGTCAACGCACCGGTCCGCTCAGCGCCCCCATTACGGTTACGGCCCGGCAAATCAGCCCGGCCATCGTGCTGCCAATCGGGTAAAACAACAATGGAAACACTCCTACTCCATGCCCCCAGTCAAGAGTCATCGTTCCGCGCGTTTCGACCGGCGAGAGTCTACGTTGACGGGGCGCGCCGCCGCGACCTGCATGTCTTGTCATGGGAGATCGTCGAACCGCCTGTCTTCGGAAAAGTGGCAATGACTTGTCATGCGATGGCATCGGGTCCTGCGCCACGTATCGAAGAGGCCGGCTGCCTCCCGCCCATCGGCTCGGTAGTGTGGGTCCGCCCAGCGGAAGACTCCACCGGGGAGGACTTCCAAGGCAAGGTCACCGGCCATCGCCTGGAGGTTGGCGAAACCGGCGAGCGGCTGGTCGTCGAGGCCCAACACCAACTGGCTGGAGACCTCTCCGGTGTCATCACCACACGCCTGCAACGTAGCGGGGTAAGCGTGGTTGAAGTCACCCAAGCGACTGTCCGGTTCAACGTCGATGGCGCCGCCGGCGCGGACACCGTGTGGATCGCCGGGCGGGAGACGCGGGTCTTCGACACATACGCCTCGGCACGGCCCTGGACCGTCGCCGATGCGATGGGGTATCTCCTGGCCACGGAGGTTCCGGCGGATGTCGAATGCCCGGACAGGCAGGAGCTTGCCTCCCTGGCGGGTGACATCGACCTGGGTGTCCTGGACATCACCGGCCTGACGGTGGCTGAGGCCCTGATTCGCGTCGCCGGCCGGGGCGGATTGGCTATTCGCGCCGCGCGGTCGGGCAAGGGGCTGGTATTTTATCGACCCGGTAACGGCGGGCGCCGGCGGACAGTGAGCCTTCAACCATCCGGTCAGGCATTGTCCACGACTAAGACCAACTTGTGGCGAGGAACGATCTCCATTCGTCCCCAACCGACGAATCGGCCGGTCCTGGCGCTGGGGGGCCACAAGCGCTACGAATCCACCTTTCTTGCCGTCGGCGGATGGGATAAATCCCTGGAAACATCGCGATGGCGTGACTTCGTACGTAGCGAGTCGAGCGACTGGCCGAAGCTATCCGACGTGTTCCGCAAGTGGGTGCTCAATGAGCATGACTGGTATGGCCGAAGCCCCTGGAACCTTCCGGCCTACGATTTTTCCTCCATCGGCACCGGGGACTTCGTCCTCAAGGCCCCGCGAAAGTTCCTGCCATGCCTGTCCACTCACACCACGGGCGCCAGCCTGGGCATTGTGGTGGAGTACCGCTGCAATACGGGCAGTCCATGGCGCCGGTGGCGCGGACCGCTGTGGGTGTCGCAGGATGAGGCCGCCGTGTACCTTGGCGGCGACGCCTTGGGCGGGGAGTATTTCCAGGCCGCCGTCGAGCGAACCGTGCAACTACGGATCACCGCCTCGCTGCTGGCTGATGCGCGTCTGACCTTCCAGACCAATGAATCGCCGGATTGGCCGCCGATCGTCGTGGACCTCTCCTCACGCGCCAAGTGGAGCGCGGTGCATCCGAGCAGCGTCTTTTATGATCACAGCGACCTTGGCGCCCCGGCCCAGCGCGATGATATGTGGCTCCTCCAGGCCTCCGCCGCCCGCGCGGCAGAGGCATCGTTGGAAAACCTCGAGGCCGAGTTGACGCTCGGCTGGGTCGATACCTCCTTCCAACCCGGCGACATCGTCGAGCGAATCGAAGGCCGGGCGGTGGAACTACCCAGCCGGGACGGACGATGGCCTTGGATCCGCTCCATCCGGCACGACTTCGGCGACGATCCATGCACCCGACTCCTCATCAGCGGTTGACCATGAATAACACGATCCCATTCCACGATTCTCTCTACAAGCTGGCCCAGATCGGCGACACGACGGGCGTGCGCCTGGTGCGGATTATCTCACTGACATCGGGCAATCGTTACACAGCCAGGCCGGTGGAATTCGCCACCGGCGGCGCCACGCAGTACGCCGAGCAGTCCACGCTTACCGTCACCAACCTGGCCGAACCTTCCGACGCACCGGGCGCGGTGCCCGGCGGGACCGACGCCGTCGCCATCGACGTGGAAGGCCGATGGGTGGTCTTTCTCCGCCCGGCGGAGGAAACAGGCGGCGGGTCCGTTTTCGCCGCGCGGGTGTCCGCATCGCTCGCCTCGGCGGCCTACACGGTCATCGAGCAGGCCGCCACCGGCGCGGGAACATTTGCCGATAAATCCGGCGCCACCGCAGTTACGGCCTACAACCTTGCCGAATTAACCCTAGGCCCGGGGGCGGCCGTGCCGGTCAATACCATCGTCCTGGTCCAGACAATGTATCAGGCGACCACGCCCCGCTACGTTTTCGACCACCCGGCCTACGCCAAATACTTGAGTTGACGACCATGACCTACGACCCAACCTGGACGAATGGAACCGACGGAAGGGTGATAGCAGGTGAAGACTGGATCATGCCGTCCGACTTCGACGAAATCGCCTCCGCCGTCAACCGCCGCCGCAAACTTGTGTATCTAACTACCCAGGACTTTTCATCAGCCTTCGGGGCCGGGCAAAACATCAACCGTTCACCGATGGCCGAGGCCATCTCCCCGCCATTCGACAGTTTCCGCCGAAGCCTTATTATCAAAATACTCAATCCCCAAACCGGCGGCATGATGGGCAATCCCTCCAGTCCGTCGGCGATGTACTGGCTTTGGCCGCTGACCGGCTCCGACGAGAACAAGATCATCGTCGCCGCCAGCCCAGGCAGCGGGCAGATCAGCCTGTTCGATGAACTCAACGGCGGAACCGACTGGACCGACCCGACGTTGATCGCCGGTGTCAGCTCCATCCGCGCCGTGCATCACAACGAGTTTCGCCAAGCGTTGGAGTGGATGACGCGCGGCCGATGGGAAATACCGATCTATTTTTGTAGCGGTATCTATTCCGAGTTGCCAGACGCCTCCTGGCCGACCAGCCAAATCTACCACTCGGATGCTGAGGAATTTCGTAACGTCGGTTTCGCGGTGCTGGCTGGTCAGAAAGAAAGCCAGGCCGTCGGTTTGGCCAACGTCACGGTGCGATCCAGTAGCTCGGTGAGCATCACAGTAGACACCGACTGCACCGTTCAGCTCTACCACTGCCTGCGGACAATTGACTTTATCAACGACCCGCCGTCGTGGAACCAGTACGCACCCGTCGGAAATCACTCCTGGGCATCGCCAGGCGGAACTGGGAATGGGGATGTCACCAGCATCGGCTCGGTTTCACTGACCGCCAACACGCCTGGGACCATCAGCGGATCGAATCTGACCGCCGCGCTTCAGGCGATGGTCGACGGAAGCGAGCAAAACTTCCTGCTGCGTCGTAGCGACACGGGGGATGAGACCATAACGATCACCGCCGCCTCGCTGACGGTGGAATTCGACCTGGAAAGCCCGCCGAATTGAATGGGAGCGACGCGTGACTTTTGTCGGCTTCATGACCGATCTGACCAACTTCGGCGCCGCCGGCCTGATGGGCGCGATGTGGCTGTGCGAGCGAAGGATCAACCAGCGGCGAGAGCAACAGTTGACCGAGGCCCACGATCGAATCGGCCGCGACGAGGAACGGCTCAAGGGGATGATGGAGGTGGTGGAACAAAACACCTCTGCCGTAACCCGCTTCGCCGAAACGCAACGCCAAGTCGCCGAGGCCCTCAAGGACCTTGCCCGCGAAATGAACCACCATTGACTAACCCACCGCCTCGTGGGCGGTACAACCTCTAACAAGGAGATCGCAATGGACATTCTGCACAGTATGTTGAAGTGGCTGGACTACAACCGCGGCCTGGTCGCCGCATTGGTGCTGGGCGTCATCGCCTCAGCGTGGCTGGTAGGATGCGACGTCAAGACCGGCAGCATCCTGGACCCAACCCGCCAGGTCACCCCCTCGCAACTTGATCGCGAGATCACCACGCTCCAGGGACAAATGGACAAGCGGGCCTCGGCCATCAAGACGATGGAGGCCGAGTACAACGCCGACGTGACCGCCGCAAACCAGAACATCGTGGCGGCCAATGCCGACCTGGATGCCCAGGAGGCTCTGCGGCTTAAACTCATCGAGATAGCCGGCGGCATCGGTACGGCCGTCGCTTCCGGCGGATTCACGGCTCCTGCCGCTATCGGCTCGGTGGTGCAACTGCTGACCCTGCTGGCCACCGGCGGATTGGTTATCGACAACCGCCGCAAGGACCGCCGCATCGCCGCAACCGCGGCCACGGCCTCAGCCACCGCCCAGTGATAGGCCTCCGCATATTGCCTTCCTGACGGGTCAGCCGGCGGACAACTCCGGCAAGGTCGAGGAGGTTCTTACAAGGACGTGCATCATTGAGAGGCGCGTCGCAACATGGCAATGGTTGTATTACGCCGCTGTTGCCACTAGACTGATTTTTTTAGGCATCCGCCGGGAAGACCCCCGGCGGATTGGCAAAGACAGTCTCGATGTCGCAAGACGCTATGGACAACATTGACGCGCTGCCGGTGGAGCAACGGCGGCGTGGACAGTCGGCCTTCATTCGCTCCGCCGTAATCCTTACCATCTTCGGCAACTGCGCCCAGGGTACCATCGGCCAGCTTTTCATTTTGGCCATGGGGGCCACGCCCTTCCACATCGCGATGCTGTCGTCGTTGACGCGCCTGGCTCCCCTGGCGCAATTGGCCGGTCTTCGAATCATCGGCCGCACCGGTAAGATACGCCTACTGGGCGCCGGTACGGCGATGATGGGCGTTCCGCTACTGTTCCTGGTGATTTTGGCAGCCGGAGGGTGGTACGGTACAGCGGCCATCATGGCGGGAATCTTCGCCTATACGGCCTTGAGTTTTATTGGGTCCGGGGCCAATACAGCCTGGTGGCCGTTGCTACAGGACCTTACCGCCGGGGAACCCAAGGGCTTGTTCTTCGCCCGGATGCGCACCCGCCTGCGAGCAGTGGAACTGGTGGTCCCCATGCTGGTGGGCGTTTATCTTGGACGCAGTTCCACTCCCAGGAGCTTCCTGCTGCCCTTTGCCGTGGGGCTTGCCACGGCCCTGACGGCTTCGTTGCTGCTGCGGAGCGTGCCTGAAAGGCAGATCGCCTCCGGCCAGACGCCATTGTTGACCCGTCTGCGCCTCGCCTCGCGGGTCCAATCAGTTCGATCGTACCTGCTGTTGATAGCTCAGTTCTCCTTCACGTCCGCCCTGTTCGGTCCGTTCATGGTCCTGATGCTTCGCGACCACGGTCTTCCCAACGGATGGATCGTCTGGATGGACGCCATCGCCGCCATCGGAAACGTCGCGGGCGTCAACATGTGGGCCAAGACGGTGGACTACTACGGTGGAAGGCACGCCATCAGCATCACCCTGGTGGGGATGAGCCTGCTGGGATTGGGTTGGCTGCTGATGCCCACAGGCTTGGCGGGAATGGCCGTCTGGGGCGTGGGCTTCTATATGCTGTGGGGCTTCTTCCAGGGCGGATTCCTGATGGGGCGCACACCCGTCATGCTGGATGCCATTCCGGTGCAATTCCAGGCCGATGGTTTCGCCCTGATCAGCTTCGCCGCCGCCGCGGGCGGCGCCTTGGGCAGCTTCGCGGGCGGCGGGGCCTTCGCCTGGCTGACCCGCCACACCGTTAGTCTGGGTTCCATGGACGGACGGATGATCTACATGGCCGCGTCGCAACTGCTGTTCCTGGCCCTTTGGCCCGCCAAGCGGCGTTTGATCGACCACGACCAACAGACGGCAGCCCGTTTCCTGATCACCGTCGCCTGGAAGAGAATCTCGCGAAGGCTGGGCTTGTCCAAGCAGGAACCTACCCAAATTCCTTAAGCTGGGTTTCCCCGTTGCCGAAGCTAACATCTGCGAGTACTTTCACGGCTGTGTTGCCGATAAACCTCCAGATCAGGCAGGATTTAATCTTATGAACGTACTTATCACAGGCGGCGCGGGGTTCATCGGGTCCCACCTGGCCGAGACGCTGTTATCCCAGGGCCACAACATTACCATCGTGGACGACCTGTCCACCGGATCGATGGAAAATATCTCGGCCCTTTTGGGACACAGGAATTTCCAGTTCGTCAGGGACACCATCCTTAACAGTTCGACGATGACGGCGCTGGTGGACCGCTGCGACACGATCTTCCACCTGGCGGCTGCGGTGGGCGTGCAGCTCATCGTCGACCGTCCCGTCCACACTATCGAGACCAACATCCACGGTTCGGAGATAACTCTCGACCTGGCTAACAAGTTCCGCCGCAAGATTCTAGTCGCCTCCACCTCCGAGGTCTACGGCAAGAACACCAAGATCCCCTTCAGCGAGGACGACGACACGACGCTTGGTTCCACCCGCTTCACCCGTTGGAGCTACGCGTGCAGCAAGATGATCGACGAGTTCCTCGCCCTGGCCTATCGCGACCAGTACGGTCTGGAGGCCGTCGTCGTCCGCCTGTTCAACACCGTGGGGCCTCGCCAGACGGGACAGTACGGCATGGTCGTGCCGCGTTTCATCCGCGCCGCACTGGCTGGTAAAACCATCGACATCTACGGCACGGGAAACCAAAGCCGCTGCTTCTCCAATGTCACCGACGTGGTCGACGCGTTGATTAAGCTCATAGCCTGCCCCGACGCCGTCGGACAGGTCACCAACATCGGAAACACCGAGTCTATCACCATCAACGAGTTGGCCGACAAGATCATTGCCCTGACCGGCTCCAGCTCCAACAAACGCTACCTGACCTACGAAGAGGCCTATGGCCGGCCCTTCGACGACATGCTCAGCCGAATGCCTGACCTGACCAAGATCAAGCGGCTGATCGGCTACCAGCCAAAGTATGACCTGAAGCGAACCCTGGAACAGATCATCGAGTACGAAAAGAAACGGTCGCTTACAAAGGGAGCCTAAGGCGATGGCCAAATACCTTATTACCGGCGGAGCGGGATTCATCGGCTGCAACCTGGTGCGCTACGTACTGTCCAAGGGCCACCAAGTCGTAGTGTTGGACGATTTCTCCACCGGAAAGCGGGAAAACCTCCGGGACCTCCAAGGCCGCATTGAGTTGATCGAGGCCGACATCCGCGACGCATCCAACGTCGAGCGAGCCGTGGCGGGCTGTGCGGCGGTCTTTCACGAGGCGGCGCTGGGTTCGGTCCCCCGCAGCATCGCCGACCCCATCACCAGCCACGAGGTCAACGTCAACGGCACGATCAACGTCCTGGAGGCTTGCCGCAAGGCCGGCGTAAAGCGGATTGTCTTCGCCGCCTCCTCCAGCGCCTATGGAGACCAGGCCGAATCCCCCAAGCACGAGGGCATGGTCCCCATGCCCATCAGTCCATACGCCGCCGGAAAGCTCGCCTGTGAGGCCTACCTGCGGGCTTATTCCGCCGTTTACGGCCTGGAGACGCTTTGCCTGCGGTACTTCAACGTCTTCGGTCCCCACCAGGACCCCGCCGGGGCCTACGCAGCCGTGATCCCGGCGTTTGTCAGCCGATTGCTGGCTAACCAGTCGCCCGTCGTGTTCGGGGATGGGGAACAGAGCCGCGACTTCTGCTACATCGACAATGTCTGCCAAGCCAACTGGCTGGCGGCCACCGCCGCCTCCACCGTCTGTAATGGACAGGCGATCAACATCGCATGCAACCGCCGAACCAGTCTCAACGAAATACTGGCCCTGCTCAACCGCCTGCTGGGCACCAACGTCCAGGCCGTCTATCAACCTGCCCGCAGCGGCGACGTGAAGCATTCACAGGCGGACATCCGATTGGCCGAAAAACTCATCGGCTACGTCCCGAAGGTATTCTTCGAGGAAGGACTGACCAAGGCCATCGGCTGGTACAAGGAAAACCTGTGCTGACGGGGGCCATCGAGAGGTTACAATCTTCCGGTAGTCCAAAAACGCCCCGGCGGATCTTTTTGGATAGACTATCGTTTCGTCCATACGTCCCCGCAGCCGGGCCAGTGGCGCGGGCAATCCGGTCAATGCTGAAAAGACTTTTTGACATCGTGGTAAGTGCGGCAGCCTTGATCGTCGGGGGCATCCCCATGCTGTTGATTGCCCTGGCAGTGCGAATGACCTCCCCCGGGGCGGCGATCTTCCGCCATCGCCGGGCGGGCTGGCGCGGCAACCCTTTTACTATGTTGAAGTTCCGCACTATGCGTGCCGATGTCGATCCATATGGCGCATCACCGCATTCCGCCGGTGACGATCGTCTGACGCCCTTGGGACGGTTCCTCCGGGAGACCAGCCTGGACGAACTGCCCCAGTTGCTGAACATACTTGCCGGACAGATGAGCCTCGTGGGGCCGCGCCCGCTCTACGAGCGGCAGGCGGCAGGGTGGAACCACCGCCAGCGCCGCAGGCTGGAAGTCAGGCCCGGCCTGACCGGGTATGCCCAGGCCTATGGCCGTGGGGCGATGGAATACGAACAGAAGCTGGAGATGGACGTGTACTACGTGGAACATCGCGG
>PMBX01000240.1:9049-12259 GCA_003153915.1 Phycisphaerales bacterium
AACGTCACCGGTAAGATCCTCGCCGCGGACATCACCCCCGCCTCCCCGGCCTTCCAGTTGGCCGACGTTGGCGCCAAGGTGCCCCCCGCCCGCCGCGTGGAATACATCCCCGCCCTCCAGGACATCGTCCGCCAGCACCAGGTGGGCCTGCTGGTACCGCTGACGGACCTGGACCTCCGCAGCCTGGCGCGCCATCGCGAGGAGTTCCAACAGCTCGGTTGCACCG
Source organism: Phycisphaerales bacterium (assembly GCA_003153915.1). Taxonomy (GTDB): domain Bacteria; phylum Planctomycetota; class Phycisphaerae; order SM23-33; family SM23-33; genus FEN-1349. The sequence goes on from PMBX01000240.1 coordinate 9,276, forward strand.
TGATGGTGGGCAACGAGTCCGCCGTCAACCTCTGCCGCGACAAGGCCCTGACCAACGATGTCATCGGACGCGCGGGGCTGGCCACCATCCGCACCGTTCCGTTGGGGGTTTTCATGCAAGAGCCTTTCTACCCCTGCTTCGTCAAGCCCATCTCGGGTTCTGCCGGAATCGGGGCGGCCATCATCCGCAACGATAAGGAACTTCGGGCGCACATAGCGATCTTCGGCGACCTGCTGATTGTCCAGGAGTACGTCCCGGGCCAGGAGTACACCCTCGACGTCTACCGTACCCGTGCGGGGCAGATCGTCTCCGTCGTGCCCCGACAGCGATTGTTGGTCCGTAGCGGAGAGGTGGAAAAGGGCATCACCGTCAAGGACGAGCAACTGATCTCCGCGGGGGTCCGGGTGGGAGAAGAGCTGGAGGGGATTTGGGGCGTGTTCTGCTGCCAATGCCGCCGCAGCGGAAGTTCCCCACCGCGGTTCTTCGAAATCAACCCGCGTTTCGGCGGGGGCACACCGCTGTCCATCGCCGCCGGGGCAGACCTGCCGCTGTACCTGCTCCAGGAAGTCCTGGGCCGCCCCATCACCGCCCAGGTGGGAAGCTTCATCGACCGCCTCCTGATGCTGCGATACGACCACGAGGTCTTCCTCCAGGTCGATGAAAACTTCGAGACGGGCTACTCCGCACCGCAATTCCACTGAGACCAGACCACCAACGCCGCGGTGCATTCCGGCAACGGGAGCATGAAGACATCTTCAACCATCCATGCCGTCGTCTTCGACCTCGACGACACCCTGTACCCCGAGCGGGATTACGTCCGTAGCGGTTTCGCCGCCGTGGCGCGCCGCCTTGCCGGAGCAGACAGGGACGCGGCGGCGATGGAGGCATACCTGTGGGACAACTTTCTTGCCGGGCGGTCGGCCAAGGTCTTCGACGCCGCCGGCACCCACTTCGGCCTCAACCTCTCCACCGCTGACATCGCCGAATTGGTGGATATCTACCGCACCCATCGCCCGGCCATCCAACCGTATGGCGGAATCCCCGATTTCCTCGCCCTTCTGCGCGAGGACCACCGCCTGGGGCTGTTGTCCGACGGTTTTCTGCCCGCCCAGGAGATGAAGCTGGAGGCCCTGAAGCTGCGGCGGTTCTTCGACGAGGTGCTCTTTAGCGAAACCCTGGGCCGCTCCGCCTGGAAGCCCTCCACGCAGGGTTTCGAGGCCCTTAGCCAGCGATTCGACCTGCCCGGTTCGGCGATGGCCTATGTCGCCGACAACCCGGCAAAGGATTTCGTCGCCCCCAACGCATTAGGCTGGCGGAGCATCCAATTCCTCCGCCCCGGCCAGGTGCATAGCCGCAATCCAGCCCCACCCGGCGGCGAGCCGAAAATCATCCTCCGCGACCTCGGCGCTCTCCGCGCGGCGCTGCGATAGCGGCGACTTCAGGCCAATGGCAGGCGGACGGGTTTTCCCGTCTCCGCCGAGCGGTAGATGGCCAGTACCAACTCCAATGTCTTCCGCCCATCGGGGCCGCTGGTCAGGGGGGTAAGCCGCTTTTCCACGCAGTCGGCAAAGTGCTCCCACATGGACTCGCCAGGCGGGTCCTCAGGCACCACGGACAGGTCCCGCCCATGAGCCGACCCGGGGAGGCTGGACAAATGGATAGCGCCGTCAAAGTACAGGCAGCCCTCCCGCCCGAACAGGGACATGCCCTCGTGCGTGGTAGCCGGGGAGCGCGTGCTGCCCCAGTTGCAGAAGAATTCCCCAATCGCCCCGCCGGCAAACCGCAGCGTCGCCACGCAGGCCACCTCCGCCTCCAGGCGACGCGGGTCGTCGATCTGGAAGGCAAAAACCTCGCTAACCTCCCCCAGGTACCACCGCAGCAGGTCCAGGCGGTGAATGCCGGACCCGATGACGCATCCTCCGCCCACGGCGGCGCGCGACCGCCACCAGGCGCGCTCCGGCGGGGGAAAGAAGCTCTGATGGTGGTCGATCCGGGCACAGAACAGTTGCCCGACCGCGCCCTCGTCCAGGAGCCTTCGGATGGTCCGGTTGGAGGGATAATATCGCTGGTTGTGCGCGACCATCAGCGTCACGCCCGCCGATTGGGCGGCCTGGATGATCCGGTCGGCTTCTTCCAGCGTGCGGGCGATGGGCTTTTCCACCAGGATGTGTTTTCCCGCCCGAGCCGCCGCGACGCATACCTCCTCGTGCAGGTCGTGGGGAAGCAGGACGCAGACCGCATCGACATCCTTGGAGGCGACGACCTCGCGCCAATCCTTGGACAGCGCGGCCACATCCCAATTCCGGCCAAACTCACGGAGTTTCTCCTCGGCCACATCGCATGCGGCGACCAGTTTCAGCCGCCCGGGGGCGTCCTTGACTCCCTTGGCGTGCCTTCCGCCCATCCCGCCCGCACCGATGATTCCGACTCGTAATGGCGCCACTTTGAAAGCTCCTTTCGACCAGGCAATACACGTTCCGAGGTTTGTTGCGACTCACATGATCCAGTTGAAGACGTAGCCGACGATAAGAATACCCGTCGCCACCACGCCGAAAAAAGCCAAAATCAACTTCAACGTCAACACCTTGCGGAGGATTATCGCCTCCGGCAGCGACAGGCCGATCACCGACATNNCCCAGCGCCGCGCCTTTGCCCAGCAGGGCTTGTACTATCGGGATGATCCCGGCGGCATTAGAGTACATGGGGACGCCCAGAAGTACGGCCACCGGCACGGCCCACCAGGCCTCCTTGCCCATGATCGAGGCCAGGAAATTCTCCGGCACATATCCGTGGATGCCCGCGCCCACGGCGATGCCCGCAATCACGAACAGCCACACCCGGCCCACGATATCCCCGACTGCCTCCAGGCCAAGAAGAAACCGTCCGGCCCAAGTGTACTTTTCGTCTTCGGCCACTTCGCCAACCTGGGTCTTGTACACCCACGGTTCGACCCACTTCTCCAGTTTCAGCCGGCCGATGGTCCA
>PMBX01000024.1 GCA_003153915.1 Phycisphaerales bacterium
CGGATGATCCGCCGCTGGTCGTTGGGATGGATCCGCCGCGCAGCTTCAGCGTCCACGATTGACAATTCGTGGTGCAGCGCGGCCCATCCCTCCGCCGCCGCGCGGGCCTTGAGGGCGGCGCGAACGGCAGGGTCGCCGCCAGGCCCCTCAAAGAGGCCCTCCGACAGGGCCTTGATGTACAGGCTGGTTCCTCCCACCGCCAGGGGGATCGCACCGGCTTGGGCGATGCTCGCGACGGCATGGTCGGCGAGGGCGACATACTGGGCAACGGAGAAGCTATCGCTTGGTTCCACCACGTCGATGCAGTGATAAGCGACGGCGGCGCGATCCTCCGCCGATGGCTTGGCCGTGCCGATGTCCATCCTGCGGTAAACCTTCATCGAATCGACGCTGACGATCTGTCCGCCGACTCGCCGGGCGATCTCACGGGCGATGGCGCCCTTTCCGACGGCAGTGCAACCCAGGATGAAATACAACTTCGTCACGAGCGAATTCTCCCCGCCGGCGCCGAAAGGTTCAAGCGGAAGGCGTTTGACCAGGCGCCGCCGCATCCTCGGATACAGGCTGCTTCAATCCGCCAAACCCCCATCGTGCAATGATGCGGTATAGCGACACATAGAGCGTCGGCACGACAACCAGCGTCAGCACCGTCGCGGAAGTCAGCCCGAAGATGACGGCGACGGCCATGTTGCGCCACAACTCGCTGGACTCGCTGCGGGTGGCCAGTGTGAAGGTGTGGAAGTCGAAACTGACGCCAAAGGCCATCGGGATCAGGCCCATGATCGTCGTGCCTGCCGTAAGGAGCACCGGACGCAGGCGGGTGGCCCCGGCCTCCACGGAGGCGGCGATGAGGTCCATCCCGCGGGCCTGTAACAGCCGCGTGTAATCCAGCAGCACGATGGCGTTGGTCACCACCACCCCCGCCAGGCAGATGATGGCGATGCCCGTCATTATCACGCTGAAGGGCATGTTAAAGGCGATCAGGCCCGCCAGCACCCCCACCAGCGACAGCGCCACCGTGGTCATGATGATCGCCGGGACCAGCAGCGTGTTGAACTGCGCCACGAGGATCAACACGATCATCAGGCAGCCGATCACGAAGGCCCTGCCCAGGAAAACCGCGGCCTTGTCCTGCTCTTCCTTCTCCCCGGCGTAGCGGATTTCGTATCCGCCGGTGGGCAGTTCCAGCCCGGCCAGGCGAGTCTGAACGTCCCGGAGCACGTCCGAGCCGAGCCGGCCCTCGGCGCCGGCGGTGACGGTCACCACCCGCCGCTGGTTGACTCGGTTGATCGTTCCGAAACCGCCCTTGTAGGAGAATTCCCCAAGCGAACTTAGCGGAATGGCCGAACCGGCGTCGTTGGGCACGCGAAGCCGCAGAATGTCCTCGATGTTGGTCCGCTGCGTCACCGGCAGGCGGACGGTGATGTCGTACTCGTCGTTGAACTGGCGATACGTGCCCACCTTGTTTCCAAACACTGCCGTCTTTAGGAAATTGCCCACCACGGCGGTGTTGACGCCCAGGAGCATCGCGCGGGAGCGGTCCACTTTGAAGGCCAGTTCCGGCCGCGTGGCTTCCAGGTCGCTGCGCATGTTGACCATGCCTGGCACGTCGGCCATCAACTTCTTGGCGCGCTGGCAGAGGTCCTGCAAGGTCTTGAAGTCCGGCCCGATAATCCGCACCGTGACGGCTTCTCCGGTTGGCGGACCCGTCTTCTCCTTGTCCACGGTCACTTCCGCCCCGGCGATGTCGGACAATTCCCGGCGGATCTCGGCGATGATGTCTTCCGATGGATGTGTTCGGACTTCGTATTCGGGGAACAAAATCGTCACGTTGGCCAGGTGAGGCCCGCCCGTGCCCATGGACAACAGACTGCTCTGGCCGGCCATGCCGACATTGGTCACGACGTGTTTCATATAAGGCCGATGTCGCTCGATCCGCCCCTCGACAAGCCGGGCCAGGCGGTCCGACTCCTGGATGCTGGTTCCCTGGGGCAACCGCAAGTCAACGATGGCGCGTTGCGGATCGGTCTGCGGGAAAAATTCCACGCCCGGGGCGCGCAACACGTACAGCAGTATCGAAGCGACCAGGACCAGCACCGCCAGCATCAATGTGGTGAAACGATGGGTCATCGCCCCCCTTAAAAACGCCCGATAACGCTCAAAGAACCAGTGCGTCGCCTTCCGTTGCGGAACCTTGCCTTGCGGGATCATCGCGCAGATGGTGGGATTAATCACCAGCGCCACGAACAGCGAGCAACTGAGCGTGATAATCACCGTTGCCGGCAGATATTTCATGAAATTGCCGATAATGCCCGGCCAGAACAGCAACGGGATAAACGCCGCCACCGTCGTCAGCGTGGAGGTGATCACCGGCCAGGCGACCTCGGCGGCTCCCTTCCTGGCCGCCTCGATCGGCCCGTAACCCAACTGCATATGGCGGTAGATGTTCTCCACGATGACGATGGCGTCGTCCACCAGCCGCCCCACGGCCAGGATGAGGCTGAACAATACGATCATGTTCAGCGTGTAGCCCATCGCCTGGATAATCGCCAGTCCCATCAGCATACTCAGGGGCAAGGCGACGGCGACAATGGTGCTGACCCGCAGGCCCATGAAGACCGCCAACACCACCAGCACCAGGATCGCCCCGGTGATGACGTTGTTTTCCAGGTCGGCCACCATGCGCTTGGTGTCGGCGGAGCGGTCCATTGTGGTCTCGATCGTCACGCCCTGGGGGGCGATCTTGCGGGCTTGGTCGAGAATGCGGTCAACGGCCTGGGAGATATCCAGGATGTTGGCGCCCACCCGTTTTTGGATGCTCAACGTGATGCTGGCGGCCCCGTCCAGGCGCGAATACGTCAGGCGGTCCTTGAATGTGTCGCTGACGGTCGCCACGTCGGACAGATAGATCGGCTTGCCGTTGCGGACCGTCAGCAGGAGATGATCCACCTCCTCTGGCTCGACGAATTCCGCCGGTACGCGGATGTTGAACTTGGTTCCCTTCGTCTCCAGCCCCCCGGCAGAGACGTTGACGTTCTCGGAGGGAATCAATCGCATCAGTTCCGGTATCGTCAGGCCGTAGGCGGCCACCCGGTCGGGGTCGATCTCCAGGCGAATCTCCCGCTCTAATGCGCCCAGAATCTCGCACGTCAGCACGCCGGGGACCACCTCGATGTAGTCCTGCAACTCATCGGCCATCGCCTTGAGGCGGACCGGCGAGATAGTCCCGGAGATGTTGACGTAGATGATGGGAAGTTCCCCGACATTGATTTCGGCGATGGCGGGTTCCTCGGCTTCGATGGGCAGGTCGGCCTTGGCCTGGTCCACCTTGTCGCGGACATATTGGAGGGCGTCCTCCACCCTCACGTCGGGCAGGAATTCAATGACAATGAAGGATAGGCCCTCGATGCTGGAGGAGCGGATTTCCTTTACTCCCTTGAGGCCGGCGAGCTTCTTCTCGATCTTCATGGTCACGGAGGACTCGATGTCCTCGGGAGAGACGCCCTCGTAAGGGGTGGAGATCAGCAGAATGGGAATGGGCACGTCCGGGGCGGCCTCGCGAGGCAAGGTCGCGTAGCTGAAGATTCCGCCGACGATAATCAGGAAGGTCAAAACCCCCACCGTCGTGCGGTTCCGGATGGCGATATCGGTCAGGATCACCGTCGGCCTTTCATTGGCTTTCCACGATGTTGACCCGCTGGCCCGCTCCGACGTACCGTTGCCCGGTCGTGATGAGCTTGTCGCCGGGGGCAAGCCCCCCGGTCACCTGGACGCTGCGGCCTAGCAGGATGCCCAGGGTGACTGGCCGATTCCGGGCCTTTCCGTCCTCGACAACATAGACCTCCCTGCCGCTTTCCAGGGGGATCACGGCCTCCAGCGGAACGAGGATCACATCTTTGAGGACACGTCGGGTAAGGCGCACGCCGACGAATTGGCCGCTCCGCAGGAGTTTCCTGGAATTGTCGACGACGATCTCGACGCGAGTAGTGCGAGTCTTCTCGTCGGCCAATTCGCTGATATACCCGATCTTTCCCGTCAGCGTGCGAGGAGGTTCCTCCGACAGCAGGATGGTCTCCTCCCCTCCGACGGTAAGTTGTTGCACGTCGTGCTGCGGGACGTTGACCACGACCTTGGCGCTGGCCATGTCAACGATCTCGGCGACCAGGTCGCCTTCCCGAAGGTATTCGCCCACCTCCACGGGGATACGGTTGAGCACGCCGCCCACCGGGGCGACGACGACGGCCCGGTCGAGTCGCGCCTTGATCTCGTCATAGACCGCCCCGCTGGCAGCGGACTTGGTCCGCGCCCGGTCCAATTCGCTGGCTGTCGCCACGCCGCGCGCCTGGAGGTCGGCGACCTGGTCGTATTCCCGCTTGTCGAACTCCGCCTGCGCACGTTCCCTCTGCGCCTGGGCGAGCAACAGGTCGGTGTTGAGGAACACCAGCTTGTCTCCGGCGCGGCAGGGGGCGCCTTCTTCGGCGTCGATCTTTTCGATCCTTCCGGCCACCTCGCTGGAAACCCTCACCACGCGATCGGGTTCGACCGTCCCATCCATGTCGAATGTGTCCGGCAGCGCCGCTATCGGTTGGACCACCTGCACCTGGACGTTGACGGGGAGAACCTCGACCGCTCGAACTTGGTGGCCGCCGAACATGGCCCGGATCGACAATATCGCCGACAAGATCAACACAAGAAGTATCGCCGGACCAAGGATCATCACGACAAGCAGCCTTCGCGGTTTTTTTCCGCCGCCTTCGAGTCCGCCGGTGTTGCCCTGTTCTTGATTCTCCATCATGATGTCACCGCGCCTCCCAGGTCCAACGCGCCGGAACCGCCCTTGGCGGCCAGGGCGGCAAAGATTCCTCGCTTCAGGCCGGCAAGGAATTCGTCGCTGATGTCAATCCCCACGTCGAGAATACATTGGATCTCGATACCGTCCAGGATCGCCAGGATCAGCGACGCAGCCAGCGGGCCGTCGAACTGCCTGGCGAACTCCCCCCGCGCGGCGCCCTGGGCGAGCACGGCGGCGATCCTGTCCCGCCACCGCCCGTAGGCCAGGCGATATGCCTCCGCCACCTGGCCTTGTTGTTCCCTTGCCGCGGTGGCCCAGCACTCCAGCACCAGCCGGCCTATCCGCCGGTGATGTCCCAGCCGCTGCGACCAGAAGTCCAGCAGCTTGTCCAATTTCTCAACGGCCGAGCCGGAACCCTCCAACAGCGGGGCTGCATCCGCCTCGGCAACGGTGACCGTGGCGGAAAAGACATGCTGGAACAGATCGTGCTTGCTGGTGAAATAGTTGTAGATGCTCCCCTTGGAGATTCCGGCCTCGGCGGCGACGGACTCCATCGTCGTGGCCGCATAACCGGAGGCGTCAAATGCCCTCACCGCAGCAGCCAGTATCGCCTTACGTCGCTCGGCCATTTCGGGAGTCTCAGCCAACTCCAGGCTCCTTACTTTCTCCGCAAATGCTTAATATGCCATATATACGCGACTTACATCTCATAACCACATCTGTACGCCGTCACCAACCCTGTGTATTGAAGACAACCTGCCAAGTGACTGACTGGTCAGTCACTGATTCTATCCTAAGCCGCTTTCCCATAGAAAACAACTCTATTGTCAATGTTTCGCCATGTTTGCTCCCCAACTTGAGATCCTTCGATATCGCCACATGTCGATCCGTGGGAGGCGGACAAACGCGAAGTTGGCGGGATCCGCATTGAGGATTCCGAAGGCAACGCATGACGTGTCTTCCCGCGGGGCTTGAGAGTAACGCCCGCCCGCGGTAGCATCGTCGCACGCTGTTATTGGGGCAGGACCGACGCCCGCCCCGCCCCGCCGGTTGAGTGGATTTACAAATGCCTCGTGAACGAATGAGCGAGCAGCAGGTTGCCGCTTACCTGCACATGGACCTCCGCGAAGTGGTCAAGCTGGCCTCGCGCGGGCGAATCCCTTGTCAGAAGGTCCGTGGCAAATTCGCGTTCACCAAGTCCGATGTCGATCACTGGGTGGAGGCCCAGATGCACACCATGGACCGGGATCGCCTGGCCAAGATCGAAAAGGGCGTCAGCGCCCACCACGGCTTCGACGCGGAAGCCCTGCTGGTCGTCCCGCTGATTCCCCCCAACGGCCTGGCCGTGCCGCTGAAGGCCAAGACGCGCGATGCCGTCATTCGCGGCCTGGCCGATCTGGCGTGCCGGGCGGAACTGGTCTATGACCGTGACCTGCTGGTTAGGGAAATCCGCGACCGCGAGGAGCTATGCTCGACGGCACTGGCGCCGGGCGTGGCCCTGCCGCATCCGCGCCACCCGCTGCCCTACGACATCTCGGCCAGTTTTATCACCGTTGGCCTGACCACCAGCGGAATCCCCTACGGGGCAACCGACGGATCGCTGACGAGGTTGTTCTTCCTGATCTGCTGCAAGGACGACCGCACGCACCTTCACGTCCTGGCGCGGCTGGGGCAGATGTTGCACGGGCCTGCGGTCATCGAGGAGCTTTGCTCGGCCCGCGGCGCCGAGGAATTGGCCACGATGCTGCGGAACCGCGAAGAGGCCGCGCTAGGCGCATGACCGCCGCGGCGGATTCCGCCAAACACGCGCGTATTATCGCGCAGGGCAGGACTCGTTGAAGTTCCTTCGCCGAATCGCTCCCGTTCTGTTGATCGCACTGGCCCCGCCGGTGATGCTGTACACGATCTGGTTTAATCCCGTCTCGGCGGCGGAGGACGATGTCACCTACGTCTTTCCCCTTCGGACAATGGTCGGCCAGGCCCTGCGCCAAGGCCGCTGGCCCGTCGATAACCCGCTGGAGGCCATGGGTTCGCCCCTGATGGCCGATCCGCAATCCTCGACGATGTTCCCGCCGACCTGGCTGTTCGCCGCCCTGGACGCCAAACTTGCCTATTCCCTGTCGGTCTTCCTGGCCTTTTCGCTCGCCGGTGGCGGGGCCTATCTCTACCTGCGCAAGGTGGGGCTGATCCGCCCGGCAGCCACGTTCGGCGCGGTTGCGTTCATGTTCTGCGGCTTCATGGCGGCCCACCGGGTACACCTGCCGATGATCCAGACAGCCGCGATGTTTCCATGGGGATTGTGGTGCGTGGAATTACTGCGCCGCCGCCCCGTCGCGGCTATATTCCCGCTGGCGGCGGTGCTGTTTGCGGCGATCACCGCGGGACATTGGGCGATCCTGACGTACATGTCGCTGGCGTGGGCGGTATATCTGCTGGTTCGAGGCCGTCCGTTGATCCGCTCCGCGGTGGCCGTCGCCGCCGCCGGCCTGGCGGCTGGGGCAATGGCCGCACCGCAGATCGAGGCGACCTTCGCCCTGTTTGCCCACAGCACGCGCGGACACATCGGTTACGCCACCGTGGGAGAGAACAGTTTCTTTCCGGCCTCTGCCGTGCTGGCGATGTTCCCCATGCTGATGGGTTCGCAGACGCCAAACTTCTTTCCCCAACAATGGTGGGGTGTGTGGCACCTCAGCGAGACGCTTTCTTACGTGGGGCTTTCCACGTTGGTGCTGGCCGGCGCCGCTGTCGTGCAATTGAATAGAAGAACCAAGACGCCCACGGTATTGCCCTCCGCACCAGGGGTGGATGCGGATGGAAACCTTCCTGCACATCGTGGCCTGGCGAGGTTGTGGACTTGGCTGGGCGTGGGCGCATTTGTCTGGATGCTGGGTTACTACCTGCCGACCTATCGCCTCATCTACATGTTGCCCGTGTTGGGGGTGGTGCGTTGTCCGGGGCGGATGCTGCTGGTCCTGGACATGGCCTTGGCGGTTCTGGCGGCGCTGACCGTCGATTCTGTGATTCGAGGACAACCCGGGCAAGCCGCAACGGAAAGGCTCACGCGCGCCGTCCGCCGGGGCGTGACGCTGGTCCTGCCGGCATTGATGATCGCAACACCGATCCTGGTGGCGCTGGCCGCCTGGGTGGTATCGCACTGGCGGGGCATGATCCCGCTACCCTTCGCCGGCGGGGCCAAGGATGCCCTGGCCTCGCTGCGGGCGGACAATCCCGCCCTGTGGGTTCCCCTGGCGGCGACGGTGGCGACTCTGTGGGTGGTTGGCCTGTGGCTCCGCCGGCCTGTCAAAGCAGCGCCACTGTTGATCGCCCTGTTGCTGGCGGACCTTTTTATCATCACGCGGTTCGTGGACGTCCCCGGCGATCTGGCGCGCGGGCCGGACCCGCAAGTCTCCCCCGCTGCCGCCTGGTTGCACGCCAACGCCCCGCCAGGCCGACCGATCCGCGTCTATTGCATCACGCGGGACTACCGCGACCGGCCGGCGGAGCTGCTTTCGCCCAAGACCGCCCAGGGCCTGGGCATCGGCACGCTGGGAAGCTATGGAGCGTGGCATTATCCGCCGCACGCGCATGCCTTCGGCTTTGACACCTACGGGCGTTGTCGCGACTGGCGATGGTTGATCCGCCGCAACGGACTGCTCAGCGGATACGGAGTCGGGTACATCCTGGCGGCCGACCCCAACGCACGGCGGCTGATCGAGTCGGTGCGGATTGCCGAGTCCCCTGCCCGGCCCGGGGGTCCTAATCTGCTGCGCGACAATTGGGAGCTGGGCAACGCCGAGTCTTCCGGGGGGAGCCTGCGGTTGAAGACGCCGTTTCTGTGGTGGTGGTCGCAGGCCCGCCAAGCGGTGACGATCCGGGCCGGGGCGACGTACCGCATCGCATTGGATGCCCGCGGCCCCCGTGACGGGGCGGCCAACTTCCTGCGGGCGGAGGTTCTTCTGCCCACCTCCGTCGATAACCCCATCCCCGCCGACGANNTGGACTTTCACCCTCCCGCCGGATGCACCGGAGCGAGCGGCCTTTCGCATCTTCACGATGAGCGAGCGGGCAATAGAGGTGCGCAATGTCCGGTTGGCCGAGAGCGCCTGGGAGCAGCCGATTAATATTAACAATCGCCTTGAACCGGGGCAGCAGGTCTATCGCCAGGCGGCGGAGGTCCCAGCCATCGACCCCAACGACCCGCCGGTGGCCATCTACGAAAACATTCTATGCCTCTCGCCAAACCGCCTCGCTTGCGACACGGCCACAATGGAAGAACGGATCGAGCGGCTGCGCTGGCCGCTGGACGATGCGGATTTCAGCCGGCAAATCGGCCAAGGCGTCCCGGACCTTGCCCTATCGCCCAAAACGAATCCTCAACGCCTTGCGCGACTCGTGTCCTTGCCAACGGCGGCGGTTTATGTGATCCTGGCAATCGGGATTGGGATACGGGCGGTACGGCGACGACAAAAGAACCATCCGGTTCCCCCGCCCGTATGCAATGAATAGGTGCCCGTCGCGGCCAATTGCCCGCGATGGAAGGAAACACCGGAAAACCAAAGTGAATCCGCCAAGAAGAAAGGGTTTCAAGATGATCGCAAAGACACATCGGACGTTGTCGTGGGTAGCGATGGCGGTGATTTCGGCGGGCTTATTTTTCGCGGCCGCCGGTTCTTTACGGGCCGCCACGTCGGAGACCGACCCCGCCGCCGCGCGAAGCGCGCTGGCCGAACTGCGGAAGCACGACGACCTCTCGGCGCTGTTCCGCACGGTGGCCAAGGCGGTTGGTCCCGCCGTGGTGGAGGTCAGGGTGACCAAGTTCGTCAGGGAACCGGACATGGACGATTTCATGCGGCGGTTCTTCGGCGACGACACGCCTTTCCGCTTCCAGTTCCCCGACCAGGACGAAGGACGCAACCCTGGCCTTCGCAGCAGGCGCCCCTCGCCGCAACAACCCCGTCAGCGGCAATTCGGGCTTGGCAGCGGAGTCATCGTCGATGCCGAGAAAGGTTATGTACTGACCAACTACCACGTCGTCGGAGAGGCCGATGAGGTCGAGGTCGTCCTGCACGACGGACGGAAGTTCGACGCCGAGTGGGTGCGCAGCGACATGCAGACCGACCTGGCGATCGTCAAGATCAAACCGGACCGCCTGGTCCAGGCCCCCCTGGGCGATAGCGACAAGGCCGAGGTGGGCGACTGGGTATTGGCCATAGGCGCGCCGCGCGGTCTGGCACAGACGGTGACGGCAGGGATCATCTCCGCAAAGGGCAGGAACCAGGTCGGTTCCAGGCAGATGTACCAGAGTTTCATCCAGACCGACGCGTCCATCAACCGCGGCAACAGTGGCGGACCGCTGGTGAACATGAGCGGCGAGGTGATCGGAATCAACAACTCCATCGCCAGTTACAGCGGGGGCAACGAGGGTATCGGATTCGCGATCCCCTCCAACATGGCCGGGAAAGTGATGTCGCAATTGATCGACAAGGGCAAGGTGACCCGCGGTTTCCTGGGCGTGGAGATTCGCGACATCGAGGATGAGGGCCTGGCGGACAGTTTCGGCCTGCCCACGCGGCAAGGCGCGCTGGTGGAGCGGGTCCGGCCCGACAGTCCCGCCGCCCAGGCTGGCCTGAAGGAAGGGGACTTCATCGTTTCGGTCGGCGGAACGGCGGTGGCCAACTCCAACGAACTGCGGAACACCGTGGCGGACCTGGAGGTGGGCAAGGTTGTTGCCTTGGAAATCTATCGCGACAAAAAGAAGCAGTCGCTGGACATCAAGATCGGCTCGCAGCCCAAGGACATGGCCACGAGCGAAGAGGAAGGCGGACCGGCCGCGGAAGTCACCGCCGAGAAGTTCGGCCTGAAGGTGGCCACGCTGACGGAGGCCCTGGCCAAGGAAAACGGCTACAAGGACGCGGTCAAGGGCGTGCTGATCGTCGAGGTGGAAACCGGCAGCGACGCCGAGGAGCAGGAAATCCGGCCCGGAATGATTATCACGCACGTCAAGGATCAGGAAATCGCCACGGTTGAGCAGTTCAAGGAGGCTACCGCCTCCGACGAAGCGGCCAAGGGAATCCGCCTGCGCGTCCAGGACCCCAACGGGGTCAAGCGGTTCGTTTTCCTGAGGCCCGCCAAACCCGCCAAAATAAGTCAATAGCCCTCAAGGTCCCAGGCTGCTACAATTAGGACTGGTTCGAGGCGTAACGGCGCCTCGGCCGGTCCTTTCTTTTTCCACGGCCTTTGCGAGACTTGACATGATGGATGCGGAAGGGGTAACAACCATGTCGTCCACGGTGTATACGATGGGAGAAGCTGATTTCACCTCGATGGCCCGCAACATGAGCAGGTGGGTCAACCACGTGCTGGGCGGCGCCGTCCACAAATACCGTTCCGGGGAGGCATGGGCGCCATCGGTCAACCTCTACGAGGGCGCCGACCATTACCATCTGATCGTGGACCTTGCCGGAATGGACCCCAAAAACATCGACCTGCGGGTGGAGGAAGGGGTTCTGGTGCTCTCGGGGCAGCGTCCGATGCCCGAGACGCCCGACGACGCCCCTTCGACGCGGATGCACCTGATGGAGATCGACCACGGACCTTTCTGCCGGAAACTGGAGCTTCCCGACGACGTGGACGTAGAGGCGGCCGTACATCTGGAGGCCGTGTACGGAAACGGTTATCTGCGGATTCGTTTACCCAAAAGGTAATCCCCCATGGCGCCAGAGCTTCCCAGGCAAGAGGCTCCCCGTCACAAGATCGTCGGCGACAAAGGTGGCGAAATCGCCATCACCCCCGGTGGCGCCAAGGGCGAGGGCGCTTCGGACTCCCCCGAGCGTATCGCCGTCCCCGCCGAGGCGGCTGTCCTTCCCGTGCGGAACATCGTGATGTTTCCCGGAACGGTTTTCCCCCTCAACGTCGGGCGGGAGAAGTCCCGCAAACTTATCGATTCGGTCCTCCCCGCTGAAAAGGTCATCGTCACCGTCTGCCAGAAACATCCGGAGGTCAACGACCCGGCGCCGCAGGACCTTTACAACATCGCAACCGCGACGATCATCCTCAAGCTGTTGCGCACGGAGGAAGGCAGCCAGATCATCGTCCAGGGGCTGACCCGCGTGCGGATAGAGGAATACGTCGCACAGGAACCCTTCCTTCGCGCGCGAATCACCGTTCTGGCCGACGAAGCCAAGGTCTCGATGGAGACCGAGGCGCTGATGATGAACGCCCGCAATATCGCGCGGCGGATCGTCCACCTTTCGCCCAACATCCCCGAAGAGGCGGCGATGGTTCTGGACAGCATCGACGCCCCGGGCACCCTGGCGGATTTCCTGGCCTTTAATCTCCAACTGGAAACCTCCGCCAAGCAGAAGCTCCTGGAGGAACTGGACGTCGGCAAGCGGCTGCGCCAGGTGATCCTCGACCTCCAACACCAGTTGGAGGTTCTGGAGCTTTCCAACAAGATACAAAGCCAGGTCAAGGCCAACATCGACCGCACCCAGCGGGAGTATTTTCTCCAGGAGCAGCTCAAGGCCATCCAGAAAGAACTTGGGCAGTTGGACGAGAAGTCCGTGGAGGTGGCACTGGTCCGCCAGAAAATCGAGGCCGTCGGAATGCCCGATCCGGTCCGCAAGGAGGCCATGCGGGAACTGTCCCGCATGGAAAGCATCCCCACCGTCTCCCCGGAATACGGCGTTATCCGCACCTACCTGGACTGGATGTGCGAACTGCCCTGGAGCGTCTCCACCAAGGACATAATCGACGTCAACCGCGCCAAAAACATCCTCGACGCCGACCACTACGACCTGGAGAAGGTCAAGCGGCGCATCCTGGAATACCTGGCGGTGCGAAAACTGGCCCCGTCCAGCCGCGGTCCCATCCT
>PMBX01000114.1 GCA_003153915.1 Phycisphaerales bacterium
GGTCGAGGAGGCGAGCGTAGCGAGCCAACAACGGTTCCCGAGTTGGCGGCTACGATTTTACCGCCTCCAAGATAAGTTTGAGATTGGTACTGAACCTGGAATTGGGATCGCCTGATCCTTCCGAGCCCCAATAACCACATGCTGCCACCAAAAGGTTACGACTGGGGATCATGACCATGTAATGGCCGCCGTAGCCGATGGCCGCAAACGTGTCCGGAGGAGCGGTGGGCCAGTACAGGCCGCCAGTGGCGGGCATGGGGGCATTGAACCACCAGTTGAATCCGTATAACCCAGGCCCGGGTTCCCACTGGTTATTGTCCCCGCCATAGCTGCCGATCCCGAGGTAATCCAACGGATCTCGCTTGGCGGCTCGGGGTAAACTCGCCGGTACCTGGGGCTTCATGTACCGTTCGAAGAAATCCCGCCTCAGTATTTGTCGGCCGTTCCATTCGCCATGATGCATCCACATCCAACCGATACGGGCAAAATCCCGAGCAGATGTCTCCACCTTCATGCTCTTGGCGAATACGTCTCCATCCTCAAGCCGCAAGTCCTTCAGCAGCCGGCCGGATGGGGCATTCAGCCCCTTTCCGCCAAAGACGCGGTCCAGCGTCAAGGCATACAACTGGATGGCGAAGTCGTTATACGCCCAGCCCGCACCTGGCGGCTCCTTCAGCGTATACCCGCTGACCATGTTGGCCAGGTGGGCAAAGGTTATGGACCGGTCCTTGCCAAACATTGTCCAGCTCCAGTCGCCCACTCGGTCATCCACGCTCTTGAGCCGGCCTTCCTGGATGGCGAAAAACAGCATCGTACTCAGCATCGGTTTAGACGCGGATCGCCAGTTGGTCTTTTGGGACGGTTTGCCCCAACTTGCCACCATGAAACCATCCTTGATCACGCAGCCACAGCTTTCACCCTCTTCGGTGGGGCCATCTGCGGGGTCCTTGGCAAGCGTGGTCAGTCTCGATATAAAGGCATGGAGTTTCTCCGGGTCCATACCAACCTCGCCAGGTGGTTTCTTCTCCCATATCTTGGCTGGAAAATGAGCGGCAGGCACGGCGGCCCAGGAGAAACCGCCAACCATAAATAAGACCGCCTCCGCCAGTAAAACCATCGACAGGCCGGAGGAACAAGCCTTGCGAAATCGGATGATGTTGCCAAGCCCCTTCATATTATTTCTCCAAAAAAGGACATACCGCTTCCCAGTCCAGCGGGGGTCCCGCTTCGGCCAAAGCCGGCGCCTCGCTGATACCTACCCCTTGACCCTGTTTCCCATGCCCTGTGTTTCCCGCCATTGCGTCGGCTTGGAGACCTTCACTACGGCTTCGACGATCTGCCTCATACGCGCTGGGGCGGCCAGCAGGATCGATTGGCCCAGCCAGACCGTATCCCGGCAGACCTGCTCACAGACCGGGCAGCTCACGCGGCTGTAGTCCACGTGTTGAGCGACGAATGGCGCCAGCGAGGGCGTCATGCCGCGGCTGCTCTTGAAGAAACCGTACTGATACAGCGGCAGGGCGTAACCCTCACTGGCGGGCACGCCTTCGGCCCGCAGCAACTGGAGGAACAGTTGGCGGTTCATACCCAACTTGGCCTCGTCGATGCGGAAGCAGTAAAGGTGGTAGCCGCGGCGGGTCATGCGCTTGTCGCCCTTGAGCATGACGATGCCGGGAATTTTAGACAGCCCCTTGTCTAGAATTTTCGCGTTGGACTGGCGCGTGAGGGTTTGCTTCTCCAGACGCGGCAATTGCGCCAGCAGCAGGGCCGCCTGGAACTCTGTCAGCCGCCAGTTGGTCCCCAGAACGTCGTGCTGGTACCAGGCCGAGTTCTTGGTGCGTCCGCAGTTGGTGCGGGCGCGGATGGCGTCGGCGAGTTTCTCGTCGTCGGTCAGGACGATGCCTCCCTCGGCGCTGGTGATGTTCTTGGAGAACTGGAAGCTGAAGGCCCCGCAGTCGCCCAGGGCGCCGGTGCCCTTTCGCTTCCAGCGGCTGCCCCAGGAGTGGCAGGCGTCCTCCAGGATCATCAGTTTATATTTCTTGGCGATGGCAGACAGGCGGTCCATGTCCGCTACGTACCCGGCCAGATGGACGGGCATGATGATCTTGGTGCGCGGGGTGATCTTGCGCTCCACGTCGTCGGGGTCGATGCACAGCGTGTCAGGCAGGATATCGGCGAAGACTGGGATGGCGTTGGCCATGACAACCGCCGACGCTGAGGCCATGAAGGTGTATGGAGGCAGGATCACCTCGTCGCCGGCCTGGATGCCCATGCCCAGCAGCGCCGCCAACAGCGCCATCGACCCGCTATTGGCCACCACGCCGTACTTGGCGCCCTGGAAGGTGGCGAACTTCTCCTCGAACTCCCTGCATTTGCTCCCGTTCCACCACTTGCCGGACTCCAGGACCTCCAGCAGGGCTTTCCGCTCCACTGCTCCGTGAATCGGCCAGGCGGGCCAGGCGGATTTCCTGGCGATTGCTGCGGACTTGGAGGAAGCTGCCTTGTCGCGACTTCGTCTGGCTGCCATCGGGTACTCCTCAAAGCGGCGTCTTCTCATCGTGCAACGAAAACCGGGATTCCGCAATGTAAATCATAATACCGCCGCGTACCGCTGAGTAAAGGCCGACACAACGACCGCCGTGGTATCGTCGCGACGGAAACTATCGTCCTTACTTTGTCTTGGCTTTCCAGGTGAGGATGCAGGCGTCGCCTGGATCGAGTTGGGTCTCCAGAGAGGCCCCGCCAAGCAGCTTCACCGAACCGTCCTTGGCGACCCGGCCCATCAGGGTCTTGGGGTCCCACGCCAGGGACAAGGGCGAAAAACCGTAGGGGTCCTGGTTGACGATCACCAGGAAACGGCGGTCTCCCTTTGACAGCAGGGAGACGACGGCCTTTTTGTTGCCGACATCGAGGTGTTTGATGGGGGCTTCGGGGCTGTAACTTCTGACGCCAAACGGGGCCGATCCACCGATGTATCGAATCGCTTCCACCTTTGAACCAACGAATACCCCTGCCTGTGCTTGTATCTGCCTGTTGATTTGCCGAGTCATGTCGTAGGTAGGCGTCCGCCGGCCTTCGGTGTCGATAGGCCCGGCCTTGAGGTAATCGGGCGGGGGAGACTTCCACGTCCAATACATGAAGTACTCGATGCCTGTCGCCCCATAGGCTAAGTTTGTGTACACCTGAACTCGCAAGCCACCCAAAGTCGGGACGGGCATGCAACTCCCATCATTGGGGTCCGGTGTCTTGCCCCAACCCACGGAGGCGATGAAGACCCACAAAGGCTTGTGGAACACGCGGGCGGCGCCGGCGACGGTGTCCAGGCTCCCGCCGTACCAACTGGACTCAACACCAGCCTGCTTGACCGGATAACAATCATAGGACAACACCTCCACAGGGACTTCGCGGAGAAACCTATAGACGTACTCTGCGTAGTTCTCCACCCCCATCTGTTCGGGAGTGCAACTGGGAAACAAATTGATCCAGCAGATCCGGTTGGGATCGGCGTCCACCTGGCGGATCCGGCGGATCGTCTCAGCCAGTTTGGGGAAAGCTACTACCGATGGTTCATCACTGACGAAATATCCGCCCAAGGCCGGATGGTCCTTCAGTGCGGCGGCGATTTCTTCAAAGGATATGCCACCCTCCGCCGGCAGAAGCTTCACCCCAGCCGCCTGTGCGGCATCCAGCATTGCCCGCGCCTGGGGGACCGAAGCGAACGAGGTCAGCCCATTGGTGAAACCGGCTTCGGCAAACTCCTTGAAGCGATCCACCGTTGCATCAGCGCCACTGGGCGCTCCCCAGGCCATGATCGTCAGCGGACCGGAGGGCGGCAGCGACAAGTCCGCCATCGGCTGGGTTTGGGAGGCAGGCTCCCCTGCGGCGACTAAAGATGTTACCGCAAGACACAACGGTACTAGTCCGACCAAGACTTCTTTGCGTGATTTCATGTGGCTCTCCTGTTGGTACCCCCCTTTTCCGGCAACGGGCCGGTGGCGGGGTATAGTATGAGTGACGTTGGCGGGAAAATAATCTCGCAGAATATAAAAAAATTAATGTCGGTTCGTCGCAACGGGATCCGCGTAGAGGAACCGACCAGACGGACTATCCGGCGGATTGGCCGACAGGCTTGTAACTCTCCGTTCCTGGGGATAATCAAGGCACAGCCTTCGCGAGCGCCACCCTGTGCTATCGGGCTTGACGTCCCCGCTAAATAAAAAAAGCCCGCCGAAGCGGGCAAGGGTGGATGATGGGGCTCGAACCCATGACCCCCTGGACCACAACCAGGTGCTCTAACCAACTGAGCTACACCCACCATGCGGACCGGACAGCCAACTCGGTGAACACTAGCAATTCCACCCTTCCCTGTCAACGGCGGCACGGTGCGCTTTACCGCAGTTCCTGCAAGCCCATGACGATCAGCAGCCCCCCCAAAGCCAGGGGTGCGATGACCATGGCCAGGAAATACAGGTAAAGGAACATCCGATCGGTCTTGGAGCCTCCGCGGCGATCGAAGACGGCAGAGTCGAACCACGTGCTCTTTCCGCCCACCCATCCGCTGAGCATAAGCACGCCCAGGAGCATCGAAGCGACACCGCAGACTATCAGCACCGCGCCCATCATGGGTATGTATCCCGACCGAAATGACCGACGAAGGCGGAGTCTAATGCCGCGGTGACACTCTAGGCAATGGTCAATGTCTCCATGCGGCGATGCGATGGCAGCGTGGAGGGATCAGGCCGAAGCCGCCGCGGTCACGGGCTGGCGCCGCCGGCCCGTTACCGCGTTCTCGCGGGCGGTGACAATCGCCTGGTGTAGTTCGTCGACCGTGAAGACGGGCTTGAGCAGCAACTCGTCGCCGCCCTTTTGCCAGACCCGCCAGGCGCGATCAAAGCGAGCCATGTGCTCCGTCAGCAGGATCGCAGGTCGCGGACTCATCGTCGTCAGGGATTCGATCAGCCCCCGCTGGGCCAGTTCCGCCGACAAGATCACCAAGTCGGGCTGCCAGCCTGCCGCTTGCGCCAGCACGGCAGTAGGACGGTTCTCGCAGACCACCAGGTGCGCGTGGGATTCCAGGAACGAAGTCGCCTTTCGGGCGAAATGCCAATCCGGGTCCGCAATCAAAACTTTCATGGATCGAATGCTCCTTGATTGTCCGCCCCCTTCAGTACCGAGGCGACTGTCTATCCATCGGCGCGTCTGGGGGCCGACATAAACAACAGCGGCCATTCGGATTCATAAAAACGTCCAAGCCGGTGGCGGCAGTCCCGCCCGACCCGTGGCATGTCGATATGGCGCTTGACGCCACCAGTCCCTTGGACTATCCCAAAGAATCATGGAACCTCGTATTACCGGCAGAAAGAACGTCTTTCAAACCCCATACTTCTCCCTGGTGGCCAAAACCATTTCAGGCCATCTGGACGACGACCCCTTTTATGCCATCGAGGCCAGCGACTATCTGGCCGTCGTGGCCGTCACGGAAAACGATGAACTGCTGCTGGTCCGCCAATACCGCCCTGCCGTGGAAGACTTCTGCCTGGAACTGCCCGCCGGAACACTGGATACGGATGAGTCCCCCACCGAGGCGGCCAGGAGGGAACTGTTGGAGGAAACCGGTTATATAGCCGATGAAATCCGGGAACTGGGATGCCTGATCACCGATTCGGCCAGGCTGGCCAACCGAATGTGGTGCTTTTTCGCCCCCCGGGTCCGGGCGGTGGCGAACCATCCCAGAGAAAAGGGTATCGAGTTGGTGGTCGTCCCGCGCGATCGGTGGCTGGAGACGCTTCGCCCGCCGGCATTGCGGCACGGCTTGCATCTGGGCGCCCTTTACCTGGCCGTAAGCTCCGGGCAGTTTACGCTTCCGTCGCGATAGTCCTTCTGTTTTTGTGGAATAGAGCCATGAACGCCACCAAGGAAGATTTTCAAGCCGATCTGTGCGTCGTGGGAGGCGCAGGGCACGTGGGCCTGCCCCTGGCGATCGTCTTCGCCTCCAAGGGCCTGAAGGTGATGATCCACGACGTCAACGCCGCCGCCTGGGAAACCATCCGCTCGGGTAAGATGCCCTTCATGGAGGCCGGCGCTGAACCGCTGCTCAAAGACGTCCTGGCCAAGGGCCGGCTGGCGTTTTCCAGCGATCCGGCGGCGCTGCGGGGCGTGCCAAAAGTCATCATCACAATCGGCACGCCGCTGGATGAGTACTTCAACCCGGTATTCAAGGGCTTTCAGCGGTTCCTCGACGCCTCGGCGCCCCACATGGACCAGACACGCCTCATCGTCCTGCGGTCCACTGTCGCCCCGGGCACCACAGAATGGTTGCAGCGAGAACTCCACCGTCGCGGACTAAAGGCCCAACTGGCTTTCTGCCCCGAGCGCATCGTCCAGGGCTTCGCCGTCCAGGAATTGCAGAAACTGCCCCAGATCGTCAGCGGTACAACCGACCAGGCCGCGAGCGAGGCGACCGAGTTGTTCCAGCTCATAACGCGGGAGGTCATCCACGTCTCCCCTACCGAGGCCGAGTTCGCCAAGATATTCTGCAACGTCTACCGCTACGTGCAGTTCGCCATCGCAAACCAGTTCTACATGGTCGCCGACGCCGCGGGGGTGGACTACAGCCGCATCCTGGAGGCATGCAAGCGACATTACCCTCGCCTACAGGACATGCCCGGTGCGGGATTCGCCGCCGGCCCATGCCTGCTGAAGGACACCATGACCCTGGTGGCCTTCGCCCGCAACCAGTTCAGCCTTGGCCACGCGGCCATGATGGTCAACGAGGGGTTGGTGTTGTATCTGGTCGAGAAGATGGCCAAAGAATACGACCTGCCCAATATGACCGTGGGGCTGCTTGGCATGGCGTTTAAGGGCGAAAGCGACGATACGCGCGCCTCGCTGAGCTACAAGCTCAAGAAGTTTCTCACGATCCGATCTCGGCGGATCCTGACGGCCGACCCGTACGTGACAACCGATCCGGACATCCTGCCCGTCGAACGAGTCATCGCCGACAGCGACGTGCTGGTCCTCTGCACGCCCCACAAGCAATACCGCAACCTGGACCTGCGAGGCAAACCGCTGGTGGATGTCTGGGGCTGCCATCGGGATGATGGCAAAGGCAGCGGGCAGCCGTGCCGGGAGGCGTAACGTCCAATGTGTGCCAGCGGACAGAACAAGGCCGGAGAAAGAGAGTTCTTCGACAAGCACGCCGAAGCCGTCAGCGAGTACGACGTTCTCTCCGAAAGAACCAATCGGCGGCTTGTCCAGGCCTGCCTGGACCGATGCCGTTTGGAACCAGGAATGCGAGTGCTGGACCTGGGCTGCGGGTCAGGCATCTTCAGTCATCTCCTGAGCCGTCACGGTATGAGCGTCACCGGCGTGGATATCTCTCCCGGACTTATCGACTTGGGCGCCAGGCTTTACCCGGAGGTGAAATTCCTTGTCGGCGACGCCGAGGCGCTGCCTTTTGAGGACGGGCACTTTGACTGTGTTTTCATGGGCGGCCTGATTCACCACTTCGCAGACCCCTCCGCGCTAGCCGGCGAGGTGGCCCGACTGCTCCGGGACGGCGGCTCTTTCTTCGCGTTCGACCCCAACCGGCGCAATCCCTTCATGTGGCTGTATCGGGACCATGACTCGCCTTTATACAGTTCCAAGGGCGTCACACCGGGCGAGCGACCTGTCCTGGCTGAAGAGGTTGCCACGATCTTCGCCTGGGCCGGTTTCCGGATCTCTAGCGAGGCGACATCGGTCGAGTATAGATACGCCGCTTCTCTGTTGATGAGACTACTGCTGCCCGCCTGCAACCTGGTGGAGAAGGTTTTTCTGTCGCCTCCTTTCCTTGGCCCATTCCGTGCCTTCGTGCTGACACACGGTGTCAAGCTGGCCAGGCCGGGCCAGGTTACTCAACAGACATGACCAATCGGCCCGGTCAAAGGAGCAATACAGGTAATGGCAAATTCGTATCTTGTCACGGGCGGGACCGGTTTCCTGGGTAGCGCCCTGGTGCGCCGGCTTGTGGGGCAGGGCCATTCCGTGCGCGTCCTGGACAACAACTATCGCGGCAGAAGCGACCGCCTGACGGATGTGCGTGGCCAGGTGGAAATCATCGATGCGGATATCCGCGACGCCTCTGCCGTCGAGCGGGCCGTGGCGGGCGTGGATGTCGTGGCGCACCTTGCGTTCATCAACGGCACGCGGTGGTTCTACTCGCACCCGGAACTCGTGCTGGACGTGGGCGTCCGCGGCATGCTCAACGTGTTGGATGCCTGTATGAAACACGGCGTGGGGGAACTGATCCTTGCCTCCAGCTCCGAGGTCTACCAGACCCCGCCCCGCGTGCCCACCGACGAGACCGTGCCACTGACGATCCCCGACCCCCACAACCCACGATATTCCTACGCATCGGGCAAGCTCATCAGCGAGATACTGGCCATCAACTTCGGGCGAAAACATTTCCGCCGCGTGGTGATCTTCCGCCCGCACAACGTCTACGGTCCTGACATGGGCTTCGAGCACGTCATACCACAGTTCGTGCTTCGGATGAAGAAGCTTTGCCCCCAACAGAGCGACCCAGCCCAGCCGATCGCCTTCCCCATCCAGGGCACGGGTAAGGACAGCCGATCGTTCATATTCATCGAGGACTTCATCGACGGCCTATCCTTGGTAATGGACTCCGGCGAGCACCTGGGCATCTACCACATCGGCACAGGCGAGGAAGTGTCCATCGCGCGTGTGGCGGAGATGGTGGGCGAATATTTCCACCGAAAGGTCGTTATCCAGCCCGGCCCGCCGGCCGAGGGCGGGACACCGCGGCGATGTCCGGATATCTCGCGGATCGCCGCGCTGGGTTTCAAGCCACGCTACAACCTCGCTGCTGGACTGGCCATGACGGCACGATGGTACGACGAAAACTCCGCCATGGCCCCGGAAGGGTTCTTCTGATCGCTTATCGCCACAGAATTTTTCATAGACGCGGCGGATTAAGAGTGCGGTTAGAATACTAGTGGTAGCAGCCTGCTAGCCCCACCCTCCCCCTGCCTGGTAGAACCTGAACGTTGGTCATGCCACTGCCTCACTTTCCCGTTGCCACGGCGGTAACAATCCCCACCAGTCCCTTGCGGATCATCATGACGGCGATGGCGGCAAGGATCAGACCGGCGACCTTGGAGACGGCCTTGGACCCGGCGTGGCCCAGGACTTTTTCAATGGCGCCGGCGCCGCATAATATCACGCAGGCTAAGAAGACATTAACCACCACGGAAAGCAACGTGGGAACCAGTCCGTAAACGTCCACCAACATCAGCGCCGTGGTCAGCACGGCCGGGCCAACGATCAAGGGCGTGCCCAACGGGACGGCACCGAGGGTATCGATTTGGCGTGTGAACTTTCGCTCGCTGACCAAATCCACCGCCGAGATGGCGAACAGCAGCACGCCGCCTGCGACCATGAAGTCATGGATCGTAATGCCCATCAGGCGGAATACCCCCTTGGCGAGAAAAACGAAACCCACCGCCACCAGGACGGCCGTCAGGAACGACTGAAACACGATTTTTCGCCTGGCGGATGGTTCCAAGCCTTCCGTGAGGTTGAGGTAGATCGGCAGCAGACCGATAGCGTCCACCGCGACAAAGATGGGCACAAAGGCCAGGAAGAATTCGTTCATGGTTTTTCCGCGTCTCCGCTAGTTGCCGCCGCGAAACGACGAGCATCTTTTACCTGTGAGCGGGATACAAAGCCATATAGAATCATATAGCCCCAGCCGGGAAGGCATGGGGCCATACTTTTGGACTTTTGGAACGGATGCATGGCGAAGATTCCCGACAGGCGGTTGCGACGGCTGCGATATCATCCCACGCTACGCGCGATGCTGGCGGGTGTGCGATTATCGGTATTGGACCTGGTGGCCCCGCTGTTCGTGCGATCCGGCCAGGGCACGCGCGGGGTAATCTCCTCCATGCCGGGACAATTCCAATTCTCACCCGACTTGGCGCTGGAGACGGTTCTTGGCTGGTCCTCCTCGGGCCTGCGGGCGGTGTTGCTGTTCGGTATCCCCGACAGCAAGGATCCATCCGGGTCGTCCGCCTGGGACGACGACGGACCGGTTCAAACGCTGACTCGCCTGATCAAGACCAAGGCCCCCGAGGTCCTTGTTATTACGGATGTCTGCCTGTGCGAATATACCGACCACGGGCATTGCGGCGTGTTGTCGCGGTGTGGCGAGAGGGTGGAGATAGACAACGACGCCACCTTGCCGCTGCTGGCTAAGGCGGCCTTATCGCAAGCGCGGGCGGGAGCGGACCTTGTGGCGCCCTCGGCAATGATGGACGGCCAGGTTGCGACGATACGTCACGTCCTGGATGCCGCCGGCCTGGTCGAGACGGGCATTCTGTCCTACGCGGTGAAGTTCGCCTCGTCGTTCTATGGTCCCTTCCGCGACGCCGCCGGAAGCCACCCGCAGTCGGGCGACCGTAGAAGCCACCAGGCGGATTTCGCCAATCCCCGCGGGAATATCTGCGAGGCGCTCGCCGACATCGACGAGGGCGCCGACATCCTCATGGTCAAGCCCGCGCTGCCTTATCTGGACGTCATCGCCTCGCTGCGCCGACGGACGGACCTGCCCATCGCCGCCTATCATGTCAGCGGGGAGTACGCCTCCATCCAGGCCGCCGCCAGGGCAGGTTGGCTCGAGGAACGGGCCGCGGCGATAGAAGTCACAACCGCCATCAAACGCGCCGGGGCCGACTTGATCATCACCTATTTCGCCGGGCAACTGTCTGGTTGGCTGGCGGAGGGCGCGTAGATGCATTCGATCAGGCCCGGCAAGGAGACCGACGGCAGCCGCGACTGCGGTGCCTTCTTCATCGACACGACGGGTGCCTTCGGTCCTGGCGAGATTATCGTCCAATGGTCAGCCCAGCGACAAACCTTCAGTGACCTGATCGAACGGCTCATCGATCAGGCATGGAGGGAGGAACTCGCCACGGCTGCGAAGTTCGGCAGGGACCTGTTCAACGGAAACCTCTGCCGCCTCATCGACTGGTCGAGCGATGAGGGCAAGATGTCCCTGACGCTGGGACCGGCAAAGTTCATGGAATTCATCGGCACCAACGCCCGTCACCCGGACCTTCGCTATCGCTTCGGGCCGGAGGCTCTGACCAATCCGTTGGGCGTCTCGGCGGCCATGGTAACTGGCGACGGATTCATCCTCCTTGGCAGGCGCAGCAACCGCGTTGCCGTGTATCCCAATACCATTCACCCAATCGGCGGGATCATGGACTTCACCGAGCCGATGACGAGCATCCCGAATCCCTTCGAGGTCATGCTCCGGGAGTTGCGCGAGGAAACGAGCCTGTCCGGCGATGCGATACAAGGCATCTTCTGCCTGGGCATGGTGCGAGACAGGCTGACATTCCAGCCGGAACTTGTTTTCGACGTGGCGACACATTGCGACGTGGAGGCGATCCTTGCCTCAGCCACCGGCGCCCCCGACGCCAATGAACACACCGAACTGGTGGCGGTAGGCAACAATCCCGCCGCGGTCGTGGGCTTCATTGAGCGGAACCACGCTGAAATGACCCCACTGGCGATGGCAACGCTGCTGCTGCACGGACTGCATCACTGGGGCTGCGGATGGTTCACCACAGCCCGTGGGTATCTCGGTGGAACCGCACCGGGCGCCTGTTCCCCGCGATAATCGCCGCCGGTCAACCCAGCAAGTACTCGGCCACCCGTCGTGGGGAGATTTCCGCATCGAAGACCGCCGCCGATCCTTCCTGACCCAGAGGCCGGCACAAGTCAGGATCCGTCACGCCGGTGAAGATGGCGGAGGTGCGACGGTTCATCGCCGCGGCAAGGTGGGCCAAACCGGAATCGTTGGTCAGCACGCCCTCGGCACCGGCGAGCAAGGCGGCCACCTGCCCGATCGGTTTACCCACGAATGTGACGGCATCGGGCAATCGCCCGGCCAGCGACTCGCATAGACTGTTCTCCCCGGCCGATCCGGTCACGACAATCGCCCCGCCGTGGTCCTGTATAATTCGCCCCACCTCGGCGAACCGTTCCACCGGCCATTGCTTGGACGGCCAGCCCGCCCCGGGAACCAGGACGTAATAACGCCCGCCCATCAATCCCAGGAGACCCTGCACGGCATCCGGCGTGCAGGTCGGTGTCGGCGGGCGCAGGGGCAGCGAATAGGCAAAGTGCCGCCGGCAGTTCGACAGCAACGGCTCGATCACACGGAATGGCTGCTCACTGAGGTGCCGCCGGGGCGGAACGCAAAGGCGGTGAGAATACAACCAGCCCAGTTCCCCACCGTCAAATCCTAGACACCATCGCGGGCGGAGCAGAAAGCACAACCATGCGGAATACCGGTTGCCGGTCAGGTCGATCACTAAGTCGAAACCCAACGGCCGCAACCGACGCGCCAGACGGGCGATAGCAATCCAGCCGGCTGACTCGCGACGACGGTCGCTGACAACCTCCGGGGCCTCCCAGACGCGATGTGGTGGAATCAACCCGTGCCATAGGTCCGCGCAGAGTGGCTTGGTGACAACGTGGATAGCCGCCGCGGGAAACCGCTCCGCCAGCGATGGCGCCACCTGGGTGGCCCAGAACGTGTCGCCGATCCAGTGGCAGGCTACCAGTGCGACAATTTGGGGCTGAATGGTTGCAAGGTCCGGCGGTCGAAAATATCCGCCACGCGCCCAAGCCCTCGCAGCAGGCCAGGCCACGCGGGAAACCACCGAAATCGCCGACTTGAGAAATGACATGAAACCTCGCCAAACACCCCCCCACTGAAAACCGGCAACCGGGACGTATCGACCCACCGCTGCCGCGACGAACCTCAACTGGAACTTGCGCCCAACCGGCGGCGGAGATACTCCGCGCGGGCCGCCGAGCGCGTCTGCGGGTCCATCTCCCGCTTGAGCATCCTCTGGAGGTGCGCCGGCTGGGTCAGAAGAAACAGTTCGTTGACGGTCCGCAGGTCTACATCCTTGATCTTCTCGATACTCACCCCCAGGCGAACCAACGAAAGCAGGTACATGGTCTCATCGGAGCCGATCATCCGGGTCGAACGCAGCAACGCCAAGGAACGAAATATCTTGTCCTCCAGCGCCGTGTTTTGCCGTTTGAGTAATCCATCCCTGGCCCGCCGCTCGTAGTCAACGAACCGCGGGACGATCTGCTGGCGGAACTCCTCGATGATGTCCTCCTCCTTCTTGCCAAGCGTGGTCTGATTTGAGACCTGGAAGAAATCACCCGTGGCCTCGGTGCCCTCTCCATAGAGTCCACGAACCGCCAGTTGCAAGTCCCTGGCCGCACGGAAGGCTTTCTCGATCTCCCCGGTCATCTTCAGCGCCGGTAGATGCAACATGACACTGACGCGCAAACCCGTGCCCACGTTGGTGGGACAGGCCGTAAGGTACCCGTAACGACTGTGGAACACGAAGTCCAACCGGTCTTCCAGGGCGTCGTCCACCTGCTGGATCCGCTGGGCCGTCTCGATCAGTTGCAGCCCGCTTCGCAGCACCTGGATGCGAAGGTGGTCCTCCTCGTTGACCATGATGGCGACCGTTTCGTCGGCGCTGACGGCCACCCCGCGCGGATGCTCAGCTTCGGCGTGCTCGCGGGAGATCAAATGCCTCTCCACCAGCAGCCGCCGGTCTACCTCGGCGGAGGTGGAAATGTCGATGTAAAAAACCTTCTCGGCTATGGGACAGGCGGCGATCTCCCGACGCAGGCGAGTCTCCAGTTCCCGTTTCTGCCCCACTGAGCAACGGGACAGGAAGGGGATGCCCGCCAGGTTTCGCGCCAGGCGAACCCGCGACGAGACGGCCACATCTACCATCGGGCCGGTCCCGCAAAGCCATTCTCCAACGTATTGGGCGGGATCTCCCAGAAAAGGATACGTCATGTGTTGTCCAACTCCTTGATCTGGTCGCGAAGCATGGCGGCCTTTTCGTAGTCCTCCGCAACAATGGCGTTCTTCAGTTCCGCCCGGAGGCGAAGCAGCGCGGTGTGCTTCTTCTGGTCTCCCCCCGCCCGGTGGGGCACTTTCCCCACGTGCTGGGTGGCCCCGCCCTGGGCGCGTTCCAATAACGGCAGCATCGCCTCGGCGAAGGCGTCGTAATCGTGGGGGCAACCCAGCAGGCTCTGCTGGCGAAACTCGCTGAAACGCATCCCGCAGACATCACAGACGGGATCCAACGCGCCTGTTTGTTCCCCGCCCTGGAGGACGAATTCCTCCAGTATCTGACTGAGCGTCATATGGTAATGGAAGGCGACACCCTCTGACACCGCACACTGGTTGCAATAGTGTTTCTCGATCTTCTGGCCCTGAATAATATCGAAAACGTGGATGGGGGCGGGCTTGCCGCACTTGTCGCACTTGTTGTCCATAATCGCCATCTCCCCGCCGGACGGACCGGCGGAACTTTTATGCGCCCTGGGGGTAAAACGCCGCCTCGCACCCAGGCGCCTCCGTCACGGCCAAGCGGTAGAGCCTCCGGTCGCCTCCCAGGCGATCGGCCAGGCGTTGGGCCACATACTCCGCCAGGCGTTCAGCCG
This sequence comes from Phycisphaerales bacterium, assembly GCA_003153915.1. GTDB lineage: Bacteria > Planctomycetota > Phycisphaerae > SM23-33 > SM23-33 > FEN-1349. The sequence continues at coordinate 14,560 of PMBX01000114.1, forward strand.
TGGCCCCTCCGTCGGAGAACACCGGCAGTGCATTGAGGTTCGCCCCATCCAGATCGTCGGTGACGGCCCGCAGCGACGCCTCCGCTTCCAGGAAATCGATCACCACGCTCATCGTCTTGTCAAGCCTGGAAGAGCGAAACACTGCCGTCACCCGCCACTGATGTCCATGTGGCGATTCATGGCTGCCGTCAGGCAGCGACACCGAATGCGTGGCGCCGAACTCGCCCTTGACGCTGACCTCATAAGTGCCCACGAAACGATTCCTTTGTGCCGTAACCTAGGATAACATCCCCGTCATCCGAATTGAAACGTATTGCTTACCGGTTGCATTGTCCGCTCGTGCCTTCTATATAATGCCCCATTCAAACAGAACCCGCCCGACAACGGTGGCGTAAGATGTTATGTTGGGTCACTATACGAATCCGCCACGGGCCGGACAAGGCCCACGGCAGGAGGTATCCATGGCTCATGACATATTGAAGGACTCGGTCAAGGCCCAGACCGGCCGTGCCGGCCTGCTGATCGTCGGCATTCTGGTCGGTGGGGTACTGGTTGGAAGTTCCTACCTGGCCGATTGGATCTTCGCTGGCCAGACCGCACCAGACGGTAGCAATTTTTACAGCGACACGCTGGCCCTGATCGGGGCGATCCTGCTGGGTCTGCCGATCCTCATTCATGCCGTAAAGCACCTCATGGAAGGCCACATGCACATGGACGAGCTGGTGGCGCTGGCGGTGGTGGCGGCCATCGCCGCCAGGGACTACAAGTCTGCCGGCGCGGTGGCGTTCTTCCTGCTGCTAGCCAACCTCATCGAGACTCGCACCGCCCTTGGCGCGCGGGCAAGCATCGAGGGGCTGGTGCGGCTGGCGCCCAAGAAGGCCCACCGGCTCACGTCCGGAGGGACCGAGGAACTGGTCGATCCGCTGTCGCTGGCCCCCGGAGACATCGTTCGCGTCCGCCCGGGCGACAACATCCCCGCCGACGGCGAGGTGGTCGCCGGACAATCGTCTGTCAACCAAGCCAACGTCACGGGCGAGTCGCTACCGGTGGACAAGACCGTCGGCGACGAGGTTTTCTCCGGCACCAACAACCTCGCCGGCGCCATCGACCTGAAAGTTACCCGCGCCGGGGAGGATACCACCCTCGGCCGCGTGCAGAAGCTGATCCTCCAGGCCGAAAAGACGCGAATCCCCATCATGCGTCTCATCGACCGTTACGCCGGATGGTACACCCCAACCATCCTCATGCTGGCTGGTGCGGTACTGTTCTTCACGCGAGACAGAGGCGGATTGGAGCGGGCCGTAACCATGCTGGTGGTGGCCTGTCCCTGTGCGTTGATACTGGCTGTCCCGACAGCGATGGTGGCGGCACTTTCTTGTGCCGCCAGGCTTGGCATACTCGTCAAGGACATCTCCACGCTGGAACTGGCTAAGGGCGCCACGGCTTTTGTCTTCGATAAAACTGGTACGCTGACAACCGGTGAGCTTTCCTTGACGCAACTAGGCCCCGCCGATGGAATTGACCCGGCGGACTTGCTTTCCACCGCGGCCTCCGCCGAGGGCCTGTCCAAGCATCCCGTAGCCCGCTCGGTGGTGGCCAAGGCGCAGGAGGCCCACTTGGTAATGAGCGAACCGACTGATTTTGAGGAAATCTCCGGCTGTGGGGTCCGCGCGCATGTGGGCGGAAAGACGCTGCTGGTCGGCCGATCGAGTTGGGTCGCCTCCCAGGGCGTCAACGTGGAAGTGATGAAAAACTCCAAATACCCCGAACCGGAAGGCCTCAGCACGCTCTACGTCGTCCGCGATGGGCGGCTTCTGGGCTGGATCGGCCTGGAGGACCGCACCCGTCGTGAGGCCCGCCAAGCGTTGGAGGAACTACGCGGGCTTGGTATCAAGGACCTGGTCATGGTCACCGGAGACCGCTTGTCGGTGGCACGTCGCGTGGCCAGGGAGATGGGTTGCACGGAATTGCAGGCCGAGGTCCTTCCGCAGGACAAGCTGGAACTGGTGGCGGCGCTGAAGTCCAAGGGCCATCGCGTGGCGGTCGTCGGCGACGGCGTCAACGACGCCCCGGCGCTGGCGGCGGGGGATGTGTCCATCGCCATGGGCGCCGCCGGAAGCGACGTGGCCATCAACTCCGCCTCCATTGCGCTGCTAAACAACGACCTGCGGCGCCTCCCCTTCCTGGTCCGCCTCAGCCGCAAGACCTACCATGTCATCCACCAGAACCTCCTGTTCGGCGTGGGCTTTATCGTGGCGTTTGAAATCCTGGCTGGCTTTGGGCTTCTTCGACCGGTGCTAGGGGCGATGCTTCACATGCTGGCGGCGACCTTCGTGATCTTCAACAGCGCCCGATTGGTGCGATTCGGGGAGGAACTGCATCGTCCCGAAGACCAGCATCCCATTTGGGAGGCGCAACTCCGGACACAACCAGTTGCGGCCCGTTGATCATTTGCGATGATCGCGAGGCTTCCATCGATCGAGAGTGTCAACGGCTCGATTTGAAATGATACCGAGTCCTGGGCAACAACAAGATCCACACGACGACGCAGGCCAGCAAGCCCGTGGCGAGGCACCATGCGTTGCCACGCCCCAGTGGCTCCACTCGCGCCCATTGCAGGCCCAGCAGGCCCGCCCCCGCCATCACGCCCAGGACAACGAAGGACGTCAGGATCAGCCAATAGCTCCAACGAGCCCCCATGGCAAAGAAGGTCCACACAACCCACGCCACGGCGGCCAAGGCCGCAACTGCCCCGGCGCCGCCCAACCCACGGAGGGTGGGTCCGCCGGTGGAGGAGAGGGCCGTCAGGACGACCCCGCCGGCGATCAGCAACGCTGCGGTACGTCCCAGCCAGGCCAGCAGGCTCACCGCCCCGGGGATGACGCCCGATGCCGTGGCAGGCTCCAATACCTTCCGCTGGAACAGGACGACCGCCAGCGCCATGGCGGCGGCAACATAGAGAGCGCCGTATGCCGCAGCCAGGCCGATGTAATCCAAGGGGATGTCCAATTCTCGCATCAGCGATTCCTGGGCGTCGAAATGCCTCAGGTTAGGAACGATCCATCCTATCGCGCGGATGACCGGCGACGGTTGCGACTCGGCGCCAAAGAGGAACGGGTGCGAATAGCCCACCAACAACACGCCCAGGCAGACCAGCAGGGTCATCACCTGCCCCAGGCGAACGCTGGCGGCGATGGCCACCGCCGAGAAGACCAGCACGGCCAAGAGGCTCAATACCATGGCTGCGGGCAGTTGCGGGCTAATCTCCAGGCCGAAAGGAACGATCTCCCATCCCTTGCCGACAAAACCAATCACCCCGGCTGTCGCGGTCAGCATAACCACGCCGCCCACCACGCCCGTGGCGGCAAACGACCAGCCGAACAACAGGTTACCCAGCAGCGACATCGCCAGGACCGCCCCGAAGCCCGACAGGCCCAGCACGATGACCGGCCAGTCGTAGGGGTCGCTGGCCGTGGCCATCACTCCGTGCCTGGCCGTGATCAGGAAGGCCAGGCAGCAGAGGTAATAGGCCACCGCGACGGAGGCGGCCACGCCGGCGAATTTGCCCAGTACGAACGTCGCTCGAGAGACGGGCTTAGAGATCACCGTCAGGACGGTCTTATCATCGATCTCGATCCGCAGCGCGGTGGAGGCAGAAAAAGCCGCGATCAACAGCCCCGACATCAGCAATGTGCTGATGCCCAGGTCATACAGCATCTTCTGGTCGCTGGCGCGGTGAGCGCCGGAAGGATCCATCGTCCATCCGGCCAGCGGGACGTCCATTACCAGCACGGCGAAGGTCGCCAGGATCAGCACGCCGTAGACGGGCTGGCGAATCGTCTGCACAAATGTGTTTCGCCCTATCGACCAGAGCTTTACCATGGATTGTTACTCCGGTCCGGACACCGTCGGTGCCAACCGGCTTCCCGGTGGATTCGGATGAACGGACCGACAAGGATTGTAGCGCCGCGGCAGGTGCTTACGCAAGGCTCGCGGCTGGGCTATGGAAGGGCTTGACAGATGGAAAGCCAGAAACGTGCCAAGAACGTGGCGATATCCGGTGCGGTTCTCCAGACCGTACTGACTGCCGTCATGCTGGCCTTGTGGCTGGGGCTGGGGCGGACTTCCGCCTCGACGATGGCGTGCCTGTTTTTCCTGGCTGGCGCGCCGCTTCTGTGGCTGATGACGGCCGTGTTGCTCTATTGCCGCCAGCTTCAGCAACGCGAAGCCGCCGAACTGGAGGAAATCTCCGCCGCAAAGACCGGAGCGATATTCGAACAGGATTCCGTCGCCGTCCTCCGCCCCGCCCGAGCGAGGCTTGCCTGGATGGAACGGTGGGTCGCCCCGATTTTCACGCTGCTCTGGGCCGCCTACAACGGCGGAGCGGGGTTGCTGGTACTGCGAAATCTGTTGACCGGTCCGGCGGGCGAATTGCCCGACGGTACGGCCAAGGCGTCTCTGTTGGCGATCCTACTGGCCTTCGCGGGTTTCCTTTTCAGCCGGTACGCCATGGGTATGGGCATCCGGAGCGAATGGCGACTGCTGCGAGCGGCAGGGGGATTTCTCTACGCCAACGTCCTGGCCATTGCCGCCGTCGCCGTGGCGTTGTTGGCGGCGCACCAGGGCTACCTCCAAGTGGACGCGGCCGCGGGGTATATCATCCCCTGCGTGCAGATCATCCTGGCCGTCGAACTTCTGTTGAACTTTATCCTGGACCTCTACCGGCCCAGGATGCCCGCGGAAGACTACCGCCCCGGTTTTGAGTCGCGCCTTCTGAATTTCGTGGCCGAACCAGCCGCCATCGGCCACTCCATCGCCGAGGCGATCAACTACCAATTTGGCTTCGAGGTCTCCAAGACCTGGTTCTACCAGCTTGTCAGCAAGGCATTCGTACCGCTGGTCATCTTCGCCGCCACCGTCCTGTTGGCCATGACCTCGGTGGTCATCGTGGAACAAGGCCAGCAGTGCGTGGTCCTGCACTGGGGAATGCCCCAGAAGGCGACCCTGGAACCTGGAATCCACTTCAAGTGGCCCTGGCCAATCGACGTGGCCAGGTGTTTTGACGTCTCGACGGTGCACGAAATACTTCTGGGCGTCGGGGGCGAGCGAGACCCCAACCAGCGAGCCGCCGCTATCGTCCAGCAAGGCACGTTCAAGGGACGTGAACTTTATCTTTGGACCGCCGAGCACGGCCAGCGCGAGGAACTGGACTTTCTCCTGGCCGTCCCACCAGATCGAGCCTCACCCGCCGGAGACCGGCAAAGTCGTTTGCCCCCGGTAAGCATCATCAAGCTGGTGGTGGCCGTACGGTACGTCATCAGCGATCCCTTGAAGTTCGGCTACCGCTTCGCCAACGCCGAGCAGATACTGGAAGACCAAGCCTGTTGCCAAATGGTCCAGTACTGCGCCAGCGCCACGCTGGATTCCCCGGTGGGGCCTGAAACTTCCGACCGCCCCGAAGCAATTATGACCTACGGGCGCCAGCGAGCGATGGAAGAGTTAAAGCACCGCATCCAGGCGACAGCAGACGACATGAGCTTGGGCGTTAGGATCACCTATGTGGGATTGCAGTCCGTGCATCCCCCCGCCTCGGCGGCGGGGGCGTTCCAGGACGTCCTCAAGGCCGAACGGAAACAGGATCTGATCCGATACCAGGCCGAAGCCGAGGCCAACAGCCTTCTGGCGCAGGTCGCCGGCGACCCCGCCTCTGCGCTGCGGTTGGCTCTGGCGATTCGGAGTTCCGAGGAACTGGAGGCCCTTGGCCACCTTCCGGCAAATCCCGCAGAGTTCCAACGAGCACTGGAAGAATACCTCCGCGCCGCCAATGGCGATTGCCGGTCGCTGGAGGAGGAGATCCAACGCGAGCGGCTGCTGGGAGCGGCCGCCGGGGCCAAGGACCAACTCCTGGAAGCCCAAATAGCCCACCTGGCCTTGCTGACGTCGCTGAACGATCCGCAACGGCGGGGAGAGCTTCCCGCCATGCAGGAAACCGCCCGGGCGACCGCCTCGGACCTGTTCGACCAGGCCGCGGGCACCCCGGCCTCCCTCGTCGCCCAGGCCTCCTCCTACCGATGGGCCAGGGAACTGGTAGAACGATCTCGGGCTGAGTCATTCGCCCGCGAGATGACTGCCTATCAGGCCAGTCCGCGAATCTTCATGCTGGACCGCTGGCTGGACGTGTGGGACCAGGTCCTGCCTAAGACCACCAAGTACGTCCTGGGTGTGGACCGCCGGAAGATCGAAATATGGCTCAACTGGGAGCGGGAAGCCGCCGTGATGGAAGGCGCCTTTGATGTGGAAAAGGCCACCCCCGCCAAATAATCCCCAAGGGAAAAACCACGCAGAGGTATCGAACATGAAAAGACACGTGGGAATGTTGGTGCTGGCCCTGCTGGTGGTCGCGGCCCTGTTGGCCACCACGGTGGCCTTCAAGGTGGATTTCACCGAGTCCGCCCTGGTCAAGACCTTCGGCAAGACCACCCGCCACATCGACGGGGCCAAGGAGGCGGGGTTGGCCTTCAAGTGGCCCTGGCCGGTCCAAAAACTCATCCGCTACGACGTCCGGACGATGGTCTTCGAGGACACCTCCACGGAGCTTCAGACTCGCGACAAGCAGAACCTCCTGCTGACACTCTCCTGCGCCTGGCGGATCGCCGACCCGGTGAAGTTCAACGCCTCCATCCAGACGCCCAAGGCCGCCCAGGACCGCATCCGCGACCTGCTCCGCAGCGCCAAAAGCGACGTCGTTGGCAGCCACAACCTCGAGGACTTCATCAATACCGATCCCAAGAAGATGCTGATCGCCTCCATCGAGGCCGAAATCCTCGCTCCCGTGCGGCGCGTGGCGATGGAGGACAATGGCGTGGAGGTCATCGCCGTGGGACTCAAGAGCCTCGGACTGCCTGAACCGGTCACCCAGATCGTCATCGAGGCCATGAAGGCCGAGCGACAGCGGGATGTGCGGCGATATGAGGCCGCCGGCGAGGCGCAGGCGACGGCCATCCGGGAACGCGCCAAGTCCGCCAGCAACCAGATACTGGAGTTCGCTAACCGCAAGGCCGCCGAAATCCGAACCGAGGGCGACCGCGCCGCGGCCACCTACTACAAGGAATTCGCCAAAGACGAACGTTTCAGCATGTTTCTCCGCTCCCTGGAATCCCTCAAGAAGGAGTTGGAGAGCAAGGCTGTGATTCTTCTGGACGGTTCACAACTACCGGCTGTGGGATTCTTCCAGGAAGGCCCCTCGCTGAAACCCTTCGACTCTCCGCCCGGGACCGCTGGTTCCACCGGCAAGACCGAGGCAAACCATGGCAAATAGTCCGGAGCCAGCACCATGATGGAACATAGCCATACACACCACGATCACAATCACGACCCGGATCCCCTAGGAGGGATTGAATCCCTCGATCCGGCGGGGCAAAGCCTCGCCAAGGCTTTGCGCGCCAGCTTCCGTTTGCTGTCGGCGATCATGGTCCTGGTGCTGGCGATGTACCTGTTGTCGGGGGTCAAGACCGTCCAGTCCTACCAGGTTGGTATCAAGACGTTCCTGGGCAGGGTGGTGGGCCAGTCCGATCAGGGGCTGGCGTACGTCTGGCCCTTCCCCATCGGCGGCATCGAGATCATCGACATGCGCCAGCGGCAGCTCGGTGTCGATGACTTCTGGATGTACGAGACGAGCGAGGATAAGACCCGCGATCTGCTTTCCCGCGCCGGTTCCTCCTCACTGCGGCCGCAACTGGACGGAGCGCTGTTGACCGGCGACCGAAGCCTGCTTCACGTGAAGCTTAACTGCATCTACCAAGTTGTCGATCCGCGGGCCTACGCCGCCGCCGTGGGCACCTTGGACAAGATCGAGGAATACAGTCCCGTCGAGGAGATGGTCCGTGCCGCGATATGCCAGGCCGCCATCCGCTGCGCTGCGACGCGGACGGCCGACGCCTTGCAGCGCACCGAGCGGGACCAGTTCGCACTCGATGTCGCCAGGACCGCCCAAGTTCAACTGGACTCGCTGAAAGCGGGCATCCAGATCAGCAAGGTGCTGCTGACCAACGCCAGTTGGCCCATCGAGGCGCTGCGGACTTACATCGACGCGCAGAACGCCGTCAGCCAGGCGGAGAAACTCAAGAGTGACGCCCGTGCCGAGGCCGAGAAGATCCTCAACGCCGCTGCGGGGGCAAGTTACCGAAAACTCGTCACCGATCCGGAACAAACCGATCCGGCATCGCGCTCCGCCGCCAACAGCGGTTCGGGCAATCTCATTGGACTATACGTCAAGGCCCTAGCTTCCAGCGACACGGCCAAGGCTGCCCAACTGCTGGACGCCATCGACGAAGTGCTGCTGAGCAACGAAACCGGAGGCGACGCCTCCAGAATTCTGGCCGAGGCCCGCGGCTATCGCACCGCAACCATCCAGCGCGTCAAGAGCCGCGCCGAGCGGTTCAATGAACTGCTGCCCGAGTTCCGCCAGACGAGCGAACTGATGCTTCAGCGGCTCTGGGCGGCGACGAGGGAGGAGATTCTTAACTCCCCCACCGTGGAGAAATTTTATCTCAGCTTCGGCGACGACAAGACCGTTCTGCGGATCAACCGTGACCCCGATGTGGTCAATCAGATTCTCAAGGAACTCAAGGCCGCCAAACAACCCAAGTCGCCGCAATAGCATCGAGGCGTTATTGAGGGTAGTGGATCCAAGGGTCAAGGAATGAGTATGGCGGATGATGTTCAAGGCGTCGTGGTCGCCAGAAACCTCACCAAGGTGTTCCGCGACTTCTGGCTGCGCGAGAAAGTAACCGCGGTGGCGGGCCTGGACCTGGATATCAGGGCGGGGGAAGTCTTCGGACTGCTGGGGCCGAACGGGTCCGGAAAGAGCACCACGATCAAGATGATCCTGGGCCTGCTGTATCCCACGCGCGGTCGGGTAGCGGTGTTCGGACGCCTGCCCACCGACGTTCGGATCAAGGCTGACATCGGCTTCCTTCCGGAGGAGTCGTATCTCTATCCGTTCCTGGACGCTCGCGAGACGCTGGACTTCTACGGCAGGCTGTTTCGCCAGCCTCGTCGCCAGCGCCGCCGGCGGGTCGATATGCTGCTGGACATGGTTGGTCTGGGCAGCGTGGCCTACCGCCGTGTGGGGGAATATTCCAAGGGCATGCAACGGCGTATAGGCCTTGCCCAGGCACTGATCAACGATCCTCAGTTGCTGATCCTGGACGAACCTACCAGCGGCATGGACCCCATCGGTACGCGCCAGTTTAAGGACCTTATCCGTACCCTGGCGATGCGAGGAAAGACGGTTATCCTCTCCAGCCACCTGTTGGCCGACGTGGAGGATGTCTGCGACCGGATATGCATCCTCTACGGTGGACGGCAGCGGGCGCTGGGGCGGATGGATGAACTGCTGTCAAAGGAGGACTTTACGCAGATCACCACGGAGCGGCTGGACGAGCCGTCGCTGGAATCGCTCCGTCGAGTGTTGGCGGCATCGGGAAGGGAATTGCTCCAAGTTTCCGCCCCTCGTGACAAGCTGGAGTCGTTGTTTCTCCGCATCGTCCAGGAGGCACAGGAGCAGCGCCTTTCCACCGGCGGGGCGGTGTCCGGCGGGGTAATCGCCGAATTCCTCCGGCCCGATCGAGACCAGACCCACAATGTACTCGCCGGTCTGGTTTCGGTGGCGGAGGCCAAAGCCCCCACCGACACCCAGGAGGTTGCCTCCTCCCAGGCTGCGGCTGCGCAACGAAAAACTGAGGTTCTGCGGGACCTGGTGGAACCGGAAAAAACCACATCGGCTCTCCAACCCCAAGGCGATCATAAAGACGCCTCGCCGACAAAACAACCCGATCGGGGCTTGCTGGATGAGCTCCTGGGCGGCCCCAAAAACAATCCGGAGAAATCCTAGCCATGCGAGGCATTTGGGCCATCGCCCGGCATACCCTTTCGCATTGCCTTCGGATGAAGATCGCGGGGGCGTTCGTCCTCATGCTGCTGGCGATACTGGCGGTCCTCCCCATGATCCTCCAGGGCGATGGAACCTTGGCCGGGCGAATCCGCACCTTGCTGGCCTACGGCATGGGTGTCACGGGACTGCTGCTATCAGTCGTCACGCTACTGCTGTCGGTCGGGGTTATCACATCGGATGTCCGCGCCAAGGCAATCTTTACCGTCGCCACCAAACCGCTTAGCCGTTGGAAGTATGTCATCGGCCGCTGGCTGGGAGTGGTGGTTTTCGTCGGCATCCTGCTGGTGACCTCTGCCGTGACGATCTATGCCTTTGCCCAGCATCTGCGAACAGGCGAGGCGCTAAACCCCTCGGACCGCCGTGCCGTGGAAACGGAAGTTTTCACCGCGCGCCGCCAGGTGAGGCCCCAGCCCATCGACATCGACACGTTGACCGAACGCAAACGCCGGCAACTCCAGGACGAAGGGCGGTACCAGGAAGCGATGAAGGCTTTCGTCGCCCAAACCGGAGGCGATGAACAAAAGGCTCGCTCGTTGCTGGAAGAGCAGATTCGCTCCCAGGTCGCCGGTACGGCGCAATCCGTGGGACCCGGCGGGGTCTTCCTATGGCAATTCAACGGCATCGCCGTCGCCGGAAACAAAAGGACGGCCAAGGGCCAGGTAACGCTGGTGGACGAGGAGACCGCAAGTCTACGTATCCTGGCCGATGATGAACTTTTGGGTAGTTTGGTCTTCGGCGGACCGGTTCGGGTCAACGGTGTGGACCTGCGCGTCACCCGGCTGGAGAAGGAATTCTTCGAGGTCCAACCCTCCGCCGACGACCGCGCCGGGGGCCGACTGGCCTCACTGGTATCCGGCGCCGAAACCGACATCGTTGCCGATCCCACCATTCAACTCAGTTACAAGGCCGCCGCCTCCGTTAATCCCACCGACAAGCTGCTGCGAAGCATATGGCAACTGGACAATCCCGCCACGGGCTTCCGCTACATGGAACTTCGCAGCGATCCGGTGGCGACGCCGGCCACCATGACCGTCTCGGCGAGGCTGGTGGACCCCAATGGCAGGATGGACGCTCAGTACGTCAATCTCCCCGACTCCCAGGGCAAGGGCACTAGTGTGACCATACTGGAAAACGACATCGCCGTGCTTTTCCGAATGGGAAGCTTCGAGGGAACTTTTATACGAGGAACGGTGATGATCCTGCTTCAACTGGCCTTTCTGGCGGCAGTGGGCGTCGCGGCGGGAAGCTTCCTTTCCTTTCCCGTTGCCTGCCTGGTGGGCCTGGCGACGTTACCGCTGTCAATGGCCGGAGGTTTCTTGAGAGAATCCCTGCGTCTAAATCCCGAATCAGGCCCGGCCACCGACGCCCTTACGCTGGTGGGCGCCTGGATCTTCCGCGTGGTGCGCGTCGGGCTACCGGACTTCGCCCAAACCTCGCCGGTGGATTCGTTGATCAATGGGATGAATATATCCTGGGAATACCTCGCCCAGGCGGCGCTGCTGACGGGGGTGATACGCACCCTGGCGATACTGGTGATTGCCTGCCTGATATTTCAGCGGCGCGAACTGGCGAGAGTCCAGGTGTAACTATGCGTTCCTGGTTAATCCAAGGTTTGTGGCTGGCGGCGGCTGCGGGATTGGCGGTCGGGGGAGGCGCGCTTCAACGTCCCATGGACGAACGGGGCAGCCGGTTCGGCCTCAATACCATCGACCGGCAGGTCGCCCAAACGCACCCTTGGGTGGCGTTGGTCAATATAGCCCCAGGCGGATTGCGGGCGCCGATCGTCGATTACCTCTGGATCCGCGCCGAGAAACTGAAAAACGCCGGACGCTATTTCGACGCCATGCAACTGGCGGACCTGATCTGCACATTGCAGCCACGTTTTCCGGGGGTGTGGTCCTTCCACTCCTGGAACATGGCCTGGAACATCTCCGTGGCCACGCAGACGAGCGAGGAGCGATGGTTGTGGGTGTCCAACGGTATGAAGCTTCTACGGGACAAGGGGCTGGCGTATAACCCCCAATCCCTGCTGCTCTACAAGGACCTGGGCTGGGTGTTCTTCTCCAAGATGGGGCAAAACCTCGACGACATGCACATGATCTACAAGCGGCGGTGGGCGAGCCAGATGCAACGGCTGCTGGGCGCTCCTCCGACAGGTGAGAACGCCAAGGTGATCGACACATTTCGAGCCATCGCCGAGGCGCCTCTTGATAAAAACCTCGCCCGTCAAGGCCGCCAGACCATCCAGCCGGACCAACTGGCGGTTCTCCTGAGCGATCCCAACGCCGCCGATTACGCCAGACAACTGGCGAGATTCGCTGTTGGGATCGACGAAAGCCTGCTGGACGCCTACAATCGTTTCAGTCTCGACGAAGCAGCCAACATCGTCCGCTACCAACCGCCCTCGCCAAGAACTCCGGAGGAACGTTCCCTAACTAATCTAATCAACAGTCCTGCCTACGTGCAGGCCAGGGGCAAGTTGCTGGCCTTCGTCCGAGCGCAGGTCCTATGGAATACCTACAAGATGGACCCGCGGTGGATGCTGGGCCTGATGGAAAAATACGACGCGCCGCTGGACTGGCGTCTGGTCTGGCCGCACGCTCTGTACTGGGTGAGCTACGGGATGCACGTCTGTCAGGATGTTGACCTGGCCAGTATTACGTCCCTGAACACCGACCGCGTCGCCTTCGCCTCGCTCCAGGCGATGTCCTGGAACGGCAGGATGACATACATGGACAATCCCGAAAATCCCGATCTGCCGATGATTACCCTCTGGTCGGATTGGCGATATATCGACTCCGTCCATCGCGAGTGGCTGGCGATGATCGAGGAGTTCTGCAAGGCACGGGGAGAGAAGCTGGAAAACAGCGTCCTGAAACCAGGACACATCAATTACCTCGTCGCGGCCATCCAGATGCTCTATGTCCAGAACCGCCACGAGAAGGCCCAGGAATACCTGGACTGGATCAAGACCAACTACAAGATGACCGGGGATATCTGGGACCTTGACCTGGGTGATTTCGTCGTCAAGTCGCTGACTGACAACGACACGCCCACCATGGATGTAACACGAAGCCAGTTGACCGCGGCGATGGAGATGGCCTTCTACTTCCTGGCCCTCGGCGACCAGGCCGCCTACCGCGACAACGTTCGCTACGCGCAGCGGCTGTACCAGGCCTATCAGAAAGCCTCGCAGTTCCAGCGCATCAAGATGGTCGATTTTCAGACCCTCGCCGGCGCGATCGCCGCGCAGATGGTCGTTGAGCCTCGCGCGGTGGGATTGAACCTCCCGCTGATCGCCCGCGCGAACCTCTACACCCGGCTGGAACGACAAATCCAACTTGCCGCTTTTGACCGCCTGTCCGGCTCACGGGATTTGCAAAGACTCTGCCAGGCTGAAAATCTTGACTTCGATCAGGCATTCCCCACTCCGGTCGGCATCGAGGAATACCGCAGTCAACAGCGGCGGATGCTCCTTCCGGCCGCCCCACCGTCACCATAACTCTCCGATAGCCCCTCGACGGACTTCACCACGCCACGACCGTCGGGCCATCCGCCCGCTACGTACCTGGCTCCCGGAGACTTCAGACCATACTTGTCCACCGTTGGACTCATGCTGTATAGTGTCCGCCTCGGTTAGGAGAGGTGCCGGAGCGGCCGATCGGGCGGCATTGGAAATGCCGTGTGCCCGCAAGGGTACCGTGGGTTCGAATCCCACCCTCTCCGTTATATATGCCGGATGATTCGGCATGAAGATTACTCTATTACTGCTTGAACCAGTATAGTGGATGAGAACACACCCGTCGCGCAGCGACACCGTGGGTTCGACGCGACGAAGTCGCGCCGCGAAGCGAATTCCACCCTCTCCTTTATATGTATCGGAAGTTCCTTCGGTCCTCCGGTCTTATGGTGAGCAGAGGCGAACCACTTTCGGTACTCATGGTCCTCACGTCTTGATGGAATCCAGCATGACCACCGCGATAGGACCAAACAGCAGGATGGGTACCCAGGCAGCCCAGGCGGCGGGCAATCCCAGGTAGCGGCAGAGGTGGATGAACGCATAGAACGTCGCGACCGTCAGGAGGCATAGCGAGGCCGATGCCTTGATATCCCGCTCGCGCGAGAGGATGAAGGGCAGCCCCAGCAGCAGCAGGATGAGGTTGTCGATCGGCTCGGTCACGCGGACATGTTTGACAAGTTTGGCGGCATCGAGGTCCGTGGCGCGACGCAACTGCATTATGTCCGTCAGTTGCCGGCTGGAAAGGTAATCCATCCACCGGCTGGATCGGCGAAGTAACAGGTCCTCCTTGGTAAGGTCCGATGGACAAAACGCCCGCCCGTCCTGTAGCTGCCAATATCCCCCACCCTCTTGGCTCCGCCATCTGGCCGCGACGGCGGCAAAGATACACAGAACCTTCCCTTCCTGAGAACGGAAGGTAAAGGTGGGGTTGCGAAGTTCTCCGGCCAGTTGGTCGTCGTCGGGAAGCTGTTCGGTCTGGATGTCGCCTGCCAGGGGCCGGTCCAACGCGTACCGGTCAGCCTCGATGCGCATACCATAAAAGGCATCGTCGTCGCTAACGGGGCGAACGGCCAGGACAGGGCGGTCACCGGCGGGACGGGACATCGCCGCCTCTCCGGCCAGGCCCCGTTCGACGAGTTTTCGTGGTCCGACGACGGAGTAGACCGCTCGTGTGTCGGGCGTGTGGGACCACGCAACGCCTTCTCCACCCGCAGGAGAGAGCACGGCGTCCTGGAAGATCCATCCGTCCTTGCCGCGCATCTGTCCGGGGCTTGCCTCTAACCCGAAAATTCCGGCCACCTGTCGCAGTCGCGAGTCACGCAAGGCCACTACGGGCCGGGCCATCTTGTCTTCCACGGGATTGAATGTCTCGCCATACCACACCGACCCTTGCCCATCGGCGATCAAGTGGACCCTGAAGGATTTGCCGACGGCCACGTCATCCCGGTCGCGGGCGAGCTTGTCGGCGAAGTGCGGAATAACCAACTCCTGGTCCAGCACGATCAGCCCGCCCAACAGCATCGCGCAGAGGACGATGGGCCAGACGACCCGGTGAAGGCTCACTCCCGACGCCAGGATGGCCACCAGCTCGTTGGTGTGGTTCATCATGGCCAGGGTGAACGTGGCGGCCGCCACGATAATCACCCCTCCCAACTGAGCCACGTAGGCCAACGACTGGTATCCGTAATAGCTGGCGATGGCCGAGAAGGTTCTTTTCTGCTCGACGAATTCATCCAAATTGATGAACAGGTCGGTAACGATCCTCATGGCCATGAGAACGACGAACCATAGGACGGCCGAATATAGAAAGCTTCGGATAATGTAGCGGTCGAGAATTCTCATGCCGTTTTGGCTAACCTCATTTCCTGGATAAATGCAGATAGACGCACAGGTCGGCGATCATAAGCGCCACGATGCCCCCCCAGATGGCCGAGAGGCCATAGACCGTGGGAAGGTCGATCCGGCGAACCAACTGTTTGCCCATGAGCATCATGATGATGACAATGGTCGCGGGAATCGCCGCCAGGGCAAAGGCGCTGATAATCTGCCCGCCACGGAACATCAGCCCCAACGCCGCCCCCATGGCCACCATCAGGAAACAACTGATGCCATAAGCGATCCGCCCATGCAACTCCCCCTTGATCCGGTTGGTCAATCGGGGAATCTCGTTGAGGTTTAACTCGTCGATGTCCCTGCGAATGCTCTTGCTGGAGGTCATCTCATTTCCACGAAGGCAAATATCCGCCAGAGGGATGCCGGCGGCGCGGTCCAGGACATCTTTCGGCACGGCCAGGGGTGGGGATTCCCAATCCGTCCGTCGCTGCAATCCCCCGGCGGCGCCCCCGGATACGGTCACGCCGTCCTTCAGCGACAGCGTCGCCTTCGGGGCGTCCTGGCCCAGTGCCCAGTTTATTTCAATGGAACCACTCTCGGCCCGAATGATCTGTCGCACCAGGCCGTCCCGCTTGACGGCCACCTCCACCGACCGCGTAACCTGGCCGTCACGGGCCTGCGACCGCAAGGCGACGGTCTCCTTGTCCGTCACCTCGGCGCCCGCGGCGCGGATGGCGTAGGTTTCGCCCTCCAGGGTCAGGCCTTCATAGGACCTGGCGGCGTTGACTTCCGAGGCTATTTCCCGCGACAGGACATCGTTGGCGAGCCTTCGCTGGATCTTGGTAAGCAGCGAGGCGATCTCGGAATTGGCGGCCGGGTCCTTCAGCGTCCCCAAGAGGCGGTCCCATTCATACCATGAGGCATCCTCCCGGACGCGGTCGCTCAACAGCCGCGGGGGAAGCGGCATGGAAGCCTGCTCGATGATGTCACGGCTACTGGTCCGCATGACCGTCGGACGGATCAACGAAACGGTCACGAAGGTCCGCCCGTCGCTTTGGTCGAACTGGACGACGGCATTGGAGGCCGTCAGGATGCGGATGTCGTCCTTCTTGCGCCCATCGACGGCCACCACGCCACGGAGGTCCAATGTATCGTGGTCCTGCTCGACGCTGTCGGCGTGGACAACCTGCTGTCCGCGGTCGTAATCAACATAGCCCTGCGTGCGGAACCGCTGCCGGACGATGCCCAGAACATTGGCCTTGGCCGACTGCTCTGTCAACTGCATCATCTTTGGAGTAATGTAATTGCTCAGCAGAAGCGATAGCACGGTCACCACCGCACCCAGCGCCATGGCGGGCTTCAATACCCGCACCGTTGACAGGCCGCTGGCCCGGCAAGCGGTCAGTTCATTGTCCTGGGCAAATCGCCCGTAGACGATCGTCGAGGCAAACAGCGCCGCCACCGGCAGCGTCAATGACAGCGTGATGGGCACCGTGTAGGCCAGCAGCGCAGCCAGTTGCCCCGCGGCCAGGCCCTCCTTGCGCAGCGGCTCGATGATGGCGAAGATCGTCATCACCAACGTAAAGGCCACCAGTGCCAGGCCGGTGACCTTGGCCAACTCGCGAGTCAGGAACACTCCCAGCGTCTTGATCAACTCTATCGTTCTCCGCCAAGGATGCGCCGCGGCGTCCAACGGCCCGGACGCACCGCATGGCACTTTAGCCTCTGGGGCGGCGCGAGTCCATCCCCTTCCACGCGACGGGAGGCGACAAACTCCTGCGGCACCACCGTAAATTTCGGCGAGACGGTGTTGGAAGCCACAAAACTCATCTTACTCATCTTGAGGAAAGGTTCGAGGAAAGGTTTTGACAAGCGCCGCGGCAGTTTCTATATTCCTCTGCCATTCTCGGCCAATGAGTGGCCGACACGCCCAAGGAAACCGGAGTTTCCATGATCCAGGACATGATGCGACGTTTGAGACAAGGCAAGGTTCGCACGGGCTATCTGGTGCTGTTGGCGGTGTTTTTTCTGGGCGCTTACGCCTGGACGGCAGCCGGCGGCGCCACGGTTGGTGCTGGCGCCTTGATGGTTCAAGAGAAGTCCTTTCGGTTCTTCGCCCCCCTGACGGATTACGCCCTAGGGGAGCGAGCGGCTCTGCTGGTCGTGCTGGCCATCGCCCTGGCGGGGCTGGTTTACGCGATGATGCTGGTCAAGCAGGTCAAGCGGGCCGACCAGGGCACGCCGCGGATGCAGGAGATCGCCGCGGCAGTCCGCGAAGGCGCCAACGCCTACATGTCCGCCCAGTTCAAGAAGATCGGACCGCTGATCGTCATCCTGACGGTCGTGCTTTGGTTCACCAAGATGCACGAACCGGCTTACGCCTGGGGGCGGGCGGGGGCGTTCCTTGCCGGTTCGCTGTTCAGTTGGATGGTGGGCTTCGTCGGCATGAGACTGGCCACCACGGGCAACCTCCGCGTGGCGGCAGCGGCGCGCAAGAGTTACGGCGAGGCCATGCAACTGGGCTATCGGACGGGCACCATCACAGGAATGCTCACCGACGGCCTGGGGCTGCTGGGCGGGACGATCATCTTCTTGATCTACGGCGAGCGGGCCTATGAGGCCCTGTTGGGCTTCGGGTTCGGTGGCACGCTGCTGGCGTTGTTTATGCGAGTCGGAGGTGGAATCTACACCAAGGCCGCCGACGTCGGAGCGGACCTGGTGGGTAAGATCGAAAAGGACATCCCCGAGGANNATCGTGGCGGCGATGATCCTGGGCATAGCCAGCTTCGGACACAAGGGCGTCATCTTCCCGCTGCTGGTCCGCGGTATCGGCGTCTTAGGATCGATTATCAGCACCTACACGGTCAAGGCCGGACCGTCCGACACCTCAGACACGGCACTCAAGAGCGTCCACCGGGGTTTCTGGATCGGCTCTATGATCTCCGTGGTGGGCTTCTTCGTCCTGGGCTTGGCCTACCTGCACTTCGACGCCGGCTACTTGGCCGAATATAAGACAGCCGCCGCGGGCTTCCCGGGGCACGATCCGGCCAATCTGCCCGTCTGGGAGAATTTCGGTATCGCCGGGCTGGACATGAGGCCGGCGTTGACCTGCCTGATCGGCGTGTTCCTGGCGGTGGCGCTCAACAAAGTCACCAGCTATTTCACGCACACCTCGCACTCACCGGTGAAATCCCTGGCCCGCTCCTGCCAGACCGGCCACGCCACCAACATCATCCAGGGCCTGGCTATCGGATATGAGAGCACGGTGGTGGCGGTCCTCGTCATCGCCGCGGCCATCGCGCTATCGGTGCTGTGTTATTGGGGTATGCCGCCGGTGTTTATCGCCTACGGCGTGGCCATGAC
>PMBX01000061.1 GCA_003153915.1 Phycisphaerales bacterium
GGCCTAGGATATCAGGTTCTCATCCTGGAGACAGGGGTTCGACTCCCCTTGGGGGTATCCCACGCGACCTCTTGCCGACGCAAGCGGCCGCGTTGTTTTTTATGAACTTGAGATGAAATGTCGGAACGTGTATGAGAACTAAACGGGCTGTGTTTACGGGCGATAGGACTGGCTGGTCCCGGACTGTACGGCCGGTGTCGGTCCAACCTAAAATGGAAGATTAACATGAGCACCACACGGCGTGAATTTCTCAAGAACGCGGGTCTGGGCGCCGCGGCGATCTTTGGTTCGGGCGGCCTGGCCCGCGCTATCGCATCCGGCCTGACGGCGACGACTTCCGCCCCGGCAAAGGAATCATCCACCATGAACGCAATCTCCGCATCCGGCCGCTACCTCAACGAGCGTGTTGACCCAAAACAGGCGGGCTTCGATCCGGTCAAGCTGGCCGCGGCGGATGAGTTCGTCGCCGCCGAGTTGGCGAAGTTCAAGCTGCCGGGCGCGGGCCTGATGGTGTCGCGCGGCGGCAAGATCGTCCACGAGCGTTACTGGGGTACCTGCTACACGCGCGACCGCGCCGACGCGTCCTTTGACGGCTCGTTTATGAACATGTTCTACTCGTTCTCCAAGATGATCACGGGCACGGTCATTTGCATGATGGTTCAGGACGGCCTGCTGGATTACGACGCGCCGGTCTGCAAGTACATCCCCGAGTTCGCCCAAAACGGCAAGGACGCCATCACGCTGCGCCAGTTGCTCAACCATTCCGCGGGGATCCCCAGCGCGCCCGTCGGGCCTGCGTACACGGTAGAGCAGTGGAAGGCGGCGGTCGCGCCCTGCTGCGCCTGCAAGATCGAATGGCCGCCGGGCAGCAAGACGCAGTACCACTCCACCTGCGGGACGTTCCTTGCCGGCGAGGCGGCGTTGCGAGTCACGGGCGAGGCCGACTGGGAGACCTTATGTCATCGCAGGTTGTTCGCCCCACTCCAATCCACAATGAGCTACAAGATACCGGCGGACCTGGACCACTTCGCGCTGACCACCAAGCCGGCAAAGTTCCCCGCCCCGCTGGACTATGGCTGGCTGGGCCAGCCTGGCGTGGGCTGCTTTGGGACGTTGCTGGACGGACTCAAGGTGGTGCAGTTGCACCTCAACAACGGCGTCTGGAATGGCCAGGTGCTGCTCAAGAGCGAGTTCCTGGCCAAGATGCACGAATTGCAGTTTGCCCGACAGATCGCCAAGGCGCGTGTCCAGGGTATCAAGAGCGATTATGAATTTAACGGTCTGGGCGTCGGCCTGCGCGGCGACACGGAATCCGGCTGGAGCGGTTTCGGCAACCGCACCAGTCCGCGGGCGTTTGGGCATCCGGGCATCGGCACGGTGATGTCCGTGGGCGATCCCGATGCGGACGTTGGCATCATGTTCCTGGCCACCGACGAGCCTAAGGGCGTTGTGGAAGTCCGCGACGGCGTGACAAACCACGTCATGGCCGCGCTGGTTGGTTAGACGTTTCGTTCGGTGCCACACCCAAACGAAGTTTGGGGGTGTGCAGCTTTGGTATCGAACGTGACACACCCCCAACCCCAAAGGTTGGGGCTGGCACGAACATCAAGCCTCGGTTGGGGAATGCCTCCGGTCGTATTCTTCAGCTAGAACATCGACATTGATCGGTCTTAAGGCAGTGTTTGACTTGCGCACCGCTTCAGTAAACAGATTCAGCATTGGCCAGATCTTTTCGATTTTCCCGTCAACCACTTGCTCCAGGATCGACCGAAAATCCGGGGCAACTCTCGTCTCGATGGCCTCGCGCCTGCCATCATTTTCCGATAGCTTCACTCCCGAGGACGCCATTACGTTCCTAATCGCAGAGAGGACTTCAGCACCTTCTGGCCCCGGTACTAGCTTCTGCACTGCCTCTAGCATCTGGACATCCGTGGTTGGACTTGGTTGCTTTACGTTGTCGTCCAACCACCGCTTCAACTCCTTCCGCAGTTCCGCCGCCCACTTCATGCAGTCCTGGGTAAGGAATGCGAGCAGCTTATTACTCAGACGCCTCGGCACATAATGGAACACGGAATCCCGGAGCTTCTTCAATACCCGCAGATGCGGAGACTTCCGCAACTCATTGATCTTTGGATCCGTCAACCGGAGTTGAATAAAGCCTTCCACAACCACATATAGGGCCGCAAGGTGATACTGTCCTGGTATGGCGTTCTCCTTGAACCGAGAGGCTGCTCGTAATGACTCTGCGACGTCAAAGTAGGCTTTCAGGGATTCCAGCTTCTCGTCTTCCGCAACTCGCTTAGCCACTGCTCGGACGTTCTGGTTATAGCCCAATTCAAGCAGCTTAATTATGATATAAAGGAAAGTTGGTCCCTTGTCGTCTTCGTTACACGGCTCCTTCCGGCGAAATCTCTCAACGATGGACTTGGCTTCAAGGACCGCCTCCAAGGTTAGGGGGTCTTGGAACGTTTCCAAAGGNNCGAAGCAACGCGGAGCTTGGGGGTGTTACATCATCGAATTCAGGCAGGATTCCTTGTCGATGGGGATCGGCCCGGTTTCCTGCCCGGCCCAGTCTCGTGCGCTGGACCACGGCCAGTCCTCGGCTCGTTCGGCCAGTCCGCGTTTGACGGGATTGTCGTGGATGTAGCCCATCATCTCCCGCAGCGCCTTGGCGTTTCGGATATTCCGGTCGTATCCGCCCCCATCCTGCCAGAACTGGTAGGGTTTTCCGGCCTGGTCCGTGGCCATGCATCGCAAGCCAGCGGGATTATTGGCTTTCAGCCAGGTTACGGCCTTTCGGGAGACCGACTGCTTGATCGACTTGAGGATAGCGGAAATGGAATACACCTCCAGGGCAGGCCAGATCAGCAAATGCACATGCTCGGGCATGATCACATAGGCCCAGACGTGGAAGGCATGTTTTTGTTTGGCTAGATTGACGGCCTGGACAACATACTGACGAGTCCGGTCCCTGCCGAGGAATGCCCGACGACGAAAGCACGAGAAGGTCAACTCATGGGCCTGCCAAGGTTCATTCCATCTCTTGCAGGTCTTTCGAATTCCCGTTCCCGAAACTGGCATTGACGGATGGTATCACCGGCTTGCATCTGCCGTCAACGCACCCCGCACGCAACCGCACACCCCCAAGCTCCGCGTTGCTTCGCTTGGGTGTGGCACCGAGCGTGACCAACCACGTCATGGCCGCGCTGGTTGGGTAGAAGGGTGCCATTGCCACGCTAGCGTGGCAATGTGTTGCCGGCCACGAGGCCATCCCAACGGTCTCCCTAATTTCGGTGCCACCCCCAAACTTCGTTTGGGGGTGATAGGTTTACCTGTCGAACGTGCCACACCCCCAACCCAAAAGGTTGGGGTGTGGCACCGAGCTTGATAGTCGGCTGACGGGGCTTTTTCCGGTCTGGGGATGGTGGTATAATGCTGGGTTTGCATGAACACAGCCAGGACGACAACCACATCCCAAGTTGCATCTGTCGTCGCCGAGACCGGCGGCACAGGCGCGGGTAAGGCGCAAGTCCCCGGCCCGGCGGCCGTTGGGAAGCCCTCGCCTGGCCCGCGGGCAGATGCCGACGGGTCAATCCGGCAGATCGTCGTGCTGGGGGCCAAGGAACACAACCTCCAGAACATCGACGTGCGCATTCCCCGCGACAAGCTGGTGGTCATTACCGGGCTTAGCGGATCGGGGAAAAGCTCACTGGCCTTCGACACCCTCTACGCCGAGGGCCAGCGGAAGTATGTCGAAAGCCTCTCGGCTTACGCGCGGCAGTTCCTGGAGCAGCTTTCCAAGCCCGATGTGGAGCACATCGAGGGCCTGCCTCCCACGGTGGCCATCGAACAGCGGGCCGGGGCGCATAACCCGCGTTCCACCGTCGCGACGACGACCGAAATCTACGACTACCTCCGCCTGTTGTTCGCCCGCGTGGGCGATCCGCACTGTTGGATTTGCGGCCAGCCCATCGCCTCCCAGACGGTCGGCCAGATGATCGAGGCGATCTTCACGCTCCCGGAGGGAACTAGGTTCATGGTCCTGGCGCCGCTGGTCCGCGGGCAGAAGGGCCAGCACAGCGAGGTTTTCCGCAACGTCGCTCGCGAGGGATACGTCCGCGCGCGCATCGACGGGAAGACCTACGACCTGAAGGACCCGCCCCCGCTGGACAAGAACCGCAAGCACACCATTGAGGTCGTCGTCGACCGGCTGGTGCTCAAGGACACCGTTCGCATCCGCCTGTCCGACAGCATCGAGACGGCGATGGGGCTTTCGGGCGGCGTGGTGGTGATCTCCCACGAGGTCCGTGACAAAGGCGCGGCAGCGCAGACCGCCGGCGGCAACGGCGACTCCTCCGCCTGGCAGGACATGCTTTTCAGCGCCACCTACGCCTGCCCGCGCCACCCCCAGTCCAACCTGGCCGAACTGAGTCCGCGGATGTTCAGCTTCAACTCCCCCTACGGCGCGTGCACCGCCTGCGACGGACTGGGGACGATCCTGGAGTTCGACCCGGAACTGATCGTGCCCGACCCGTCCCTGCCGCTTTCGGGCGGGGCGGTGGACGCCTGGCGACACGGCGGAAAGCGGATGAACATCCTCTACAACCGCATGATCCGCCAGTTCTGCCGGACCTACGGCATCTCGCCCAACGCCACCTACAACGAGCTGGCCGAGAACATCCGCGGCAAGCTGATGAACGGCGACGACGAAACCGGCTGGGAGGGCGTGGTGCCCAACCTCACCAGGCGATGGCGAAAGACCGACAGCGAATTCGTCAAGGCGCGCCTGCACGCCTATCTGTCGGAACAGCCTTGCCGTTCCTGTGGCGGAGCGCGGCTCCAGCCGGCCTCGCTGGCGGTGACGATCAACGGCAAGAATATCCACCAGGTCACGCAGATGAGCATCGCCGACGCCCTGGCGCTATTGGAGACGCTATCGCTGGACGCGGAGCGGACGCGCGTGGCCGAGACGATCCTCCGTGAAATACGCCACCGGCTACGGTTCCTGTCAGACGTTGGGCTGGACTACATCACGCTGGGGCGCACCTCGGCGACGCTGTCGGGCGGAGAGGCCCAGCGCATCCGCCTGGCCACCCAGGTCGGCAGCGGACTGGTGGGTGTCTGCTACGTGCTGGACGAGCCGACCATCGGGCTGCACCAACGCGACAACCAACGCCTCATCCGCACGCTGATGCGCCTACGCGACATGGGCAACACCGTGCTGGTCGTCGAGCACGACGAGGAGACGATCCGATCTGCCGACCAGATCATCGACATGGGCCCAGGCGCCGGAAGGCACGGCGGGCGCATCGTCGCCCAGGGCGACATCGCCGACATCTGCTCGGCTGAGGAATCGCTGACGGGCAAGTACCTGCGCGGGCAGATACGCATCGCCGTACCCACGCACCGCCGACCCGTCTCCCCTTCGCGCGCAATCGAGATTCGCGGCTGCCGGGAGAACAACCTCAAGAACCTCTCCGTCCGCTTCCCGCTGGGCGGATTGGTCTGCATCACCGGCGTCAGTGGTTCGGGCAAGAGCACGCTGGTGAATTTGACGTTGCTTCGCGCCCTGCGGCGGCGGATTCATCAAACTCGCGACAAGCCCGGCCAATACGACAAGGTCCTGGGCGTCGGAAAGATCGACAAGGTAATCGAGATCGACCAGTCCCCCATAGGCCGGACGCCGCGGTCCAACCCGGCGACCTACACGGGCGTCTTCGACCTCATCCGCCAATTGTTCGCCAAGACCCGCGAGGCCAAGATACGCGGCTACAAGCCCGGGCGGTTCAGCTTCAATGTCAAGGGTGGGCGTTGCGAGGCCTGCCAAGGCCAGGGAACCAAGCGGATCGAGATGCACTTCCTGCCCGACGTGTACGTCACCTGCCAGGAGTGCAAGGGCACGCGATACAATCGCGAGACGCTGGAGGTCCGCTACCGCGGCAAAAACATCTCCGACGTGCTGGCCATGCGAGTGGAGGAGGCGCAGGGGTTCTTTGAAAATTTCCCCAAGATTCGCCAACTGGTCAAGGCCCTTCACGACGTGGGGCTGGGTTACGTCGAACTGGGCCAAAGCTCCACCACGCTATCGGGCGGCGAGGCGCAGCGAGTGAAGCTGGCGACCGAACTGGGCAAGACCTCCACCGGACAGACGCTCTACGTCCTGGACGAGCCGACCACGGGCCTGCACTTCGCGGACATCCACAANNCCCGAAGGCGGCGACGCCGGCGGGTACCTGCTGGCCGAGGGAACACCGGAGGACATCGCCGCCAATCCCACCTCCCACACCGGAAAATTCCTGGCCCGACACCTGGCCGGTTCGCCAATCGAAGCGGGAGGAGGAATTTCACCAGTCGCAACGACCAGACCGCCGATTTAGAATACAGCTAATGAACACGCTGGACCCGGAGAACAAACCTATGCGATATGCGGTAATCTTGGCCGGAGGGGCTGGAACGCGGCTTTGGCCGCTCAGCCGGCTGGGCCGGCCCAAACAACTCCTACCCCTGGTCAACGGGCAGAGCCTCCTGGAACTGGCCGTCGAACGGCTGGAAGGGATGTTTCGTAACGAGGACATTTTCATCGTTACCGGCGCCGAGTATGCCGCCCAGGTCGCAGCGGCGCTGCCCAAGCTGCCTGCCGGAAACATCATCGGGGAACCGGAGGGTAAGGACACCGCCAACGCCATCGCCCTGGCGGCAGAACTGCTGGCCGCGCGCAATCCCGAGGCCACCATGGCCGTCTTCACCGCCGACCACGTAATCCGCCCGGCCAAGCTGTTCCTCCAGTCCGTCGGCGTTGCCTGCGACTCCGCCGAAAGCAACCCCGACGCCCTGTTGACCTTCGGCATCCGCCCCACCTGGCCCCACACTGGCCTGGGCTACATCCATTGCGGACAGACCATCACCGACGGCGTGCACGAGGTGCTGGCCTTCAAGGAAAAACCCGACCGCCATACCGCCCGCCGCTACGTCGAGGACGGCAACCACTACTGGAACAGCGGCATGTTCGTCTGGAAGGTGGAGGCCATCCGCCAGGCCCTGCGCAAGCATCTGCCAGGCTCGGCGGAGAAGTTCGCCCGCATCGGCCAGGCCGCCCGAGAAGGCGCCGACTACCAGGCCATCCTCGCCGAGGTGTATCCGGGGCTGGAAAAGATCAGCATCGACTTCGCCGTGATGGAAAAGGCCGCAAAGGTGCTGATGGTGGAACTGAACTGCGAATGGCTGGACGTTGGCTCCTGGCCCGCGCTGGACAATATCACCGAGCTTGACGAGGCCGGAAACGCCATCGTGGCGCCCAACACCGCCATTTTGGACAGTTTTCGCAACGTCATCGTCGCCGACGACGACCACCTCCTGGCCGTGCTGGGCATCGACGATTGCATCATCGTCCACTCCGCCGACGCGACGCTGGTGTGCAACAAGAGCGACAGCCAGCGGCTAAAGGAAATGGTGGACCTCCTGCGACAGAAATACGGGAAGAAATATCTCTAGGAATCGCCGATGCCCCTTGGCGCTATCGGGTGATAGCGCGGCGGGGCTTGGTCCCGCCGCGCATTCAAGAAGTCTGTCAGGCTGGCGGGAAAGACGCCAGCGCGGTGTAAACATCCAAGGTGAAGTTGCTCTAGTGTCTCGCTGGCTTGCAATCGACCACGGAACGCGGCGGATCGGTCTGGCTGTCGGCAACACCGCCGACGGGATCGCCTGCCCTGTCGCGGTCATACCCGCCCAGCCCGCCGAGGGTGTGCTTGTGCGCATCAGGCAACTGCTCGACGAGTACCAAATCGTGGGTATCGTAGTCGGCTGGCCTCTCAACATGGACGACACGGAAGGCCCGCAAGGCCGTCTGGCCCGCCAGATGGCGGCAAATCTGGCCGGGGCCACCGGGATGGACGTTCGCCTCTGGGACGAGAGGCTCAGCAGTTTCGCCGCCGATGAGGCGCTGGCGGGGACCATGACCTCCGGCAAGAAGAAGGCCCGCCAAGACGCCGTCGCCGCGGCGGCTATCCTGCGGGATTTCCTCGACTCCGGCGGACCGGCTTGCGCCCCACGACCGATGGACATCCCCCCAAAGTCGGACCGGCCGTAAGGCCCAGGCGCAATAAAAAAACCCGGTCGACGCGCGCTCGACCGGGGCACAACATACAAACTCTCGGACTTTTCTGCGTCGGTCGGCTTTGGTCTCGGCCAGACGCATCAGTGGTTCACTTCTAATGGGAACATAGGATTCAATCGAGCGGGGGCAAATCGCGGGAGATATTTTTTATGAAATACATCTTACCGCATGGCAAAAACCACAACCAACGACCAAGCCATTGGTTACGTCAAGGAAACGGCGTTTTCACGCCTCTATTTATTACTTTGAAGCGCCTTTGGGTGAATGCGCGGTGGGGCTTCGTCCCACCGCGCGGCCAAGCACCTGTCAGGCTGGCGGGACGGAGCCCCGCTGGCCAGGCGTAAACATCCAAAGTTTAATAGCTCTATTACTTTGAAGCGGATTTGAGTTCCTTGATCCGGTCGCGAATCGCCGCGGCTCGCTCGAATTCCAGCGCCTCGGCGGCCTCCAACATCTGTGTTTCCAGGTCCATCACCAGATCGCATCGGTCGAGTTCCTCCTGACCCCCACCCATCGCCGCCGCGGCGATGTGACGCGCCTGGGTCTGCTGGAACAGGCTAGAGCGGATGGCCTTGCGGATGGATTGCGGGGTAATGCCATGCTCTGCGTTGTAGGCCAGTTGGGTCTTGCGCCGCCTGGTGGTTTCGTCGATGGCCTGTCGCATGGAGTCGGTGATCTTATCGGCGTAGAGGTACACCTGCGCGTTGACGTGGCGGGCGCATCGCCCGATGGTCTGGATGAGGCTGGTGGCCGAACGCAGGAAGCCCTCCTTGTCGGCGTCCAGGATGGCAACGCAGGAGACTTCCGGCAGGTCCAGGCCCTCGCGCAGCAGGTTGATGCCCACAAGCACGTCGAAGGTCCCCTCGCGCAGCTCGCGCAAGATGTCCACCCGATCCAACGTGTCGACCTCGCTGTGCAGGTATTTGCAGCGGAAGCCTTCCTTGCGGATGAACTCGGCGAGGTCTTCGGCGAGGCGTTTGGTCAGCGTGGTAATCAGCACGCGCTCCTTGACGGCCACCCGCTTTCGCACTTCCTCCAGCAGGTCGCGGACCTGCCCCTTGGCGGGGCGGATCTCCACGGCAGGATCGACCAGCCCCGTCGGGCGGATGATCTGCTCGACCAC
>PMBX01000026.1:0-5374 GCA_003153915.1 Phycisphaerales bacterium
CAAGCTTTGGAACGCCTCGCGGTTCGTGATGGCCAACCTCCACGGCCAGCCGGCCTGGAGCGATGTCCGCGTCGGTGACGACCTGGCCGATACGTGGATACTCAGCCGCCTCAACGCAGTCATCCGCGACGTCACCGAGGCGATCGAGGGCTTCCGCTTCAACGAGCTNNGCCGTCCTGGCCCACTGCCTGGACGTGCTGCTGCGCCTCCTGCACCCGGTCGCCCCGTTTATCACCGAGGCGATCTGGCAGAAGCTCAACGAGGTCTCCCCCGCCCGCGGACCGGGCGACGAGCCGGCGGAGAGGTTACTCGCCACGGCCCAGTGGCCCATGGCCGACGCGAGGGCGATTCATCCAGCAGCCGAAAAGGACTTCGCCCTGCTGGCCGACCTTATCCGCAAGATTCGCAACGCCCGCACGGAACACAACGTGCTCCCCAGTAGGAAGGTGGCCGTTAGGGTCGAGGCGGCCGCCGCGGAGGCTGCGACTATCGCCCGCAACGTCGATCTGATGAAGTCACAGGCGAATCTGTCGGAGGTGACTTTTTCAACCGAGGCGGAGGCCCCGCCCGCCGATTCAGCCGCGGTGGCCGCGGGCGGCGTGAAACTATACGTCCTGGACATCATCGACCGTCCGGCAGAGATCGCCAGATTGGCCAAGCAGGCCGAAACGCTGCGGCGAGGCATCGCCTCCATCGAGGGCAAGCTGTCCAACGCTGGTTTCCTGGCCAAGGCCCCCGCCGAGTTGGTAGCACGCGAGCGACAGCGTTTGGCGTCGCTTAATTCGGACCTCTCTGCCGTCGAGGCGGCCCTGCGCTCGCTGCAAGGCTGACCCACCCGAGAGCAGTTTATCTTTGGATGTTTACCCCGCTCTGGCGGGGCTCTGTCCCGCCAGCATGACAGGTGATTGAACGCGCGGTGGGACGCAGCCCCACCGCGCTATCAACCAAACTGCAAGGCTGAAAGCCCCCCGACCGAGGGACGATTGATTTACTTCTGGGATTCCCGCGCGGCGGCCTGGGCACGGCAGTCGTCGATCACTTCCCTGGGGATCATCCGCAACGCCAGCAGGACCAGGCCGGGAACGATCACGACATCGTCGAGTTGGCCCAGGACGGGAATGAAGTCGGGGATAATGTCAAAGGGCAACAGCAGGTATCCCACAGCCGCTGCCAGCAGCCATCTGGCCGGCCGGGGCGTGCGAGAGTCCTTCATAACCAACCGATAAACGGTAAGCTCTCGCTTGACCGTCTGGGCCACGGAACGCATCCTGGCCGACCAGGTGGGGCGTTGGGACATAAGGCAATTAAACCCCCTCGCCGGCTATCTGTAAACCGTCACGCCTGCTGACTCATCCCTAATTTTTCATGCAGCCACGAACCACTTGGTGGCCCCAAGCGGCTTGCGCGAATAAACGCGAACTTGTATGCCTTTGATATCCTGTTCGCGTCTGTTCGCGGCAAATATAAACTGTGATTTAATCGTGCCCGGAGAGGAGGGTGCTCGAATGGTGATCGCCACCGATATCGCGCCGCCGCGGGGCGATTCAGGAAGGATCCTTGTGGTAGGAGGAACTCCAGCGGCTTCGCAGACGCGCCCAGAACCCCGGGGACCTCAACCGTTGCGACAATCGCCGGATGTTGCTGTCTTTGGGAGCCATGGTCATCGCCCGAGCCACATAGCGGCGGGCGCGGGGAATCTGTCCCAGCCGCTGGTGCGCCAGGGCGAGGTTGTACAACGCCATGGGGTATTCGGGTTTGAGCTTCAAGGCGCGGCGGCAGTGGCGGATGCCGTCCTTCAACCGCTCCATCATAAAGAAGCTGACGGCAAGGTTGTGCTGCGCGTTGGCGTCACAGGGACGCAGCCGGACCAGCCGGCGGAGAACCTCGTTGGCGCGGCGGACCTGCCGGGCCTCCAGCAGGAGCCTTCCGACCTCCTGGAGCCTATCGGGATCGCTTCCGCAATTTTTCAACTCATAGACCAAGTGCCGTGCGGCATCCTGAACACTGCCCTGTCGCAATAGCACCTCGGCCAGGCGGACATGCGCGCCGGGAAACTTTGGGGCGATTCCAAGCACCTTGCGATAATGTTCCGCCGCCGAGGCAAGTTCGCCCTTCCGCCAGGCCAACTGCCCCAGGCACAGATAGGCCGTGGCGTTGTCGCCGTCGCGGTCCACGATGGTTTGGAACTGCCTGGCCGCCTCGGCGTCCAGGTTCATCTCCATCAGAAGTTGACCATAGTCCAGGCGCATATCCAGATCGGCTTCATCGGCTTGTAATTCTGCCTGGTAATGCCTCCTCGCCCGCGCCAGGTCGCCCTTGTCCCAGCAGGCCTCGGCGATACGGAGGTTGGCATAGGGGTGGTTGGCGTCCAGTCGCAGCGCCTGCTCCCAGCAATCTATCGCACGGTCGTAGAGGCCTCGCGCGTAGAGGCTGCCGCCGATGTTGAAGTAACATGCGGGGCACTCCTCCTTGACCTGGCGGGCCAGGTAGAACATCAGTTCGGCCTTTTCGTGGTCGCCCATCTCCGCGTAGGTGACGATGCGGTTGCAGTAGGACGGCTCGTAGGCCGAGTCGATCTCCTCCATCCGGTGGAACTGTTCCAGGGCCTCGGCGTACTTGCCCAGACGGGTCAGGTTGACGCCCAGGCAATTGAGCGTCTCCAGGTCGTCGGCGTCGATGGCCAGCGCCTGGGTGAAGGACTCGCAGGCGGCGGAGTAGTCTCCCATCGCCTCCAGTGTCAGGGCGAGGTTGAAATGCCAGGCGGGATTGTGCGGGTGCACGGAGATGGCCGCGCGAAGCTCCGCGGCCGCCTCGGGCCAGCGCCCCTGGTCATACAACTGGTGGGCGCGGTCCGCACGGGCCTCGGCGTCGATCCATTCGTTGGTCGGTTCGGTGTCCATTCTTTCAGACGTACGGAAGGTTTGTAGAGGGCTCCGCCAGGCCGGTTGGCCAAGCCGCCCTGCTCCCGTGGCGGGTCCTTGGCTAGGTCTTGTTTATCACAGATTCTATTTTATGCCCTACCCGCCATTCTCGACAATACACAAAACACCCCAAACCGTCAAACAAATGCGATTCCAACATTCTACGGGGCGTGTATTATTGCCACGCATGGGCCTGGACGACTATCTCCTGCTGGACGACGCGGCGCTGCTGGATCAGTGCGACGTGCATGTCTACCGGTCCTCCGGGCCGGGCGGGCAACACCGCAACAAGGTCTCCTCTGCCGTGCGATTGCGCCACAAGGCAACCGGCGTCACGGCACATGGCGACGATAGCCGCTCCCAGCACGACAACAAGCGGATGGCCCTGCGGCGGCTGAGGATGAACCTTGCCTGCTCGCTGCGCCGGCCCGCGATATCCTGGGGCGCTGGCCTGCCCCCTATCGTCGCCGAATGCATCTTCACGCCGCGAGGACGTGGCGAGTCGGCCCGTCAGAAGCTGGCTGTAGGCGTGAAGGATTACCGTTTCTGGGCGGTGGCGGCGTACGTACTGGACATCCTGGCGGACTGCCAGGGGCGATTGTCCGATTCCGCCGCGACTCTGGGTATTTCCACGGGCAACCTGGCTTCGTTTCTGGAATCGGACCGCCACCTCCTGACGGCAGCGCAGGTCATCCGAAAGGCCCACGGGCATAAACCACTTGTATGAAAAGCCGGAGCCCGTAGCCCGGAACATGGAACCCGCAGAGCCGACCGGATTTGGAGGATTCCAGCGTGTTCCGTGTTCTCGGCCGCTCAGGGCCACTGCGTGGTTACGTGTTCCTTCTATATCAAGGCCGTCTTGATATTTTCCACCGCGGCACTTACGATTCGCACGCAAGGACCGGGAGATAGCGATGGACCGGGTTGGATCGACATTGGGCGTAGCGATGGTCGGCTGCGGCACCGTGGGCGGCGCGGTGGCGAGATTACTTCTGCGGGACCAGGACATCCTCAAGGCACGGTTGAGTCCGGTCCTGGAGCTTCGCCACATCGTTGACGTGAATTTCGACCATGCCAGGCAATTGGGGCTGGACGAGAGGCTATTTCGCACCAACCTGGATGAGGCGCTGCGGGACCCCGCCGTCGGGGCGGTGGTGGAATTGATCGGCGGGACGACCGTTGCCAGGAGCGTCATCGAGCGTGCCTTGTCCGCGGGAAAGTGCGTGGTGACAGCCAACAAGGCATTATTGGCGCATCACGGCGTGGAGTTGTATGCCCTGGCCCGTCGTAACGGCTGCTGCATCTCCTTCGAGGCCAGTTGCGCCGGTGGCATCCCTATCATCCGTGCCTTGTGCGACGGCCTGATCGCCAACCGCATCGACGCCATCTACGGTATCGTCAATGGCACGTGCAATTCCATTCTGACGGACATGACTCATCACGGGCAAAGCTATGCCGATGCCCTCGCGGCGGCCCAGCGTGACGGGCTGGCCGAGGCGGACCCCACGCTGGACGTGTCTGGAATGGATTCGGCCCACAAACTGGCCATCATGGCCTCGCTGGCCTTTGGCGCAAGGATTCGTCTGGAGGCGATCCCCGTCAGCGGGATCGACACGCTCCAGCTCCGTGACATCTCCTACGGCCAGGAGTTAGGCTACGTCGTCAAACTGCTGGCAATCGCCCAGCGGCGAGAGACGGGCCTGAGCCTCCGCGTACGTCCCGTGTTCATCACCAAGGAACACCCGCTGGCTTGGGTGTCCGGGCCGTTTAACGCCGTCAGCGTCTACGGTCACGCTACCGGGCATACGATGTATTACGGGCGCGGCGCCGGAGGTATGCCGACGGCGTCGGCGGTGGTGGCCGATCTGTCGGCCGTGGCGATGGGCACCGCTCAGCGGGCCTTCGCTCAATTGGGCATCTGGCCGGACCTGTCGGGCCAGGCCAACCAACTGGCCATCGACGAAGTGCGCAGCCGCTATTACATTCGCGTGATGGCCGAGGACCGCCCAGGGGTACTGGCTCAGGTGGCGACGATCCTGGGCAGGCACGGCATCAGCATCAGTTCGGTCCTCCAGCACGAGGCCATCAACGGCGCGGCCTCGACGACCGGCGTGCCGGTGGTCATCACCACGCATCGCTCGCAGGAAGGCAACGTGCGGACCGCCCTGGGCGATGTCGACGCCATGGAGGCGATCAAGGCCGCCAGCGTCTGCATCGGCATCGTTGACGAGCATCCCGAACAACTATGAACGGGCCCGCGGGAAAATCCCGGCGGCCGAATGGATGGAGCCAATGAAATACGCCATTATCATCCCCGACGGCGCCGCCGACGTCCCACTGGACGAACTGGGCGGGCGGACCCCGCTGGAAGCGGCCAAGATACCCAACATGGACTGGATCGCCTCGCACGGCAAGTGCGGTTCGGTCTGTAACATCCCCGAGGGCATGAGCTG
>PMBX01000026.1:5388-11587 GCA_003153915.1 Phycisphaerales bacterium
GACGATGTGATGGAAGATTACTCCGCCGGCCACATCTCCACCGAGGAAGCCGCGGCGATCATCGACGAGTTGAACCGCACCTTGGCCGGAACGCACGTGCGGTTCTATCGCGGTGTCAGCTACCGCCACCTGATGACCTTCAAGGGGCGCTGCGAGGTCAAGACCGTCCCGCCCCACGACATCCTCGGCAAAAAGATCGCGGAGTACCTGCCCACTGGCGTTGGATCGGACCTGCTGCGAACACTCATTGACCGCAGCCGGGGCATCCTGGCCGCTGCCGAAATCAACAACATCCGCCGCGACCTGGGCGAAAACCCCGCCACGGCCATCTGGTTGTGGGGACAAGGGCAAATGCCCATGTTGCCCCCCTTCACCGACCTC
Organism: Phycisphaerales bacterium; assembly: GCA_003153915.1. GTDB lineage: Bacteria > Planctomycetota > Phycisphaerae > SM23-33 > SM23-33 > FEN-1349. Next base: position 5,770 of record PMBX01000026.1, read on the forward strand.
TACAAAGTCCATGCGGCGGCCATCACCGCCGTGGACCTGGTCCGCGGACTGGCCAAGCTGATCGGCTGGGACTGTATCGAGGTTCCAGGCGCCACCGGATACGTTAATACCAACTACGCCGGAAAGGGCGCCGCCGCCGTGGCGGCGGTGGACAAGTACGACCTGGTCTTCGTGCACATCGAGGCCCCCGACGAAGCCGGGCACAACGCCAACGTCGCCGACAAGGTGGCCTCCCTGGAGCAGATCGACGCGAATATCGTCGGACCGGTGCTCCAGCGACTCCGTGCCGAAGGCGAGGACTGGCGCATCCTGGTCCTGCCAGACCACCCTTCCCCCTGCACCGTCCGCACCCACACGCCCCAGTCCGTTCCGTTCGCCATCGCCGGAAAACGCGTCGAAAGCGTCATCCACAAACCGTTCAACGAAACCACCGCCGCCGCCTCCGACCTGCACATCGACAGGGGCTGCGATATGATGGAATATTTCCTGACGATCCGCTGAGAACGGAAAGACTCTCGTTCGTCGCTGGTTTGCTTGACGCATCCTCGCATGGGGGTCTACACTGCGGGCTGGAAACTCACCAGACTCCCGGGTATCGAACTTGGCCGAGACGCTCTATCTCATCGACGGTCATTCGCAAATCTACCGGGCCTACTACGCGCCTTTTCGGGACCTGACCAGCCCGGCCGGGGAGCCCACGCGAGCCACCTACGTCTTCTGCTCCATGCTGCTTCGGTTCCTCGCCGACCGGCGGCCGACGTACCTGGCGATGGCCGTCGACGGACCGGCCGAGAGGCTACATCGCCGCAAGCTCTACCCCCAATACAAGGCCACGCGAAAACCCATGCCAGACGACCTGATGCCCCAGGTCGGCAGGATCATGCAGATCGTCAAGGCCATGGGCATCCCCATCCTGGCGGCTGAGGGTTACGAGGCCGACGACGTCCTGGCCACCCTGGCAGAGCGGTTCGCCTGCCCGGAAAGGACGGTCGTCCTGGTCAGCCGGGATAAGGACCTTGACCAGCTCGTTGGCGAGCACGTGGTGTTGTATGACCCGATGAAGAACCAGACCGTCGATGCCGCGACGATAGAGGCCGAGAAGGGATACCGTCCCGACCAGGCCGTCGATGTCCAGGCCCTGATGGGCGACGCATCCGACAACGTCCCCGGCGTGCCGGGTATCGGTCCCAAGACCGCCGCGAAACTCATCGCCCAATATGGCAGCCTCCAAGGCGTGCTGGCCCACGTCGAGGAACTTTCGCCCAAGTTGCGGGAAGGCATCCTGGGGGCGACGCAGACCGTCGCGTTGGCTCGTAGTCTGGTGGAGTTGGACCGTCACGTACCGCTGACGGCGGACCTGGAAGCCATGCGGGTCGTCAGCTTGCGCGGTTCGGCGATACGCCCGATCTTCGCGGAATTGGGCTTCAACAGACTCCTGGACCAGCTTGACGATCTGGGAGTTTCCGCCCAGGAGAAGGTAGATGTCCAGGAGGTGGCGGCAGCGAGGGGCCAGACCTCTGCCGGGGACTTCGATTACACCTGCGTCAACACCCCCGCCGCCCTGGATGCCGTCGTCGGTGAACTCCAGGGCGTCCGCCGCCTGGCTGTTGACACCGAAACCACCGCCTTGCACCCGATGTGGGCGGAACTGGTGGGCATCTCCCTGGCCTGGCGGCCCGGACGGGCGGTGTACCTGCCAGTCAAAGCCCCGCTGGGCGCCACGACGTTGCCGCTGGAGGAAGTCCGCGCCAAGCTGGGGACGATCCTGGCCGATCCCGATGTGGAGAAGATCGGACAGAACATCAAGTACGACTGGATCGTCCTGGTCAACGCGGGCATGCCCCTGGGCGGTAGGATGTTCGATACGATGATTGCCGCCCATGTGCTGGATTCCACCCGGGCGACCTACTCCCTGGATGCTCTGGCGGGCGAATTCCTCAACCACCGGTCCATTCCCATTGATGACTTGCTCGGCCGCGGGCGCCACAAAACCACCATGGACGCCGTCCCGCTGGAAAAGGTCACTCCCTATGCCTGCGAGGATGCGGACCTGGCCTTGCGGTTGGCGGACTTATTGTCGGCGCGGCTGGACCAGGAGGGCCTGACGGACCTGTTCGCCCAATTGGAAATGCCCCTGATGCCCGTCCTGGCCGAAATGGAGCGGACCGGGATCATCGTGGACCCCGTTGCGCTGGGACGGATGAAGGTGGCGCTATCCAAGCAGGCCGATGTTCTGCACGGCCGGATCGTCTCCGCCGCCGGGCACACGTTCAATCCGGATTCCCCCAAGCAGTTGGCCGCCGTGCTGTTTGAGGAGATGAAACTGCCCATCCTCAAGCGGACGGCGACCGGTCCCAGTACCGACGTGAGCGTTCTGGAGGAACTGGCCGGCTTGGCGGAACTGCCTGGTTTGGTATTGGACTACCGCAAATTGGTCAAGCTGCTGAACACCTATGTCACTGCCCTGGGGCAATGTATCCATCCTCGTACCGGCCGGGTGCATACCTCCTTCAGCCAGGTCGGTACGGCCACCGGAAGGCTCTCCAGCAGCAACCCCAATCTCCAGAACATACCCATCCGCACGGAGGAAGGCCGCGAGATTCGCTCGGCTTTCCTGGCGGCAGAGGGGTGTGCGCTCCTGTCTGCCGATTACTCGCAGGTGGAGCTTCGCGTGTTGGCCCATCTGTGCGGTGATCCCACGCTCGTTGCCGCATTCGAGGCCGACCAGGACATTCATCGCATCGTGGCGGCGGAGGTCTTTGGAGTCCGTCCCCAGGACGTAACAGCCCAGCAGCGCGGACGGGCCAAGACCGTCAACTTCGGCATCATCTACGGTCAGACGGCCTACGGCTTGGCCGTGACGCTGCGAATCTCCCGCCAGGAGGCCGGGGACTTCATCAAGCAGTACCGCAAGCGGTTCCCGCGGATCGAGGAATTCCTGCGGTCCTGCGTGGAGGCCGCCAAGGCCAACGGATACGTCGAGACGATCTTTGGCCGGAGGCGGCGGATCGTCGGTCTGGACGCGCGCGACGGTCCGGCGCGAAGCCTGGCGCAACGGCTGGCCATCAACTCGGTGGTGCAAGGCTCGGCGGCCGACTTGATTAAGCAGGCTATGGTCAACATCGACCGTCGCATACGCCGGCAGAACCATCCCGCCCGGATGTTGCTCCAGATACACGACGAATTACTTTTTGAAGTGCCTCCTGACGCCATCGAGGACGCCAAACAAATGATTGTCGAGGAAATGAGCAAGGCCATCCACCTGTGCGTGCCGTTGAAGGTGGACGTTGGCGTGGGGAAGGACTGGAAGTCGGCGAAATAACTCCTGGCGTTCAACGGGGATATGAAGGAACCGTTAGTGCAGGTTCCATTTGTCCTGCATGGAGTCCATCTGTTGCTCAATCCGCTGGAGTTCCTTCTGCCAATGGGCGGTTTCCGGGGCGTCTCCAAGCTGCCGTGACGCCTGGATGAGATACTCCGCCACGGCCTTGCGGCAGAAGAGGGTTTGCATCCCGTCGGCGACGTTGGTGTCCATGGCCGCCAGGCGGTCGAACTCCTGACGCAGGTAGGAACGCAATCTCGTCATGCCGTCGGGAGAGTGCGGGTAAAACGCCCAGATGGCGCGGTAATTGCTGGGGAATGGCGCCACTCTATTTGCCGCAAGAAACTCATTAAAAATTTTTTCAGGTGGAATATTCAGCACCGAAGTGGTCATGCAGACGGTCCGGCTCAGCGCGGCGGCGATGGGATTGGGAAACACCAGGGTTCCTTCGGCGCATCGGCGGGCCAGGTCCATTCCCGCCGGCCACTGAGTGTCCGCCAATACCGTGTCGCGCCCGTCGAAATAGATTTGCGCCCATTGCTTGGCGATCAACGCCGACAGGAACGGCCCGTACTTCTCCTCGGCTGGTAGAGCCACCAGATGAACGTCCTGTCCCGCTAAAAGTTGCGCGCTGGTGGAGGGATACCAGAGGATGCTGGTGACCAGGGCGTCGGTCTCCTCGCGATAGACTTGATGCGCGCGGCCTCCCAGGAAGACCTTGACTTTGGGGCAGGTCCATCGCAGGTAGCCTTCCCACCGCCATTCGTTGAGGATGCGGCCGGAGATGTCATTGTCGGCAATGAACTGGGCGGCGCCTGTGGGCATGTAAAGCACGCCGTTCATCCGATCGAAGATCGTCTGGCTTGGCATCGTCGGATTGTCCGGCTGATAGAACAGGTATTGTCGCCACGCGTAATATCCGACCGGCGCCAGCAGCGCCACCGCAACGGCAGGCAGGACCCAGGCTCGCGTGGAGCGAGCCAACCAGTCCAGTTGCATGGCCACCAGGGGACCAAGCAGGATAACCGTCAGCGGGATAAACCGCCTGGCATAGTAAGACATCCCCACCAGCGTGCAGCCCAGCACCAGGTCAAAGAGGAACATCCCGACCTTCTCGGCCTTGAAATGCCCCCCCCTCTTGCCGGCGCTTGAGACGAAACTCATCGCTCGCGCTACCGTCAGCACCACCAGCGTTCCAATGACGATGAAGAACTCCCAGATAGTCCCGAAACCAGTGGGGTGATCGGGAAACATCGGCTGCCATTCGTTGAGCTTCTTCCAGGCGGGGGCGAGGATCGTGAAGGGGAAAAGGATGTACTCAAAGACCTTGGCCACTGTCAGGGGGTGTCCCGATTGGCCCGAAAGGGTCGCGATGGTGAAGGGATTGGCGAAATTGGCCAGCAGCACTGCCGCAACGGCTGCCACCGGTAGCGCCCAGCCCTTGCGCCAAGCCGTGGTCCAACCCTCGCTGACCAGCAGGGTCAGAAATCGCAAGCCCGCCCACAGCATCAGCAATGCCACGCTGAAGATGAACCCGTTATGGGCGTTCGACCAGACAACTACCACCGCCAGGGCGGCCCAGATGAAGTGTATCCGTCGGACTGACAGGTAGAACAGCCACAACATCAGCGGCGCCAATGTCAGCGTGGTGAGGTTGGGCCGCATGTCAACGTAGCTTCGGCTGGCGGCGATGACGCCGCCGGCGGCGATCAGCGCCGCCGCCCAACTCGCGCCTCGCTGCCTACCCGCCAACGCCACGAACGCAGTCGCGGCGGCAACGAAAAACAGTTTCATGCCCACGATGCCCCATTGCCCCCACCACATATACGCCAGGTAATGCAGCAGGTGCGTTCCGTAGTTCTGGTCGAACCACACCCGCCCGGTTGTGGTGAAGGCCCACTCGTCGGGTTTGGCGAGCTTGCCCGCCAGGATGTCTCTGCCGGCGGCGAAGGCCACGTACAGGTCGCCGATGGGACGTGGTTCGGCCCAGACCATCACCGCGCAGAGCAATGCCGCCGTCAACCCAAGGATCAACGCGACGACGCCAAAGGCGCCCCCTCCGCCGGAGACAGCAGCGGCAGCGGGATGTTGTTTGGGGGCGACTACGGCCTTTTGGCGTGGATTGGTTGGCATTTCCAAGGTGGCCTGCTAACGGGAGTCTCCGCGTTTTACTCGGCCAGGCCCGCCATGTGGAGGTTGGTCCAAGCCGCCCTGGGAACCTGGGTGGCCTTCAAACAGTTCCCGCTGTTCCGGTCCGGGGGGTGGGCTTTGCTCCACCTGCCTGGCTTCCTCGATAAGCTGCCCGAGACTGCTGAAATTCTGGTAGACGCTGGCGAAGCGGACGTAGGCTATCTTGTCCACCTCGCGCAGGTGCCCACTGATAACGTCGCCGATGAAGCTGGATGGAACTTCCTTGTCGAAGTGGCGGTAGATTTCCTCCTCGGCGGCCTCGACGATCCGGCGTATCTGCTCGTCGGTCACGGGGCGCTTGTAGCA
>PMBX01000008.1 GCA_003153915.1 Phycisphaerales bacterium
CCACGCGACCGCTGGAACTCGCGAGTGGCCAGTTCGGTGCGAGAACCTCCCTTGCCGTCGATGAGTCCAGGGGAGAACCCCACCCGCTCCAGGGCAATCTGCCAGGCGATCCGGGAACGAAGGGAATCGCTGGGGCTGCCAAGCGGCTGGGTCACCGCAGATGCCACGGCCGCCCATAAGAGCGACACCGACAGGCAAAAGGTCATGGCAACACGTCTCATGGCCGGGATATCCTTGTGGGCACGATATAGACTGCTACCCACAAGGTCATATCGACCGACCTGGATTAGTTTCTTAAACCATCGCCAAGCCGTCTTATATAGTCTCTACCGCCTGCCTTTCATANNGCCAGCAGGCTCAGCGTCGCCGGTTCGGGAGTGGCGGCATATTGGATGTATTCCTCCAGGTTGGTGTATCCGTTGCCGTTGTCATCGCCGTTACTATCGGCGGCATTGGGATTCAACCCTCTGGCTATTTCCCACCAATTGGGCATGCCGTCGCTGTCAGTGTCCCAGTCGGAGGCGCGGGCAAACGTCGGGAGGATGGGATAACCGTTGGGGTCCGTCAGAACGCCGTTGGGGTCCTTGCGTTCCTTGGGAGAATTGATATAGGTGCCGGTCTGGTTATTCATGTCGTTGATGATACGGTTGTCAACCACGTCACGATGCCACCAGAACGCACCCGATTGGTTCATAACGTTGTTGTAGGCCGTATCGGCATCATTGGTGGTTACTGGCGCCATGGCCACCGGACTAGATAACGCCGTATATGTATCGATGAACGAACTCCAGCCCATCGCGGTCCCATCCAGCGTGCCGTTCTTGTTGCTGTCCACCTTGTTGCCAGCCTGGTAGATGCTGACGTTGCATTGTGCGTTGGCGTCAAACGCCTTGGCGCCGCTGGTGGTGATTGGACCGGCGACCAGGTAGTTGCCCACGTAGTTCATCTTGACAGAGTTGGCGTCTCCGCTGCTGTAACCGCTGTTGCGGCAGTTGTATAGGACGTTATTGGTGAACTCNNGTATCATCGGCAAGGAGGTTCTGATAGGCTGTGCAAGTGTGTGTCCCGCTGGAACCCGTTCCCTCCATCGGTTTTACGAACAGTGCATTGCCGTGATAACTTGGTCCGCCTGGATTGTATGCCGAGCAGGGGTCTCCGTGATAAAGACCACACTGGGCCAACGCCTCGCCAAGGATGCAATTCTGAACCGTGACTTGATTAAAGCCAGGCCCGTCCACACTGACAAGCTGGCTGACACTCCAGGACATCGAGCAATGGTCCACCATGACCCCAACGCCACCCACCCCAAAGGCGTATTCGTTGAACTTGCCTTGCGCATCCGATCCTATGTTCGCGTCACCGGGACGGAAGTGAATATCTTGAATGATCACGTTGGAGGCATCGATGTACGTGCCCCAATTTTCCATGGTAATGCCCATTCCCGGGGCCGTCTGTCCGGCGATAGTGAGGTTATCTCTGGTGATGTGAAAATTGCTGGACAACTTTATCGCCCCGCAAACGTCAAAGACGATGGTCCGCGGTCCAGTACCGTTTTGGGCCCCATAGACAAAGGAGCCGGCGCCGGAGGAATTAAGGTTAGTGACGTGGTAGACGTCTCCACCGCGACCTCCAGTAACGTTCATTCCCTCGCCCACCGCACCAGGAAAGGCCGGTATTGCCGAGGCGACCGAAGCCACTCCCGCTAAAACCATCAACAACACACTTATTTCCTTCCGCCACATCTGCCATTTACTCATTGCTCCGCTCCTTTGCTGAGGGGCCTTTTGCGGCCCCGGTTCCTCTGTTTTTGTCTTCGACAACCTCGCTATTCGCGGCCCGCAAATCGAGGGCTGCGTGAGAAACCGGCTGTGGTTTGCTATGCCACTGCCGGGATGAAAAAAGTCACTCGTGCCGTTTGCGCCGCCAGAGTGTCGTCAGCGACCCGAGCACCAGCAGGCTCAGGGTCGCCGGTTCCGGCACCTCCACCGGGGGAGCACCGGTCCAGGCCCAGTTCCAGTTGGCAGCCAGACAGCCCAAGTCGGTCAGATCCACCGTGCCGTCGCCATTGAAATCGCCTTGCTGCCAACCACCGGACAAGTTCCAGTTGGCCGCCAGGGCGCCTAGGTCGATCAAGCCAACATTGTCGTCGCCGGTGGCGTCGCCGGCGTGGTGAATACTGTTGGGGTCGTAAATCCAGACCAGGTATTCCTCAAGGTCCTTGTACCCGTCGCCGTCGCGGTCGCCGTTGTTGTCGGCGACGGCGGGATTGGTACCGTACCACTGTTCCCAGGTATTCGGCATGCCGTCGCCGTCGGTGTCCCAGCCGGCGGCGCGAGTCTCGCTGAGAATCGTCGGATATCCACCGACTTCGTTTTGCGAGTCGATGATAGACCCGGTCATATTCTGGACATTGCTTATGAAGTTGGCATCGACGCTGTCGCGGTTCCAATAGAACGCCCCGGACTGTGCCAGGACGGTGTTGTATGCGTCATCGGCGGACTGTGTGGTGATAGGTTTCATGCTGGATGGAGAGGCCAGCTTAGTGTAGGTGCCGCTGAACATCCCCCAGCCGGTGTCGGTTCCGTCGCGAGTGGTGTCCAGGTCGCCGTCGATCTTGTTGCCCGACTGGTATATGCGGAAATGATTGGTTGCATTGGCGTCGAATGCCCTGGTCTTGGAGGTAATGCTGGTCTCCGGGCCGGCGATGATGTAGTTGCCGACGTAGTTCATCTCGATATAACTGCTTGCTCCGCTGCCGTAACCGTTGCTGTAGTTGTTGTAGATGACGTTGTTTCGGATGTCGGCCTTGAGCGTGTCGCTGGCGGTATAGGTGCCCACGGCAGGATTACGGTTGCGATTCATAGCCCAGAGGTTGTGATGGAAGCTGGCCACGCCGCTGCCGCTGATGGGCTTGATCAGGCTGCCATATCCGTGATGGCCACTGCCGCCTGGATTGTAATTGGCATCCCACACATCGTGGAAGAGACCGTTCTGGTCCAGGCCTTGGGCAATTATGCAGTACTGGACGGTGACGTTATTGAAGCCGGCCCCGGCAGAACTGGTGCTCTCGTCGATGCCCCAGGACGTCGAGCAATGGTCAATGATGATGTTGGAATTCTTCAGCTCCAACGGGTCCCCATAAGAACCGCCGTCTACCTTCTGGCCTTTCATGGCGTCGCCTGGGAGAATACGAATGTGCTGCATAATGACATTGCCGTATTCAACGGTCATTCCGTAATTGCGGATCAGGATGCCCATGCCCGGGGCGGTCTGGCCGGCGATGGTGATGT
>PMBX01000177.1 GCA_003153915.1 Phycisphaerales bacterium
GTGCGACCGACCCGAAAATTAGAAAAACCCACGGCAAAGTCCTTTCGTAACGTATACGCTAGCGATTTGCTAATACGGCTCAAGCCGTACTATATGTAAACAGAACAAAAAAGAAAGACACACCCCACAGGTAAAAGCGCGTCCCGCGCCGAGAATCGGTTAATCGGGCGCAGGACGCTCTAGTACCCGGTGAAGCGTTCAGCCTTTTTATTATATGTAATAGTAATACAGCCTGAGCTGTATTAGCATAACGCTGGCGTTACTGCTGCCGGGCTACGGTAACAGGTCGGTGCGCGTGCAATTCCACCCGTCGAAGTCTGTAATCGTCAGCCCCTGGTCCAGCCACTCCTGCACGATGTCGGCTCCAGTGTCAGTTAGCTGCCACCACCGAAGTACCCTGGCCGCTGGCGCGGTGCCGGTTGCCAAACACATCAATCCTGCCTGCGTGACCGCCTTGTACTCCGTACACGTGCCCAAACCCGTCCAAGCCGTCGTCAAAGTTTGACCGCCGGTGTGGTCTTCTGGCTTTAGCAGCCATCGTCGGGCGGCTTCCAGGAGGAGCACTTTCTGCTTTTGCGTAATTTTGGTCGGCATTGCCACGCCGCCGCTCAAAATAAGCACCAGCCCGGTGCCGTTCTCTGGTTCAGCCGTCCTGTACGCCCGCAGTTTCAAGTCCCGCAAAATCCGCAAAATCTGCGATTATTCCGCGGGCTTTTCCGCGATTATTCCGCGTATGCTTCCGCGATGTCTTCTGCGGCTATACACAGGGCCTCTCCCTGCTGGACCGCCAGCTTTTGGCCAACGGCGGCCTGCAAGTCGGCCGCGTCATCGACCAGGGCAAGGGCAACTATGGCAAGGGCGATTTCCTCATCCGCTCGCTGGTGGGCGTCCGCCGCGAAACCGGTGCCGTGTCTATTGGGGACATGATCCGCACGGGCCAGACCTTGCAGTTCCACATCCGGGACGCCCGCACCGCGCACGAGGAGATGCGGCTGCTATTGGAAGGCGAAACCATGCTCGCCTCCAGCACCGCCCAACCCGCCGGCGCCCTCCTCGTCACCTGCAACGGCCGCGGCACGCGCCTCTTCGACAAACCCCACCACGACGTCGCCCTCACCCGCCAAATCCTTGGGAACATCCCCATGGCCGGCTTCTTCGCCGCCGGGGAAATGGGCCCCGTAGGCCACCGGAACTTCGTGCATGGGCACACGGCGGTATTGGCGCTGTTCCGGCAATCGTGACACCTTGGGTTTGGATGGGCCGGATGGACGGGCAATTCTCTCCCATTCCCTGTTCCGTGGTGGCACCAACTTTCCACGGAGGATAGGATCATTGCTCAGAGGCGGGCTTATATGGGGAGGTTACATGCGGCGCAGTTATCTACATTTGTCAAGCCTGACATTGGCTCTGGTCATCGGTGCGGCTCGAGCGCCCGCCACCTCATTCTACGAGGACGCTTCGCTGATCACAGACCCCAAGCAACGCGCCGAAATCTCCGCCGCCCTCAACGCCCTGGCGAAAGCCCCCTCCGACCTGCCCGCGCTGGAGGTCGCCCTCCAAACACTGCCCTTCGTCGTTGACAACCTCGGCACCCTGGCCTTCTACCAATTCGCCGACCCCCTCAAAACCCAGGTCTGCGATCTCCTCCTGGCCCCCGCCTCCGTGGATGTCTTGGCCCTGGCCGTCAGCAAAGGTTCCGACCTCGCCGCCACCTGGGCCTGCCGGAAGATCACCGTTCACGCCATGAATGCGGATTCCCCGCTGGTCCAAAAAGCCGGCGGCGTCATCGACGCGGCCGCCCAGGCCAGACTCAAAGGGCCCCTGCTGGAACTGCTGAAGCGCAAGGACGGCACGGTGCGGGCGGCGGCGGTTCACGCCCTGTCGCCCATGTTCGCCGCCCCCGACCGCCCGGCTTTCTTAAAGCCGTTGCTCAAGGATCAGGATGTCCAGGTCGAGGCCGGCGCGCTCTACCAGTTGTTCATGATGCAATGCTGCGACCGGGACGTGGAGGATGCCGTCGCCGGCTTTTTGGAGAAAGATGATCCCAACCTGCTTGTGGACTGCTGCTGGTGGTGGAGCGCACGATCGCGCACCAACCCCGCGCTGGCGGCGCCACAGGAAGCCGCGCTCATCAAACTCGGCGGCGATCCCCATGCCATCGTCCGCCGACAGGTGGCCGACGCCATGGGCGCATACGCCACACCCCAACATCCGGACCTCGCCAACATGTTGCTGCGAATGGCGGACAGCGACTCCGACGAGATTGCCCGCGCGAACGCCGTCTTTGCCCTGCGAAATTACCGCACCCCCGCCGTCCACGAAAAGCTCGTCGAATGGTCACGCCAGGACCAACCCGACATGGTGCGTCAAAGCGCCCAGAGCCTCCTCAGCGAATACAACTGGTAGAAGCGGGTGGCGGTGATGGCGGGCGGGGGGTGATCTTCCCCTTTTACTCCTTGGGCCACTGCGTGTAGTCGTTGAGGTACTGGTTGGCGCCGAATCGGGCATCGCAGGGGATCTGGGCGTTCGTTGCCGTCACCTTATACAGCGGCGCGATCTTTTCCGACCCGGCGGGGGTGATCGCCGCCCGCATGGCCGCGTGCGAGGGCTCGTCCCCACGCAGTCGGCGGGCAGTGTACCACCGATCCCGGCACCGGCAAGCGTGGCGGTCGGGCGGCATCGCCCCATCCGGCCCCACCTCCCAGCCGGCGGTGCGAATGCTGCCGTCTACTTTGCCTTCCGCTTGTCTCTTCTCCCCCTTTTCCGCC
>PMBX01000069.1 GCA_003153915.1 Phycisphaerales bacterium
GGCGCCTGCAATGCCTGCGACATCGAAATCATCGCGGCCCTGACACCGCAGTACGACCTGGAGCGTTTCGGCGTGCAGCTTAAAGGTACCCCCCGACACGCCGACGTACTGCTATGCTCCGGACCCGTCACCCTTCAGATCAAGGACCGGCTCCTCCGTATCTACGAACAGATGGCCGAACCGAAATTCGTCGTCGCCATCGGAACCTGCGCCTGCTCGGGAGGTGTGTTTAAGGGTTGCTATAATGTCATGTCGGGCATTGACAGCGTCCTGCCGGTTTCGGCGTACATTCCGGGTTGCCCCGCCAGCCCTACGGCCATCCTTGACGGCGTCGTAAAGTTGCTGGGGAGCCTGAAATCCGCCCCATAGGACCCAGCCAAGCCCCCCAAGGTAAAAATGAGCGATATAACCCAGGAACAAGTGATCCAGACGGAACTGACGGCTGCGTATCCCTGCCTTCAGGATAAGGTCCGCATCCAGCGCGCCCGCCGGCTCTATGCGGCTGTCTCAAAGGAGCGGATTGGCGAGGTGTTCGCCTTCGTCGTCCGTAACATGGACTTCTCCATGCTCTGCGCCATCACGGGGCTGGACGAAGGCGAGACCCTGGGCGCAATCTACCATCTGGCTCGTCCGGACGGAATGGTGTTGAACCTTAGCACCTCCGTGCCAAAGGATCGGCCTATGCTGCGAAGCGTCACGGTCTTCTTCCCCGCCGCCGACGCCTACGAGCGGGAATTGATCGACCTGTTGGGCTTCCAGGTGGAAGGCCTGGGACCCGGACCGCGATACCCATTGCCGGACAATTGGCCGGCGGGACAGTACCCGCTACGGAAGGATTGGACTGCCCCCGACCAGGCAGGCCCGCAACGGGAAGGAAGTGAGAATCCCGATGTCTGAAATACGTTCACGCAACGTAACCATTCCCATCGGACCGCAACACCCGGCGCTTAAGGAACCCACCAGCTTCTCGGTGACCCTCAGCGGCGAAAAAATTCTCCAGGTGGGCGTGCGACTGGGCTACAACCACCGCGGTATCGAGAAGGCCTGCGAGAGTCGCAGTTTCATCCAGAGCCTCTACCTCATCGAGCGGGTCTGTGGCATCTGTTCGCATTCACATTCCAGTTGCTTCGTGCAGGCGGTGGAAGAGATCGCCGGCCTGCAATTGCCCCCCCGGGCGATGTACCTCCGGACGATCGTCGCTGAGTTGGAACGCCTCCACAGCCACCTGTTGTGGCTGGGCGTCGCGGGCCACGAGATCGGTTTCGACACGTTGCTGATGTACACCTGGCGCGACCGGGAAATCGTCATGGACCTTCTGGCGGCCATCACCGGAAACCGCGTCAACTACGGCATGAACACCTTCGGCGGCGTGCGGCGGGACATCAGCCACGAGCAGAAGGCCGATATCCTCAAGGCCATGGACACCCTTGAGGAGAGGACCAAGTATTACATCTCCGTGGCCACCGAGGAGACCACGCTTATCCAGAGGCTCTCCGGCGTGGGTGTTCTTTCCCACGACGACGCGATACGTCTCGGCGCCGTCGGACCCACCGCGCGGGCCTCCAACGTCAAGCGGGATATCCGCAAGGACGATCCCTACGCCGCCTACGATCAGGTGCCCTTCGATCTCATCACCAGCGATTGCTGCGACGTGTACGGCCGAACGCTGGTACGAGTCGGAGAGTTGATGGAATCCTATAAGCTGATCCGACACCTGCTGAACAACCTGCCCGACGGACCTCTCGCAGTCAAGGCCCCGCGGAAAATACCCACTGGAGAAGCCGTCAGCCGCTACGAGGCGCCCCGCGGGGAGGACGTTCACTACGTCCGCGCCAACGGCAGCGAGAAGCCCGATCGAGTGAAGGTCCGTGCCCCCACGCTGGCCAATGTGCAGGCGGTGGCCCACATGCTCAAGGATCGTTACCTAGCGGATCTTCCCATCGTTGTGGCCGCCATCGACCCGTGCTTCTCCTGCACCGACAGGCTCATCGATCTGACCCGCGATGGCGACGGACGTTGCGACGTCATAACCTGGGGCCAGTTGCACGATTACAGCATGCGATGGTACAAAGGGCAGGGAATGGACCTCGCCAAGCTCAACAACCGTTTCAAGTGTGGAGAATCATCCTAGTGGCCGGCGATCTGTTTTACATCTTGGTCTTTCCTGGGTTCCTGTTCCTGGCGGTTTTTGCCCTGATTGCGGATTACATCGACCGTAAGCTGCACGCCAAGCTCCAGAACCGTATCGGCCCGCCGTGGTATCAGCCCCTGGCGGACTTGATTAAGCTGGCCGCCAAGGAAGACCTTATCCCCCGCCAGGTCGATCCGTGGCTCTTCAAGCTCGCCCCGGTGTTCGCCGTCACCGCCGTCGTCACGGCGGCCTTGTACATCCCCATCTGGCGGCACGGAACACCCATGTCGTTCAACGGCGACGTAATCGTGGTGCTTTACCTGCTGACTATCCCCACGCTGACATTCTTCCTGGGCGGCTGGTACTCACGCTCGGTCTATTCGATGATCGGGGCGGCCCGGTCGATCATGCAGTTATTCGCCTACGAGATTCCGCTGTTCTTGAGCATCCTGGCCCCGGCGCTGCTGGCTGATTCTTGGTCCCTGGGAGGTATGACTCTCTTTTATGCCCACCATCCCTGGTATGCCCTATTCAATGCGGTGGGACTGTTCACAGCCTTGATCTCCCTGCTAGGCAAGTTGGAACGGGTACCTTTCGACATCCCCGAGGCCGAGACGGAAATCGTCGCCGGAAGCTTCACCGAATACAGCGGCAGGCTACTGGCAATGTTCCGCCTGGCCCTTAGTATTGAAATGATCGTGGGCGCGGCGTTGATTGCGGCGGTCTTCCTGCCCTTCGGGCTGAACCTGGGCGGACCGGCTGCCTTCGGTCTTTATCTGGTCAAGGTATTGGGCATCGTGGCCGTCATCGCCCTGGCGAGGACCGTCTTCGCCCGCTTGCGGATCGACCAGATGATTAACTTCTGCTGGCAGTTCGTCGCGCCGGTGGCGTTCCTTCAGGTCATCATCGACCTGGTCGCCAAGGGAGTGATCGCCCGATGAAACACCCCGGAAGAATGGTCCGCCAGGTACTGTCCTCCATGCTACGGAAACCCGCCACGGTACGCTATCCCTTCGTCAAGGTAACCATGCCAAAACGGTTCCGGGGCAGGCTGCGTTTTTACGCCGAGCGGTGCATCGGCTGCCGGCTATGCATGAGGGATTGCCCCACCGACGCCATCCAGATCCGCAAGATCGCCGACAAGCAGTTCGAGGCCGACATCGACATGGCCAAGTGCATCTATTGCGCCCAGTGCGTGGATTCCTGCCCCAAAAAGGCCCTGGAGTCCACGCTGGACTTCGAGTTGGCGCAGCTTGACCGAGACAAACTCAGGCAGACCTTCCGTGGCCAGCCACCCGCTTCACAAAAACCTCCAGAGGACCCTCAAGACAAGCCTTGAGGGCTGCCGGCGCCTGGGTATCCTGGCCGTCGGATCAACCCTTCGGGGCGATGACGGGGCGGGAATGTTATTTGGCCGGGCAGTCCAGGCCGCCCTGCGAGCCACCCGGCCCGTCCGCGTAACGAAAGTCTTTGGGGGCGAGACGGTTCCTGAAAACCTCACCGGGGACATCCGGCGATTCCGGCCTTCTCACATTTTGCTCGTCGATGCAGCCGAGATGGGTCAATCAGCGGGGACGATTTCGTTGATCGAACCCCACCAGGCCGGAGGCAATTTCCCTCCCTCCACTCATGCCATGTCCCTGGGCGTCCTGGCGGATTACCTTGAACGATCCATCGGTTGTCAGGTCATTTTCCTGGGCATCCAGCCGGCGACGCACGGGTATGGCGTCTGCCCGTCACGACAGGTCCGCCAAGCGGCGAGCAGGCTGGCGGCCATTATCGCGGCGATCCGGCAGACCCGACCCGCACGCGCCAAGGCCAAGGCTGCGAGGCCCTCCAGATACCCCAAGAACGCCCACCGCAAGGCCCGGTCCTGACCACACAACGGGGGGCGGACTTTTTTCTTGCGAATCGTCCTACGGGGTGGATAATGTCACCTCTCGAAAGGCTTGGCATGGACGCTGGCTTGAGAGGACGATCCACTTCAATGAGAGTCGACATTTTTTCCACGACTGCGGCTCCTATACGGTTTTCTTTATGAAAGGCCCAATAACGTGAACAGGTCAATTTGCTTACTTCTGGCTGCCGGACCGTTGATCGTGGCCTTGGCAGGGTGCGGCGAGACCAAGCAGGCCATCCAGATCTCCTACAACCGCCCCGCCGCCTACGAGATCTCCGAATCCATCCGAAAGCTGGCTATCGCGGAGTTCGGTGGAAAGACTGCGGCCGACAAGCGATGGGGCGACATCGCCTCCGATAAGCTGGCCAGTGAACTGGAAACCTACAACCGCCAGTTCAAACGCTACCAATTGGTGGACCGCAAGCGACTACGGGCCATTATGGACGAGCGAGACCTTCAACTGGCCATCTCCGACACATCCTCGGCGGGCAAGGCCGGAAAACTGGCCAACGTCGACGCGATGATCTATGGAAATGTCACGGCCATCTCGCGCGACGAACAGGGAACCCACGAGGTTTACGACTTCGCCCGCAACGCCACCAAGACCGTCCCGTACACCAAGCGGTACTGCATGGCGACCATCAACTTCACGATGGACGACATCAACAGCTCCAAGACCATCACCACCGTGACGGTCACGCGCGAATACGATTCAGAGAAACAGAATTCCTCCGGTGCCGCCGTCATCGCCATGGCGATTGGTGTGGGCGGAAATAAGGTCGCTCCCGTCGACGGGGTACTGGAAGACCTTATCGACCAGTGCGTCAAGGAATTCGTCTCCAAGGTCAGCCCCCACCAGGTGGCCTTCTCTGAGAAGCTCATGATTGGCAATAGCAAGGCCGTCGCGACGGCCAACAAACTGGCCTTCGCCGGGGAATATTCCGAGGCGCTGGACCTTTATCTTAAGGCTATCGAACAGAAGGGCGATGACGACGGGGCGATGTTCAACGCCGGACTGATGTACGAGGCGATGGGCAAGCTCGACCGAGCCGAGCAACTCTACGATCGGGCCTTCAAGACCAGCGACAAGGACAAGTACGTCCTGGCACGCCGGCGAGTGCGAGTCGAGGCCAAGGCCGCCTCACCGTCCACCGAAGCACCCATCGCGCCTTCCGCCACCGTTACGGCGCCAGCCGTTTCCAAGGACGCGTCGAGCGATGCCAAGTCCACGGAAGTGACCGGAGAAACTACCGCGAGGGTCACCTCACAACCCTCCAACCTGGAAGCTCAACCACCCGCCAAGCAGGAATAGAACCCTTTAAAGTTACAAAAATGGACACATGTGGTGTATACAACGTACCAAGCCGCTGGATGCGATACCCTAAGCATGTCATTGGGAAAAACATCCACAGACCAGGAAAGGAATGAAACATGAACAAGCTAGCCAAGATGTTGCTGCCGGTAGTGGCCGTTTGCGTGCTGGCCTCCGGTCCGCTGTCGGCACAAGGCGACCTGAGCCTCCAGAAGAAGGCCCAGAACAAACTGATGGCCGAGCGCGCCGCCCGCGCCGACGCCATGCGAAAGATCGCCGAGAGAATCCGTGGACTGCACATCACCTCTGAGACGCTCGTTAAGGACTTTGTCACCGAAAGCGACCAGATACAGACCGCCATGACAGCCTTTCTGTCGGGCATGCAGGAAGTCGGAAAGCCCAAGCACATGGAAGACGGCACCTGCGAGGTCGTGATGGAAGTGCCGCTGGAGACCGTCATTGTCAACCTCAAGGAGTGGCATGACCGTTACTACAAGGGAGACAAGTACAAAGCCACCGACTTTGAAAAGATGACCATCACCAACGAGATCAAGATTATCCGCGAGGTAGGCCAGGGCGCGCAGAAGGAAGAGGACGAGACCATCCCCTGCGAACCGGACGGACGATTCGACGCCTCCAAGATTCCCGCCAAGGCGATGGCCTTCTGGAAGGCCCACGTCACCGGTCAAGGCCGGCTGATGGCCGAGCGGGCTGCCCGCGTGGAGGGCATGCGCCGCCTGGCCGAGCGGATCAAGGGCGTTATGCTCACCTCTGAGACAAACGTCCAGGACTTCGTCGCCGAAAGTGACCAGATCAACGTCAACATGGAGACCTTCCTCCAGGGCTCCCGCCAGACGGGCATCCGCTACCACGACGATGAATTGATCGTCGAGGTTGACATGGAAGTGACGCTCAGGACGGTCTACGCCTCGCTGAAGAGCTGGTCGGATGTCCACTACAAGGGCGACAAGATCAAGGCCAGCCATTTCGATGAACTTATCACCACCGCCAAAGACACGGTAATCAAGGAAACGGGCATGGGCGTCCCGCCACAGCGGTACCTGCGCGATGTGTCCGCCGAGATGTCCCAGTCGATGTCGCTGGCATCCAAGATGCCGGATTGGGCGGGCATGACCAAGCGAGCGATGGGCAACGCTGCCGTGGACGCCTCTACCGAGAACGCCGCCCAGGCAAAGTTGATGGCTTACCGGGCGGCCGAGCTAGACGCCCGACGCAAGCTCTCCGAGGAGATCAACGGGCTGGTCATCGGTTCCTCGACAACCGTTCAGGATTTCGTCGCCCAAAAAGACGAAATCCAAACGGACATGATGGCCTTCCAAGCCGGCGCGCACGTGGTTGAAGGCTCGCAGAAGCTCATGGAAGACGGCACGGCCCAGGTGACGGTGGAAGTGGACCTCCGGCCATTGTGGGACAAAATCGTCGTTTACCAGCAGAAGTTCAACCTCACGATCAAGTAACCTTCGATGGATCATGGATCGCACGGGGCGGACGGGACCCCCACCGCCCGCCTCCGCGCGGCCCGCCGCGTGCTGTGTTTTATCGGATCGGTTGCGACAACGATTATCCAACCAGGAGAAACGCCATGCTAAAGAAGCTCATCTCGACGTTGATTACTCTCGCCATCGCCCTGACTCCCGTCTTGCTGGCCGGATGTGAAAAAAACGAAATCCGCACACACAAGGAAATGGAAGTCAAGGAGCAGGTCATCCATCAGGATACCGTGGTGCAATAACCGCGTTGGCCCACGATCACAGACACTCATTTTGAAGGAATCGCCGCCATGGCAAGACTACTGCCGCGCGGCCTGCTGGCCGTGTTGATCGGTTGCTTGGCAACCGTCGCCGCCGCCCAGGACGCCGCCAAGACCGCCGACNNGCGCCTGTAGCGGCAGCGCCTACTCCCACTCCCGCCGCACCGCCCCCGCCGGAAGAGACCAAGACGGTGACGGTGACGGGCGTGGGCATGACCAAGGAGGCCGCCCTCCGCGACGCCCAGCGCAAGGCCGTCGAACAAGGCGCCGGGACATACATCTACTCCCAGTCCCAGACCAAGGACTTCGCCCTGGTGCGGGACACGGTCCTGGCGCGCTCGGCGGGCTTCCTCCAGAGCTTCGAGAAGCTCTCCGAAAGCGAGGCCGAAGACGGTGTCATCCAGATCAAGATCAAGGCCGTCGTCTCCATCAAGGGCATCGAGGACTCATGGGGCGTGGTAACCAACATGCTCCAGCAGATGGGACGTCCCAAGATTATGGTCTTCGTAACAGAGAAGATCGGCAACGAGGTCGTCGAGGATTCCACCGTGCAGACCCGCATTGAGAACCTGCTGCTGGAAAGCGGGTTCATCCTTGTGGATAAGAACCAACTCAAGGAGATCGACCGCAAGGATCTTGCCGCCGCGGTCGCCGAAGACAGCGCCGCGCGGGTCCAGGCCATCGCCAAGCGGTTCGGGGCGCAGCTATTCATCACCGGTTCGGCCCACGCCGAGGCCGGCGAGCAGCGAGAGATCAACGGCGTGCCCTTCTTTACCTACGAGGCCGAGGCCAACATCAAGTGCTATCGCAGCGACACCGCGCAACTGCTGTCTTCCATCCCAGGCGCCGCCACCCGTGGCGTGCAGCGTGTGGCCCGCTCGGCCGCCAAACAGGCCCTGGATACCCAGGCTCAGCAGATCGCTCCGCGCACCCAGTTTGACATCCTGCGGTTCTGGCAGGACGTCCTGAGCGGACGTGGCGAGATCCAGTTGCACGTCGAGGGCATCAGTTTCCTCCAGAACACCAAGCTGAAGGGAACCCTCAAGGCTCTTAAGCAAATCCTGGAGATCAACGGGACGTTCGCCAACGGCACGGCGGAGTATTCCATCCAATCCGATGTCCGCGCCGAGCAACTCGCCGAGAAGATCGCCGAAGCCGTCGACGGCCTAGAGATCACCGACGTCTCAGCCAACGTCATCAAAGCAAAATACAAACAAGACTAGCCGGCAACGAATTGTCTGCGACAAATCGCGATGCGCGCGTGAGGGTGCATCCACTTTGGAGATGAGGCCATGAAATCAACCATGCTCCTGGGCGTTGTTCTGGCGGGAATCGCTCTGGCGTTTTATTCGTCCGACGCTCCTGCCCAGAACATCGAGGGCGACGCCGTGACCAAGTGGGTGACCGTCACGGCAGAGGCGCCGGGGACGGACCTTAACGCCAAGGACGAGGCCGTCGCCCGAGCTCTGCGCAAGGCTGTCGAGGAGGCCTGCGGGGTATTCATCAAGGCCCGCACCAAGACCGAGGATTACCAGGCCGTTTACGACAAGGTCTTCGCCGACACCGTCGGATACGTCCGCGAGCACAAGGTGATCAAGACCTGGACGGAAGGCGATATAACCCACGCCACCGTCCGGGCGTGCGTATCCACGCAGAAGTTCGAGCGGGACTGGGCCGCCATCGCCCATACCATCGAAGGCGAAAACAACCCGCGAATGATCGTCGCCATCGCCGAGGCGGTCCACTGGGCGGCCACCAGTCCTGCCTATGAGGTCGAGAGGAACGGGACCGTCCAGGGCAAGATCGAGGACTTCTTCCTCCAGAAGGGCATCGTGCTGGTGGACAAGGAAACCGCCTCAGAAGTAGCCAAGCGGGACATCCTGCTGGCGGCGATCAAGGACGACGCCGACTCCGTCGCCGCCCTGGGCGCCCAGTTCAAGGCCGAGGTCGTCGTTATGGGCCGTGCGTCCGCCAAGTACGGCAAGAAGCTCGACGTAGCCGGCCAGGAAATGTACCAGTATACCGCCACACTTAACGTGCGCGTGGTGCAGACAGATTCCGCCCGCATCCTGGCCGTCAAGAGCTTCGGTCCGATCACCGCCACCGTCCTCCAGCAGGCCGGCGGGGAAGAAAAAGTCTTGGCCAAGCTCGCCGAGGAATCGGCCCCCAAGCTCCTGGCGGCCATAGTCCAGGCATGGGCCAAGCGAGCTAACGTCAACCGCACTGTCCAGATTGCGATTTCCGGCATGGACCACAAGGCATGGAAGGTTTTCCGTGACGAGGCGGTCAAGATTCCCGGTGTTGTGGCCCTTCGCCTGCGGGACATCACCGAGAACATCGCCACCATCGACGTGGAATATCGCTTCACCAACGAGGACCTGGCCGACAAGGTTTCGGCGATGAGCGGTCTGAAGCTGGAGGTCAGCGAGATCACCGCCAATCGCATCAAACTCAAGCTCGTCGAGGGCCAAACCGGCTCGGAATCCAGCCAATAAAACGCCTGCCGGCTGTTTTCAGGAGCAGGCTGGTCTGGGCCGGATCAAGCGGCATAAAAACGCGCTGAGAAGCATCATCGTCACGCTTACAACGAATAACGGCATGTAGGGGTCCATGTTCAAGCCCAGGAAACGCCCCCGGATGGCCGTGGTATGGACCAGCGCCCACCCGGCTGCCAAGGGACCAATGCCTCCGATGAGACCACAGAAGGCATAATTAACGGCAGAATAACCCATCCTCCCCTCCACCGGTATGATCTCGCTGAAAAGCAGCCTCGTGCTGCCGATGCCGACACAGGCTCCCGCCATGCCCAACCACACCGACGCCAGACAAGCCACGACGACACTCCAGTAGCCATGGCGAGGCATGATTATCCATGCCACCGGAAGGATCGCCGCGCACAGAGCACCCACCAGCAGCACGGGCTTTCCGCCGTGGCGATCAGTCAGGCGGCCCAGGACAAGCCCGCCGACAATCCCCCCCACCAGCGACGCGCTTTCCAATCGCACGACAAGTGCGGAACTTAGCCCCACCTGCTCTCTCATGAACAAGGGCACGAACGAAAACGCCGCCGCTCCAAGCGTGTATGCACTGACAACGGCAAGGTAGAGTAAAAAATTTCGGTCCCCCAAGGCTGAGACAATCTCGCGACGGTAACTTCCCCAGTTCATCGATTCCCCGGCCGGTGATCCGCCGGGAACGGGACTGATGACCAACACCGAGACCAGACCCGCGGCGGATCCCAAAAGAATAAGTATCTGATACCCCGTGATACCCTGGGCATGATCGATCACATAGCCGGCCAGCCAGAGCGACACCGCGCCTGTCGCGGTGACAAGAATCTGCTGGACGGACAGGAATCGGCCTCGAACCGCGTCGGGGCAAAACTCCTGGAACCATGGGTAGTAACCCGTTTCTCCGATGGCTCGCATCACCGTAAACACGACCATAACCACGCTGACGAACGTGGCTACCGCGGGGACGCCTCCCAAGGAGGCTACCCACGGACTAGCCGCCAACAAAGCTATCACGAAGTTGCGCGCACCAAAGCAGAGGGTGAAGGTCCGCTTGGCGCCGAAACGGCCAACCACGACTCCCATCGGTATCGCCAGCAATCCGCAAAAGGGAAACAACGAAAGAATGAAGCCGATCCGCGACTTGGGCAGTCCCAGGCGGTCCATGAACAGGACGAACACCGAACCGGACATGATAAAGGCGCTCATCACCGAGTTGCACATGCTGTAGGCGATGGCCCAGGGAAGACGGCGGACCTTCTGGGGAATCAGTTGGGGCGCGAAGGAAACGTCGGAGTTCGTCATCGGAGAAACCAAGTATCTTCTATATCTTCATGAATCAGGCAACTGATAACGTACACCGCCGATTATTCGTCGAACCGGCGGGGTTGGTTACACACACTGCGTATACCGGTCTGTACGAGGTTAGAACCAGTTTTGACGGCTAGATGATACATTGATGCGCCTGTTAGTATAAACAGCCAATCTCCCCGCCAAACGGGGTACTCTGGTATCGGTTTTGTCGGATCAATCCGGCGTTTCGGGAACCGGTCCGGAGGTTGCCCCCGGCGGCTGGGGTACTCCGTTGGCGATGTCCTGCCTGACGACAATCCTTAATGCTCCCGCTCCAATCTCGAAAACCCCGCTGCCACGAACGGGGCGTGGCTTGACCGCCTCGACGAGAAGTTGTACGCGCCCCTTACAAACGCCATCGAGACGAAATCGTCCTTGTGAATCGCTCGTTGCGTGCCGAAGGGGTTGGCCAGGCCCCTGGCTGGAAATCGTCACCTCAGCCAGCGGTTGGCCCTGTTCGTCCACCACTACACCGCTGACCGATGTATCTGCCGGCGGAAGAACCAGGTCCGAAGCCTCCAGGCGATCCTGTCCTACCCCAATCTTGATATCCCTTTGGGCGGCCCCAAAACCTGGCACGGTAGAAACCTGCACTCTGTAAGTTCGTCCGTGCGGAAGGCCGGCAGCCTCAAATCGACCGTCTTTGTTGCTTTCGACGACCTCGATCGATATGGGTTCGCCTCCCTCTAGTAACAGGCTGATAACTACCTGGGCCTGGGGGATTGCCCTGCCGTTGGGTTCCACGATCCTCCCGTTGACCGTCGCCGCCGGGGCAAGGTGGACCTCCGTAGTCACAGCGTTGGCGTCCAACTCCACCATCGCGGCCAGGTGCCGCTGGACCTGCCGGACCAACAGGAGTAATCTCCCCCGGCGTCCCGCCCGCCATGGTTCGATGTGAATCGGCAGATCGAACAGACCCTTCAAATCGCTACGAACCACTCTCTCGGCGCCTGGACAGAAACGCAAGTCGGCGTTGACGACCGGCTTGTTGTCGGGGTCCAGCACAATGCCCTTGAGCATCGGCGGCTTGCCCAACGAAACCGTCAGTCGGGCGACTCCTCCGGCGGCTACCGCGATCTCCTGGTTGAATGTCCCGACACGTTCCTGCCCCCGCCGGAGGCTGTCTCCGACATACCGGCCCGGTGGGGCGACAATTTTCGCCACGCCAAGTTTGTTGGTGACGCCGAAGACAAACCTGTGGCCGTCCTGTTCGGTCATCCATACCGAGACATCTTCGACCGGTTCACTGGTCACCGCGTCAGTGACCAAGACCTCGATGACGCCCGCCTTGGATAGCTCGAAAACAATCCCTGTCTTGGCCTCTCCCTCGCCCAGGGAGACAAAGACCGGCTCGGTGACCCAGGCAGAGCCACCGGCGGCTGGAACCAGGTCAATCTGGTAATTACCGGGGCGCAGGGCGGAGAAGCGAAACCGTCCGTCGGCTCCGGAGATCACCGGGGAGCTTTCCATGTAGCCGGCAGCTCGCTCGCCACGGAGGAACACGCCGATACCCGAGAGACGTTGGCCTTGTTCCTTATCCACCACTGTCCCTTCGATAACCGCCTCAGGTGGCAGTGTGATCCTGATGCCATCGGCTCCTGGAATGAACTGGCCCACACCATCCTGGCCACGATCGGGCAGCGTGAAGACTTTCGCCCGATTTGGCGCCCATGCCAGCAATTCTGCCGTACAATCGGGAGGGAGGTTATCGAAGGAAAACCGCCCGGTGGAATCGGTTTTGGCGACGAGCCAGTCCACCGAGGGCAATCCGTAAGTTACGCGAGGCTGGTCTTGTCCGTTTATTGGCTTGGCCGCCAAGAACGCCCCAACTTCGGCGCCAGGCACGGCTGTGCCGGCCTCGTCTACCACCATACCGTTCAGCGAGGCTGGTTTGCCTAAAGTCAACTTCACGCGGGTATCTCCCATATCGAAACCCCAATTGGCCCAGTCGATAGCAAGGCCGGGTTGATAGGCCAGGATCATGCCCATCGAACCGGGTTGTCCCGGCTCGACGGGAGCATGGGAGATCGTAAACATACCATCCGGTCCGCTGGTGTTCTCGGCCGCCAGTTCCGCCTTGAAGCCCTCCATGCCTACCTTTACGTCGTAGAGGCGCACAGCCACGTCGGCCAACGGTTTGCCCTTGGCGTCCACAACCGTCCCTCGGCAGGTCGCCTGGCCGATGACGGCGGCGGGATATGAGGCCAGTAACACGGCCAGACATAACATAGTCCTGAAAACCTGGCTCATCATCAGGCTCCCTAGAAGACGTGAACCGCCCCAAGGCGGTGCTGCCCTGTCAACAAAACCCAGCCGGTTCCACTCAACCGGCGTGTCGCGACAGGGAGTGACCATTTTGCGCCGCCAGCTTGCCATGTCAATCCTCTTTTGCCTTCTCTTGCGTGCCACCGGTGGGCAACGTAGGATCGTACCCATGCCGAGAGTGGAACCATGAACTTGCTGGTAGGACCATCGCCGAATCTCCGGGGAACCGTCAAGGCACCTCCCAACAAGTCGCATTCCTTCCGCGCACTGATCATGGCCGCCCTGGCCGAGGGGGCCAGCAAAATCACCGATCCGATGGTATCCAATGACTGGATGCACGGCCTAGAGGCAATGGAGATGTTCGGGGCCAGGATCGAACCTCGGGCAGGCAACGTCTGGGACATCCAAGGGACCGGCGGGGCGCTGCGGACTCCCGAAGACATTCTCAACTGCGGAAACAGCGGGATCATCCTGCGATTCTTCACGGCCCTAGCCGCCTGCTGCGAAGGCTATACCGTGCTTACGGGGGATGAATCGCTACGACACATCCGACCTTGCCAACCGCTGGTCGATGCCCTCAACCACCTGGGCGCTTGGGCCGTCTCCACCAAAGGCGACGGGCACGCCCCCTTGGTCGTCCGCGGGAAACTCACCGGCGGGCGAGCGGAGATCGACGGTATGGACAGCCAGCCGGTCTCGGCGCTGTTGATCGCCTCCAGCCTGGCCTCCTCGCCGACGGAATTGACTGTACACCGGCCTGGCGAGAAGCCCTGGGTGGGCATGACACTGCACTGGCTGAACCGCTGTGGCGTGGAGGTCAGCAACCAGGAATACCAGGTCTATCGCGTCCGAGGTGGCAGCGGCTGGAAGGGATTCGATTGCCGCATCCCACTGGACTGGTCGGCGGCGATGTATCCCATCGTCGCCGCCGTGGTCACACCGGACAGTGAAATCCACCTTCCAGGCCTGGACCCCGCCGATGTCCAGGGCGACAAGGCCGTGCTGAATGTCCTGCGGCGGATGGGAGCGGACATCGAGACCGTCGATGGGACTATCCGCGCCCGTTCCAGCAGACTGACGGGCATGGAGATTGACTGCAACGATTTCATCGACCAGTTCATGCTGCTGGCCGTCGTCGGGGCCTGCGCCGAAGGCCGGACCGTCCTGACCAACGCGGAAATCTGCCGAAACAAGGAATGCGACCGTATCCGCCAGACCTGCCAGGCGCTCCGCGCCATGGGCGCCGAAGTGGAGGAACGAGACGACGGGCTGGTCATCCAAAAGAGCCTCTTGCGGGGCGCCAGACTTTCCAGCGCCGCCGACCACCGGATGGTCATGACCCTGGCCGTGGCGGCGATGGCCGCGAGGAATCCGACCTTGATAACAGACATTGATTGCATTAAGAAGACTTTCCCGAATTTCGTGGAGCAGATGCAAGCCGTCGGATGCGACATGCAGACGCAGTGACGCTTGGGCTTTTCCTAGGAGAGATAAAGTGCTTGGCAACACATTCGGCCGCATCTTCCAGGTAACCACCTGCGGCGAGAGCTATGGTTGGCATGCCACCACCGAGCAGTCCGGCTGGGGCGGGGCTATCCTGACCATCGTCAACGGCGTGCCGGCGGGCATCCGCCTGGACGTGGCCAGGATTCAACAAGAACTGGACAAGCGGCGCCCCGGTCAGAGTAAGCTGGATTCTCCCCGCAAAGAAACCGACCGCGTCGAAATCGTCAGCGGACTCGGGCAGGGCCTGACCACCGGCGCGCCCGTGGGCCTGCTGATCCGCAACGTGGATACGCAGGACAGCCACATCGAGCAATACCGAGCGGTCAAGGATGTCATTCGTCCCGGCCACGCGGAGTTGAATTTTTTCTATAAATATGGCGAACATGGCGACTGGTGCGGCGCAGGGCGAGCCAGCGGACGCGAGACTGTTGGGCGGGTGGCCGGCGGCGCGGTGGCTAAGCAAATCCTCGCGCGCGAAGGCATTGAAGTCCTCGCCCACGTGATCGAATCGCACGGCATTAAGGGCCGTTGCATCAGCGATGGGACCATGATCTTCGAGGAAATGAAGGCCAACTACCGCACCAACGACCTCAACTGCTGCGACTTGTCGGCGGCGGAGCGAATGATCGCCGACCTATTGAAGGTGCGAGAAGCCGGGGATACTGCCGGCGGCGCCATCGAGATCGTCGCCCGCGGCGTCCCGGCGGGCCTGGGTGAACCGGTCTTCGACAAAATCAAGGCCACCATCGCCCACGGTCTGTGCAGTATCGGGGCGATGACCGCCTTGGAATTTGGTTCCGGTGCCGCCGCCTCGCGAATGCTGGGCAGCGAGTGGAACGACCAGCCGTTCGTGGAAGCTGGTCGGGTCCGCTTCCACACCAACCGCTGCGGTGGATTCCTGGGCGGCATGAGCAACGGCGAGGACCTGGTGATGCGGATGTCCGTCAAGGCCACCCCCACCATCTCCAAGCAGCAGGACACCGTGGACATGATGACGCTGGAACAAAAAAAGCTGGCGGCCATCACCCGACGCGACATCAGCATCTGTCCGCGCATCTATCCCGTCGCCGAGGCCATGGTAGCCATCGCCCTCCTGGACGCCCTGTTCCTAGCTCGCGGCTGGTGCGGCCTATCGCATCTGGACAAGAAATGGCAGAACCTTGCCGAGCCTCGCCATCGCGGGGACTATTCGATATAAAAAAGTGTATGAAAACTACACGTTCTTAGACCCCCTGGCTGCCGTGAGTCATCTCCGCGATTTGCCCGTATGTCCGATGGGGCTATGCCGCTCAATATTTCCTTCGTTTCCGCGCCGGGGGAATATCCAGAAGCCCGCGATACTTAGCCACCGTCCGCCGAGCGATGTCCAGACCGTGTTGTTTCAACTCCATCGCCAACTCGTCGTCGTTGAGCGGATGGGCCTTGTCTTCGGTGTCGATGATCTCTTTGAGCCGCACTCGCACGGCGTCCCAGGCGACGTCCTGGCCGTCGGCGGTGGTCGTCCCGCCGGAAAAGAACATCCGCAAGGGATAAATCCCTCGCGGTGTCTGAACATACTTGCCGGCTACCGCCCGGCTAACCGTGGCCACGTGCACGCCTACCTTACCGGCCACATCCGCCATCGGCAGGGGTTTGAGGGCCTCCTGACCTTCATCTAGGAAGGCCTTCTGGACGGCAAAGACTTCCTCCACCACGCGCTTGACTGTTGCCCTGCGCTGTTCGATAGCGCCGATAAGCCACTGGGCGGAACGGATGTTCTTCTGGACAAACTGCCGCGTCTGCGTATCGGCGGTACGGTCCTTGGCCAGCTTGCGATATGCTTTGGAAATATAGAGCATCGGTTGGTTACCGTCTGACATGGAAACCTTCAACTCTCCGCCGGGGGCCATCTCTACCGTCACGTCGGGCATAACTCCCGGGGCGGACCTCTGCCCCACCAGCGCACCGGGGCGCGGATTGAGGCGGGAGAGATTCTCGATGGCGGCCTTGATCTGCTCCATACTATTTCCGGTCCGTTTGGCGATCTGCGGTAGGCGGTTCATCTCGATATCCCGCAGGAACCTCCCTACCAGCTCCTTCTCCAGGGACATGTCCCTTCCACCGGCTGACTCGGCCTCCAGTTGCAGCAGCAGGCATTCCTTCAGATCGCTGGCGCCGATGCCAGGCGGATCAAGCGACTGGATGGCCGTCAGCGCTGTCCGCAGCGCCGCGATGGTCGGCGGTTCGTTGGTATGCTTGGGCATTTCCTCCAGTTCGGTTCGCAGATAGCCGTCGTCCTCTATGAAGTTGATGATGAGTCGCCCGGCGGCCTTGATGTCATCGGGCAGTTCCACAAAGGCCCATTGATGTAGCAGGTATTCATTGAGCGACTCTTCAGGGGCGGGCGCGTTGGCCATGGCGTCTAGCTTGCGATCGCGTTCGCCCGTCTCCGCCGGCCTGGCGCGCGAGGGGGCGGCGCTGTTGGAAAATTCCGGTCCGTATGCGTTTGTATAATCGTCAAGCCGGCGGAAATCTTCGTTGCCCTTCTCGCCGTCCACCACCATCTGCCGCTCACCGCGAAGGTCATCCTCCTCGTCGCGTAGCATCGGGGCTTCCTGGTCCACGCCTGGATCACGGAGTTCCAGCACGGGGTTGGACTGAAGCTCGGCCTCGATCCGCTCCTGCAATGCCATCATCGGAAGCTGGAGGATCTCCATGGATTGGATGATCCGGGGCGCCAGCTTCATCCGTTGTTCAAGCCGGAACTGCTGCGACGTGTCGAGCCTCATACGTTTTCATTCTACGCGCCAAGGCGCGATTTCCGCAATGCCGCATCCGGCAAGGCCAACAGATAGATCCAGGTTCGGAAAGTGGTTTTTCGCCACCACAGTCTCAAACCGATACCCGCCAGCCGGTTGGAAAGCCGCCACAGCAAAAGCCGATCCCCTCAAACCCATCGCGGAGCGACGCGCGGGTCACAGGTCGTGGCGCTGGGTGATCGCATCGGTGAGGATGGACTTGTTGGCGTATTCGATCTGCCCGCCGCTGGGAAGTCCCCGCGCCAGACGGGTGACCTTCACCCCCAATGGGGCCAGCAGCGTTGAGATATGCAGCGCGGTGGCGTCCCCCGCGACGGTGGGGTTGGTCGCCAGAATTACCTCGCGGACCCCACCGGCCCGGACGCGCTGCTCCAGTGCCGAAATCGTCAGGTCCTCCGGCTCGCTGCCCTCCAATGGAGCGATGTGTCCCATCAGCACATGATAGACACCTCCATAAGCCCCTGTAGATTCCAGCGATAGCAGGTCCTTGGGTTGTTCCACGATACAGATGGTGGACTTGTCCCGCCGCGGGTCGCCGCAGATTGTGCACAGGTCGCCTTCGGCAAGGTTGAAACACGTCTTGCAAGGCCGGACCAGGGACTTGACGTCCTGAATCGCCGAAGCCAGGGCGAGGGCCTCCGGTGGGGCGATCTTGAGGATGTGAAACGCCAACCGCTCCGCGGTGCGCGCTCCGATGCCTGGCAACTTGCCAAACTCTTGTATCAGGCGCTCGATGGCGTGGGAGTAACCGGGCATGGGCAGTCTCGGTGTTCCTGGTTGTAGGACGTTATCCCAGCAATCCTTCCAGTCCCGGCAGGGGCATTCCGCCTGTGATTTCCTTCATGGCCGCTGCGGCAGCGGTGGAAGCCTGTTCCTGCGCGGCGGCGACGGCGGCCTTGACCATATCGCCTAGCATCTCCGCGTCGCAATCGTTCAGGACAGCCTGGCCGATCCGCAGGTCGATCAGTTGCATCTTTCCGTTGACGGTGGCCGAGACGCTTCCGCCACCCGCCTGCGCCACATACTCGCTGGCGGCCAGTCTGGCCTGCACATCGCCCAGGCGTTTCTTCATCTCGCCAGCCATCTTGAGCATCTTGCTAAAATCGCCGAACATCATGTCTCCTCGTTGGCCGGCAGTTCGCCGTCCTTGCGGATATCCACTACCCCCCCGCCGAAAAGGTCCACCACCGCCCGAACGGCGGGGTCTTTTGCCAGTTCGTTCTTCTCCACCGTGCTCAGCATGCCATTGGCATTGGCCGCGAGAGGCGATTTTCCCCCTCCGTTGGAGACATATTCACATCGAATCGCCTTGCCCGCCAAGTCTGCCAAGGCAGAGGCAACGGCTTGGCTCATCGCCCCCGCGCAACGGAGGCGAAGCGGCTCGTGGGCTGGATCGAAGCCCAATCGCAAAACCAGCCCATCGAAACCCAACACCGCCGCCGGCTGAAGCATCCCCGCCACTTGCGATAACCGCTTTGCGAATAATGCCCCGACAACCACTTGCCAGTTGTCCATCAGCCAGGCGGCCTCCCACCGGATGGTTTGCGGTGCGGCGCCGGACGATGGTCCGTTGACAGATGACGACAAGACAGTTGCTCCTTCTGCCGGGCGAGAGGACGCTTTTCGCCCCGTGGATGGCGCGGGCTTGCCGCCGCGGAGGGCCTCCAGGCGGTCCAGAAGGCTCTGTGGGTCCACGAACTTGTCCGCCTCTGCCAGGCGAACCACGGCCGCCTCTGCCAATGCCCTGGCCAAGGAGGAGGTACGAATGTTGCGGGTAAGGCTCTGGAGGATACCAACCGCCTGCACCATCGCCGGGGTGGACATTCGCTTGGACAATTCCGCCACCGAGGCCCGTTGGGCATCGGGCAATTCCAGCAGGTCGCTTTCGGCCCCGCAGCAGGCGGCCAGCATCATGTTGCGGAAGACCCCGCCAACGGCCTCGACGGCGGAGGAAAGTCCCACGCCGCCTTCGAGCACCGCGTTTAGTTCTGCCAGCGCCCCGGCGGCGCTGCCAGCGACGATCTGGGCGGCCAGGGCGATCATCCGCTCGTCGCTGGGCGTCCCCAGGATGCGCACGACTTGGTCCTCGGTCAGTTCCGCCCCCCCCGCCAGGGCCTGGTCCAACAGGCTCAATGCGTCGCGCATTGAGCCCGCCGCCGAGCGGGCGATGCGGAACAGGGCGGCCGGTTCCGCTCGGACCTTTTCGGCCTGGCAAATGGCTTTCAGGTGGTCGCCGATCAATCGGGTAGGGATGTTGCGGAAGTCGAACCGCTGGCATCGCGACAGGATGGTGGGGGGAACCTTTTCCACTTCCGTGGTGGCGAAGATGAACTTCACGTGGCCTGGAGGCTCCTCCAGCGTCTTGAGCAGGGCGTTGAAGGCCTCCTTGGTNNCATGTGGACTTCGTCGATGTAGTAGACCTTGTAGCGGCTGCGGGCTGGGCGAAAGATCGCGTTGGAGCGGAGTTGGCGGATTTCGTCGATGCCGCGGTTGGAGGCCCCGTCGATCTCGATGACGTCCATGTCGTCGCCGCGCGCGATGGCAAGGCAGGCGTCGCAGTGGTTGCATGGCTTGGGCGTGGGCGCGTCGGCGGCCAGGCAGTTGAGCGCCTTGGCCAGGATGCGGGCCATGGTGGTCTTGCCCACCCCGCGGGTCCCCGTGAACAGGTAGGCGTGCGCGACCCGACCGGCCTCGATGGCCCCCACCAGCGTGCGGGCGATGGGGTCCTGCCCGACGACCTGGTCGAAAGACTCGCTGCGGTACTTTCTCGCTAGGACAAGGTACTCGGCCATTGCCTGGTCAACCTTCTCGTTGCCAGCAGAGACAACACGCCACGAAAAATAACGCCGTGCGCTTCGCGTCGAAACTCAGCGGCAAGGTCCGCCGCACGGACCGGCTCGGACCAGGAGAACCTCCGGCACACGCTGAAAACTCGCTTATGGCTGCTTCCTTCCGGACCTGACCAGGTTCACGGCTCAGCGTTGCAGAGGACCCAGCCTTCATCGCCATCAGCGCGACGGATGGACTTGCCTCGAGGCCCTCGGCGAAGCATTCGGCCCCGCTATAGCGGATTACGGGTCATCCCGATTGCTCGGGACTCAGGGCACCGCTAGCGCCCCNNCCTAGCACGGCAAAAATATCTATACCATCGCCATCGACGGGAGGCAAGCGATTTGCCCATGGAAGGAGCATTTTGGGTTTCGGGAAGCCCAGTACATCACGGGTGGATGTATTAGTAGGCGTAGGAATGGCACCGCCCGACGTTCCGTATCTTGATCTTGTTGAAATTGTCGGGCAATGCCCGACCTCCATGCCACATGCTACCTGTTTCGGTCAATAGACTCGGAACATAGTAGCGCCTGGATAATAGAAGCGGAGGATTTCCTCACCTGACCAACCCGCCTCGGCCTTGCCCTGTGCGCCCCACTGGCAGAGGCCCACGCCGTGGCCGAAGCCCCGGCCTTCGGAAAACTCCATTGCGTCTCCGACATCCCGGATGCGGCAGTTCATGGAAGCAAGTCCCTTACCGTTGGAGGCCCCGTTGCGTAGCAGGGCCAGCCGCAGGTCCTCGGCTCGGAGGCGCATGGCTTGGCCATTCTTGCCCACCACATCCAGCCAGACCGCCCTGCCGTAGGGCGTCGTCGAGGCCACCCGTATCGTCGCCACTCCGCCCAGCGACCCGGCGGCGGGATAGACGGAGCAAAGGGCCTGGGCGATCTCTCCCTTGCCGACGCGCAATGTTGGCCAGCGATATCGCGGGCAGGTGTGGCAGTCTTGGCATTTCTGCCCGCCTCGTAGCGGTGGGATATCGGCTACGTCACGTATCACCGCTGCTCCGTTAACCACCCCGCCACAACAGGCGGAATATTGAGGAAGGAAGATCCGTTCCCCACCGGGCGGTCCGAAGGCCAGCACGACCCCGCGAGAGCGGCTGACGGCCTGGCGGGATTTTCCCGTCTCAGCCGAGAAACCGCCGTAGACCTGCCAACCCTGATCGTCGCCGACGTCATAATCCCTAGAGGCCGCCGCGTATCTCATGTTGTAGAGGGCGAAGGTCCGCGCGGCGATCGCCAGTGCATGATATGTCTGCGGGGACCAGGAAGGATAAAGTTCGCGCGGCAGCACGCCGGCGAGATAGCTTTCCAGGTCCACGTGGTTGACAACGGCAAAGCCGTCTGCACCGATGGGAATCATCCGCAAAGAACCGCGGTAGGCGGTCAGGCCACAGCGAAGTACGCCATCGGTGGGAGCAATGACTAGTTGCCAACCCGGTATGGAAAGGTTGCCCAGGCGCCACAGACCCCCTTGGCGTCGTAGGGCGGCCTTGCCCAGTGGTCCGCCTGAGTCCAACACGCACCGCCCATCGGCAAAAAGGCGATAGCCGCCCGTGGTGGACAGGTCCGCCTGAGTGATACCCGCAGGCGTGATACGCACGCGGATGGTGGGAACGTCAAGAAGTGCAAGAGATCCGGTTTGAGGCACGTAATTTTCGCGCCGGCAACTGGACAACGTTCCGGCAAGGACCAGTCCCGCCACGGCGGTTGGAGCAATGACCAGCCACGCCCGCAGGCGCCGCCTCCGACGCTGCGAAGCACCGGCGCCGGATTGGAGTGCCCGATTCACCGCTTATCGTCCTTTTTCCTACGTCGTCTCTCGCAATTGAAGACCGTATTCCGACAAGCGCTGGCGAATCTCGTTGAGGCTGGTTTGCCCGAAATTCTTACAGCCCATGAGTTCCGCCTCGCTCTTGGCGGCAAGGTCGCCCATCGTGACTATCTTGAGACTGTCCAAGGCCCGCCTTGCCCGAACGGAAAACTCGATCGATTCGATGCGAGTGGCCAGAACGCCCTGGGATTCATCCTTGGGGGCCGCCTCTGGAATGGGCAGGCCCGGCTCGTCCTCGCGCGCCTGGCCCAGGCGGAGGCCCTTGCTGGTCAGCATGTCCTTGATTTCCTTCAGCGAGGTCTCGCCAAAATTCTTATACGCCAGGAGTTCCGGCTCGGTGGTCCGAACCAAGTCACCCAACGTGCGGATGTTCATCTTTTTTAGGCAGTTGCGAGCACGTACGGAAAGCTCGAAGTCCGTCACAGGAATGTCCAGGACGGCGTTGTGCCGGGCAATCCGTTGCTCCTGGTCCTCATCGTAATACATGGTCCTGGATGCCTTAAGGTCCTTGAGGAACAACCTGGCCCTGGGATGATTAGGATTGACCGTCAAGATTCGGTTGACACACCGCAATGCCAGTTCATAATGCCCGGCATCCTCGTAAAGTACAGCCAGGTTCATCAGCGCGTTGGCGTGGACGGGAAGCTTGGAGACGCACTCCCTGTATAGTTTGATCGCCTCGCCCTCTTCACCGTGCAGATCGCAGTAGTAGGCAAGACGGAAAGTCGCCGCGACCAGGGAAGGATCGATTTGCCGCGCGCGGGCGTATGACTCAGCGGCGCGGGGCCCGAAGCCAGACAGATCGTCAAGCAGGCCGCGAAGGTAAAGTACCTGAGCCGTTTCTCCAAGCTTGGCGGTCAGTTTGGCCAGACCGGCGGAAGCGTCCTCCAGCTTGCCCGCCAGGGCGCGAAGCTCGACCATCTCCAGATCGGCCGGTTCGGCGTCCCATCCCCTGGCCTTGGCGCGATCCAGTTCCTCGGCGGCCTTTTCATACTGAAAAAGGTTCTTCAAGCACTGGGCCTGGAAGTAGCGACGCTCTTTGTTGTCCGTGGCGTCGGCCAGGACCTTCAACGCCGCGCTAAAGCGGCACAACAGATAACGGATGATGCCCACCTTCAGCGCCGCGGCGCCCTTGGTATCGCCACCGGTACGTTTCTCCATCTCCGTCAACGCCGCCATCACCGTCCGGTACGACTCTCTGCCGGAAGAAATCTCCCGGATCAGTTCCCGGTAATCCTCGAAGGTCCAGACATCCTTTGCCAGGATACCGGTGACTCCTTCCAGTGCCGACTCTGCCATAGCCGTCTCTCCTGTTTTCCGCCGCTGTCGCGGCGCCTAGCGATTGGTTCTCGCCTACAAGATCGGGTATTATAGCGGCCTGTGTGGCGACTGCAACTTTATGAAAGGCGCTACGGGTGGATGTGGCAAACCTATCGCTTCCGCTACACCTGATCGTCAACCCGCAAAGCGGCTATGGCGGGCATCGCCTGCTGCTGAGCGATCTTCGCTCCGCCGCGCGGGCGGCGGGACTGGACCTTGTCGAATACACCACGCGAGGACCCAAGGACGCCACCGATTATGCGATGACTATTCGCGATCGCGCCGCTGTCGCGGTCGTCTGGGGCGGAGATGGAACAGTTCACGAGGTCGCAAACGGATTGGCCGGAAGCAACGTGCCTATCCTGGCCTGCCCGGCCGGCACGGAGAACCTCCTGGCCAAGGATCTGCGGATTCCCTCCGACCCGCGACGAATCATAGAGGTTATCCGGCACGGGCAGGTGGTGGACTGCGACGTGGGGCGCATCAATGATCGCAGTTTCCTGCTGATCATGGGCGTGGGATTCGATGGCGAGGTCGTCCGCCGCCTGTCGGCCGTCCGCACCGGGCACATCTCGCACNNTACTTCTGGCCGATCTGGCGGACCTTCTGGGAACACGACTTCCCGCGAATGCGGATCATCATCGACGGAGAGTTGGCCTTTGATGATTACGCCCTGGCGTTCATCGGCAACATCTCTCGCTATGCCGTCGGCCTGCGCATCTGCCGCGACGCGCGCTTTGACGACGGGTTGCTGGACCTGGTGGTT
This sequence comes from Phycisphaerales bacterium, assembly GCA_003153915.1. Taxonomy (GTDB): domain Bacteria; phylum Planctomycetota; class Phycisphaerae; order SM23-33; family SM23-33; genus FEN-1349. Next base: position 24,298 of record PMBX01000069.1, read on the forward strand.
TTTTCCTGCCGCCAGCAGACGACATTGCTTCTCCATGCCGCCTGGACATTGCTTCGAATGCACCCGCTCAAGGGCGATGTGATGTATCGCCAGATTCGTAGCGCGCGGATCGAGACGGACCGTCCGGTACCCTCCCAAGCCGACGGCGACCCCGGTCCCAACACCCCCCTTGACATCTCGGTTTCCCCCGACAGGATTAAACTGCTGATTCCCCCTCCGCGGAACGGATGGGGCTTTTGGCCGTGGCGAGGAGGCAACTGAACATGAATCCCCAACATACCGCCACTATCGGTTCGTTGACCATCGGCGCAGGCTCGCTGGTGCTGATTGCCGGCCCGTGCGTCGCCGAGAACCTTCAGCTCTGCCTGGATGTCGCCTCGGAGATGGCGGATGTCTGCGGAAACCTGGGCATCGGCTATATCTTCAAGGCCAGCTACGACAAAGCCAACCGCTCCAGCATCGAAAGTTATCGCGGACCGGGACTCCAGCGGGGGTTGGACTGGCTGGCCACCGTCCGCGAGAAAATCGGCGTGCCCGTCACCTGTGATGTCCACGATCCAAACCAGGTCGCCGCGGCGGCGGGCGTGCTGGACTGCATTCAGATACCGGCGTTCCTCTGCCGCCAGACCGATCTGCTCGTCGAGGCGGGCAGGACCGGAAAAGCCGTCAACGTCAAGAAAGGCCAGTTCATGGCCCCCTGGGACATGGCCCAGGCCGTGCGAAAAGTCCGCGACGCAGGCTCCGATAACGTCCTGCTGACCGAGCGGGGAAGCAGCTTCGGATACAACAGACTGGTAAGCGATTTCTGCGGTATTGCGATCATGCAGGCGTTCGCCCCGGTGGTCTTTGACGCCACGCACTCCGTGCAGGAACCCGCCGCCTTGGGCGCTTCCAGCGGAGGGCGAAGGGAACATGCGCCCCTGCTGGCGGCAGCGGCGATGGCTGCCGGCGCCGACGCGCTGTTTGTCGAGACACATCCCGATCCGCCCACGGCGAAGTCCGACGCAGCCAGCATGATCCCCCTGGCGGAAATGGAGCCTTTGCTGAGCCGATGCCTGGCAATTTTTTCCGCGGCGCGGAAGCAATAGAAGCTGATGCCTAAAATCCCGCAACGTCATCACAACATGAAACGTGGCAGGAAACACCCCGCCAAGCCCCCCCCAGTCCGAACGGTCGAACTGAAGCGGGCGGAACAGAACCGCATTGAAGCGGACGAGCGGTTTCATCTCCTGATGGAGTCCACCGCCGAGGCCGTCATCGTGGTCGATACCCGGACCGGTAGGATCAGCGATTGCAATCGACAAGCCGCCGACTTGCTTGGAAGAGAGGCGGCGAACCTTGTCGGCCTGCAACAGACGGATATTCATCCTCCCCATGACAAGGATCTTTGCCTCCAGCGGTTCCGCCAAGTCATCGCCAGCAAAGACATCTCCAGATTCGAGTGTGTCTTTCGCCGTGGTGACGGCCAGGATCTCTGGGCCGGTATCCACGCCAGAACCTACCGTGCCGGTGGCAGAAAATATATTATGGCCGTGCTGGATGATATCACGGACCGCAAGCAGGCCGAGGAGGCCATGCGCGGCCACGAGGCCAGGTTCCTTAACCTTCTGGAGCATGTCCCGGGTATCGCCATCCAGGGCTATACCACCGACGGAACCGTCCGATACTGGAACAAGGCCAACGAGAAGGTCTACGGTTACACCGCACAAGAAGCCGTCGGACGTGACCTGGGGGACCTGATCATCCCGCCGGAAATCAAGCCCCTGTACCGACAGGCACTTGCGATGGGCGCCAAGGCCACACGCTCCGGCCAATTGATACCCCCCACCGAATGTCTGTTGCTGCGGAAGGACGGAACCCGCATCCCCGTCTTTTCCATACACACGGTGGTCTGCCTGGATGGCCTGGAAACGGAGATGTTCTGCATAGACGTGGATCTGTCGGAACGCAAGGCCGCCGAGGATCGTCTCCGCCAGGCGGAAAAGATGGAGGCAATCGGCAAGCTCGCCGGTGGGATCGCACACGACTTTAACAATCAGCTTACGGTGGTGAAGGGCTATTGCGACATCCTGCTACAGGACCTGCCCACCAACAGTCACCTCCATGAGCCGATCGAGCAGATACTCAAGGCGGCCAAACGGTCGGCATCCATGACCGGACAACTACTTGCCTACAGCCGGGAACAGGTTCTACGCCCCGAAAGCATCAACCTCAATCACACCCTGACGGATATGGCCGCTTCGCTGAGACACTTGCTGGGTGAGAAGATCGAACTGTCCATGGACCTGGACGGCGGCCTAGGCGACGTGACAGCGGACCTGGCGGCGGTGCAGCAGGCCATCACCAACATCACCATCAACGCCCACGACGCCATGCCGCGCGGCGGGCGGTTGACGATCCAGACTCGCAATTGCCTTCTTGACGCCGCCTACGCACAAGTCCACCCCGATGCCTCGCCCGGACCACATGTGATGATGAGCTTCTGTGACAATGGTTGCGGTATGGATGAGCAGACCCTCCAGCGGATATTCGACCCATTCTTCACCACCAAGCCCCTGGGGCAGGGAACCGGATTGGGCCTGTCGATGGTGTATGGCTTCGTCAAACAGAGCGGTGGGCACATCGTAGTTGCCAGCCGGCCCGGAGCGGGCAGCACTTTCCGTACCTTCCTGCCCCGTCAACACGGCACGGAAGCGGGTGGGGCATGATCTCCCTAGGCATCTCCAGTACCGATGGGAAGGCCAGGACCGGCTTGCTGCACACCGGCCATGGCAATGTGGAAACTCCCGCCTTCATGCCCGTGGGCACGGCGGGGACGATCAAGGGCCTCACGCCCGACCAGGTCGCCGCTGCGGGCGCGAAGATGATCCTGGCCAACACGTATCATCTGATGCTTCGCCCCGGGGCGCAAACCATCGCCGACCTGGGGGGGCTGCACCGCGTCATGGGCTGGTCCGGCCCCATCCTTACCGACAGCGGGGGGTATCAGGTCTTTTCGCTGGCCCGCTTGCGCCGCATCGACGACGAAGGCGTGGCCTTCCAGTCACACATCGACGGCGCCGAGTTGCGACTGACGCCCGCAGGCGCGATCCAGGCGCAGCGGCTGATGGGGGCCGACGTAATCATGCAACTGGACGAATGCCCCCCCGCCGACGCGACCGGCCAACAAGTCGCCGAGGCGGTCCGCCGCTCCGCCGCCTGGGCAAGACTTTGCCGCGACGAATGGGCCGCCCCGACCGACGACGGACCGGCCGCAAGCCAGGCCTTGTTTGGGATCCAACAGGGCGGTGTGTTCCACGACCTCCGCCGCCAAAGCGCCGATGCGCTGGTCGCGCTGGACTTGCCCGGATACGCCATCGGTGGTTTATCGGTCGGCGAGGGTCATTCCGCCATGTGTCGCGTGCTGGATGACATCGACGCCCAATTGCCCGCGGATCGTCCCAGATACCTTATGGGCGTGGGCGAACCGCGGGACATTCTGGCGGCAGTGGCGCGGGGGGTGGACCTCTTCGATTGCGTGCTTCCGACACGAAACGGCAGGAACGCCGAGGCCTTCACTAACTCGGGCAGAATCCGCCTCCGCAATGCCCGTTGGGCCAAGGACGCCTCGTCCCTGGAGGCCGATTGCGATTGCTTCACCTGCCGGAATTTCTCTCGCGGTGTGCTACGACACCTGTTCATGGCCAAAGAAATGCTCGGTCCGATCCTGGTTAGCATCCACAACCTGCGGTTCTTCGCTCGATTCATGGCCGGGATCCGCCAGGCCATCGCGGAGGGTAACCTGGCAAGATGGTCGCAGGTTGTCCTGGCAAGGATGTATGAGATGGATAACGGTGGAGAAACGCCAACCCCGACGGAATAACGTAATGACCCGGACTGATGGCGGAGATGTCCGCGATTCTATGCCACGGCGGCGATTCGCGGGGCTTCCGCCGGGGCGATGCGCAGCGTGACCTGCGGAACCCGCACGACGCTGTCTAGGCCGAATCGGCTGGGTTCCACCCCGAAGGCGGCATAGTCGGTAAACCACTCGCCGTCGGCGCAGTAGCGAAACTTGAACTCTCCGGAAGGCAGACGCATCCGAGCCACCCAGTAGCCCCCATCACCGCGCACCATCGGAAGCTCATCTTTGCGCCAGTGGTTGAAATCCCCCGCCAGATGTACCTGAACGGCTCCGGGACGGTAGAATCGGAATTCCACCATATCCCCATCGATACTGACCATCGTTGCGCCCTTCTTTGACTCGCCAGAGGTTCCGTTCGTCCTGACCAGTGACCCGATACGTCAGGAGATTTATCGGAAAGAGAAAGGGGGCACTTAAGAAATCGGTTGGAAAATTGACGATTCTCCCCGGTGAAATCCGAGGCCGGATACCCACCAATCCAGTCTCA
>PMBX01000267.1:0-10285 GCA_003153915.1 Phycisphaerales bacterium
CGCCTTCATCCACCCGGAGGGGAAGGCGGCAATGAATAGATGGATCGCGAATGTGTTCATCCGCCCGTCGCGGCGGAAGGCCTCGCTCATCAGCCGCGTCGCCCATGCCTGGTGGGCCTGGCTGGCGGCAATCCAGCCGGCAACGGACTTTTGCGTCTCGAACCACAGGTAGTGCATCGGGCCGGTTTGCGCCATGACAATGCGGTCGGGGGTCCAATCCCCTTCGTCCTCGCCGTCGCGCGGCAACCAGTCGGCTGGGTATCGCCGGCGCATCACATCGAGGCTGTCGAGTCCCTCGGCGCCGAACTCCCCGCAGCCGTGGAACCAGTCCGGTTTGACGGCCTGCCAATAACCCTTGTTCAGCTTGCCCAGGTCCACGCCATGGCCGTTGTACCAGGCGCAATAACAGTGGTTGTCCGGCAGGCCCGGCGCGGGCGGGTCATAGTCGCCATCGACGGGCTTGATCACGCGGTCGGGGTTGGCCAGGCGCACGGCCCGGTCGGCGGCGGCGAAGAAACCCTCCAACTCCGGGCGGGTCAGGTGACGGTGCGACTTGTCGCCGGATTCGATGGGGAAAGGCTCGTTGATGTAGCTGACCATGATGTTGCACGGATGGCTACGGACGAGGCGCTCCATCTCCTCCGCCTCGCGTACGGCCTCGCCAAACTGGCTCCGCCGCAAGTAGGCGAACAGCGGCAGGTCCGTCTGTGTCATCAGGCCGAGGCGGTCGCAATACTCGTAAACCTCCTCCTGAACCGGGCGCTGGGTGAGGCGCAGGAAGTTCATGCGGCAGACCTTGGCCAGCAGGATATCGTCGATGAGCTGATTCCAGTCACCACGCATCACGTCCTGCTGCTCGAACCCCATCGTGTTGGCGCCCCGTAGGCGAATGGGCACGCCGTTGAGGAAGAATCGACCCTTGGGCTTGCTACCCTCGTCCATGCGGAAACTTCTCATGCCGAACTGGCGGCAGGCGATGTCCAGGGTCCTGCCTTCCTTGTCCAGCAGGCGCGCCTGTATCTGATACAGCCAGGGCGTCTCCATGCTCCATCGGCGGGGCCGGGGGATGTCGAATGGAATCCGAAAATCGTTCCGCCCCGGCCCGGCAGGTCCGGGCAACTTGCAGCGGCGATTGCGAAACACGGTCTTGCGGAAGTTCCGCCCGAAAACGGAAATTTCCAGCGAGATGTCGTGCCTTAACTTGTCGCTGTTGTGGACCTCGATCCACGCCTCGGCTCGGTCATCTTCGGCGATCGGACGGACGAAAATGTCGTGGACGCTGACGGGCGGCCGAGCCTCGATGCAAACGCCCTGGTAGATGCCCATCCCCGGTGGACAATGGTGCCAACCGAGCTGTGAATCATCGTAGCCAGGACCGCTGGCGGCGTAGAGCTTGTCGCCGTCGTACAGTTTGCCGTCCTGGCCCCATGAATCGTTGCCCATGCAGATGGCGTCATTGTCCACCTTCACCACCAGGACGTTTTCGCCCGGCCTCGAAACTGCCGTCACGTCGAACTCGAATGGCGCGAAAAAACCCTCGTGCGAACCGACATACGCGCCGTTGACAAAGACGACGGCCTTGTAGTCCACGCCCTTGAAGCGGACGAACACGGCGCCCTTGGCCAGCATCTTGTCGCCCAGCGAGAAGGCCGTGCGATAGTAGGTCGTCGCGCGGCCCAGCGGCGGGCCGTAGTGAGGGATCCTCACCCGCTCCCATAGGCCTCGGCCTTGGAGCACGCCGGCGAAGTCCTTGCGGTCCTCGTCGGTCTCCTGGCGCCAGTCGAAGGTCTCCAGCGAAAGGCACTCCCGCGTGCTTTCGGCCGGGGGGGCGAAGTCGCGGAGGAACCGCCCGTGCCGGCGGCGCTGGCGGGCAAGTTCGGCCGCCAGCTTCTCTGCCGTGTCGAGCTTGGCTACCGGGCGGAACGCGGCTTGGGGATCGTTCGCTGCCGTCGGCAGCTTCCGCGCGGGCAATCGCGGCGGTTGGGGAGCAACCAGCGACTCATCCCGCATGGAAGCCCGCACGGCGGCGATTTGCGCGAATGGATCATGGTTTTCCTTGGCAGGTTGCGTCTTGCTCATGGCTTTTATCCTGTTTTGGTCGGTTCAGCCGCCGTGATTCTCAAACAACACCAACGGCCGCTCTCCAGTGCGTGCAGGTGTCGCGGGCATTCTACATTCCCCCCCGATGTCGCGGACAGTCCTTTGATTTTCGCCCACAATTACGGGATAGTGTTATTTCATCGACAAGGAGCCTGATGGTGAACGCTCGCCAACGCATCCTGGCCGTGCTGGCCCATCAAACGCCCGACCGCGTCCCCACCGACATCTGGATCGTCCCGGAGGCTTATCGCAAGCTTCAGGAACACTTCGGTAAGGGCGTGGACATCAATGAGCGGCTGAACATCGACACGCCCGCTTCGGCGGAACCCAGGTACGTGGGTCCAACACTACCGAAGACCGTGGCGAGCGGAATGCTGGGCTATTGGGGCATCCGAACACGCAAGATCGACTACGGCTGTGGGGAATATGACGAGATCAGCTTCAATCCCCTGGCAAGCGCCCAAACCATCGACGACCTGGAGGCCTACGCCTGGCCCAAGGTGGAATGGTTCGATTTCTCCGGCCTGGCCGGGCAACTGCGGAAGCACCACGACCGCAAGGTAACGAAGTGCGGGTACATGGCGCCGTTCACTTTCCACGTCTATCTTCGCGGCTTGGAGAACGCCCTGACCGATCCGCTCCTGGCCCCGGAATTTACGGAGCACCTGCTGGGGCGGTTGTGTGAGTTCTTTTATGCCTATCACCGTCGCATGTTCGAGGCCGGCGAGGGACTGATCGACATGGGGGAGGTCACCGACGACTACGGCATGCAGACCGGCCCGCTGATCTCCCTGGAGACATTCCGGCGGTTCTACAAGCCGCACATGAAGCGGTTCTGCGGCCTGACGCACGAGTTCGGCGCCAGGGTCTTCCACCACGACGACGGTGCGATGCGCGACTTCCTCCCCGACCTGCTGGAAGTGGGCATCGACATCCTCAACCCCATCCAGTGGCGATGCTCCGGGATGGACATGGAGGGGCTGAAGCNNGGCCGACGTCCGAACCGAGGTCCGCCGGGCCATCGACACACTTGCGGGCGACAAGACCGGATATATCCTGGCCCCCTGCCACAATATCCAGGCCAACACGCCCGTTGAGAATATCATTGCCATGTACGACGAGGCCCATCATTACGGCCGGTTTTAGGAGACGCGTCATGTGATACGCCGCGGGATCGCCGGCTTGGCGGAGCGGCGCTGCCCTTGCCGAAAACGCCGCCGTTTCCGATAATCCACAAAACCAACCAGCCACCCAAAGGAGTTCGCAAATGCCCAACCAAGTCGAGGAAGTGCGTTACCAGATGTTGCGTCCCGCGCAGGTCGTGGCCCGCCGCAACGCCTGCCCCATCGTCTACATCCCCATCGGCATACTGGAATGGCACGGCGAGCACAACGCCCTCGGCGCCGACGCCCTCCAGGCCGAAGGCATCGCCATCCGCGCCGCGCAACTGGGCGGCGGACTGGTCTTCCCGCCGCTGTATTATGGGGAGGTCCGCACCGAGGCGCTCATGGAGGCCGCAGCGCCCGACCGCGCGGCGATCTCCGAGAAGATGGACCTGCCCCCGGAAAACTTCGGACCGGACCGGATTCCCCTTCCTCCCCTGGAACAGGCGATGAACTACCAGCGGCTGCTCCTCCACATCCTCCACGAGGCCGAGACGCTGGGCTTCCGGGTGGGCGTACTGGTTGCCGGGCACTACCCCCTCATCGACCACGCCCGCTCCGCCTGCCTACAGTTCAACCAGCGGACCCGTACCCGCCGCGAGGATGGAATGCTCGCCTGGGCGTGCGTGGACTTCCTGTTGGTCGAAGACGCCTACCCCGGAGCCGGCGACCATGCCGCCGGATGGGAAACCTCCCACATGCTGGCCCTTTACCCCCACACCGTGGATATGTCCGTCCTGCCGCCAAAGGGCGGGAAACTGATCGGCGTGGGCGGAAAGATGCCCCCACAGGACGCCACCGCCGCCTTCGGCCAGGAGACCATCGACGCCGCCGCCCGCGTGATGGCCGCCGAGGCGCGACATCGCCTGGAACACGACAAGGAATACCGCAAGCACGGCAGGACGCTCCAGGAGGGCCTCTGGCGGCAGGAAGAAACGGCCACGCAAAAAAGCCGCAATCCGAAATCGCCGGCAACGAAACCAGCGAAGAAATAAGGTATCGAGCATCTGTAGAGCTGGCACCGACCTACCGGCTAGGCCGTCTTCGGTTCAAAGCTCGGAATGGCGCGTCGCATGAACTGGTCAAACAACGGGACCGTAAACGCCATGTCGCCGTGGGCGGGGCTGTAGATCATCCCTTTCTTGATGAGGCTTGCGCGGACCGGGCCAAGCGTATTGGTTTTGACGCCCAGGCAGTCGGCAATATCGCTGCTACGATAGGGTCCGCTTCCCAAGTGGGCCATGGCGCGGAGATACTGCCTTTCACGCGGCGTCAATCGGTCAAAACGGACTCGGAAGAAATTCCTGTCCAGCCGATCGATCACGGTGGGCGTCGCCTCCTTGACGACTTCCAATGTGATCGGCGATGCCAAGGCATGGTTCCAAGCCTGATACCCCCATTCCTGGATAAAGTACGGATAGCCCTGCGTCAGTTGATAGATCTCGTCCAAGGCCAAGGTCTGGAATTCGACGCCGACCGCACGCACCGGATCCTGCAATGCCTTAATCGCGTCGGGTTCCGATAGTGGTCCCAGATCCGGAAAGCTGAATAACCGTTCGGCGTAGGATTTGGACTCGCCAGCCAGCCCCGGAAGAATTGGCAATCCTGCCCCTATCAGCACCATCGGAAGCTGACGCTGTTGCATGCGATGCATTGCCATAATCAAGGCACTGAGTTCCAACGAGGAAAAATACTGCACTTCGTCGATCAGGATGGCGACTGCGGCCTTACGATCCTCGGCTGCCTCACCGACGGCCACGAACAGATTGGGCAGATCCGCCTCCAGATCCCCGCTGTCGGCTGCTCCTTTTTCCGGGTCAGTGTCAATTCCAAACTCGAGATCCCCACAAGTAACCTTGATAGTACTGATAAAGCTCGTGAGCACCCGAATGCCTCGGCGAACTTTATCGCCTATTCCCGCCATGCGGTCCAGGTCATACAGGAGCTGCCGAAGGTAAGGTACGAGCATGACTGAAAGGTGCTTGTCCTCGCGCGCCTCCAGATGGATGGTTCGATAGTCATCTCGCTGTGCCCGCCGCTCGATCTCGTTGAGCAGCACGGTCTTACCTACACCTCGCAAGCCGGTCATCAATAGGCTTTTTTCCGGCCGTTTGGCCCGAATCCGCCCCAGCAGTACGCGGGCTTGGTCCAGAACAAGATCGCGGCCAACCAGTTCAGGTGGAGGTGACCCCGCTCCAGGGGAAAAAGGATTCTTGATCCGGTCCATGTTGGGCGCTCCTTTATACCCAATAATACGACCGTTAACGCAGCAATACGATAGTATACGCTATGAGCCGCATAAATACCTATTATTCTCACCCGGCCAGCCGTCGCCTATGGAATCTCACAGCCGCAGGTCTTCCGGGCGGTAGTGAATCGCCTGGCAGGAGACCTTTCCCCAATCGGCCCAGGGGGTATCGGCGGGACCAGAACCGGTGGCGTAGTATAGCAACGTGACGATCGCCCCGTCGGCAAGTTGGACAGTGGAGGGATAGCCCAGGTCGATGCTCTCCACGCCGTCCCCGGCAAGGAGAACCTCGCGGTCGGTTCGCCAGGTGCTTCCGCCGTCTTCGCTGAGCAACGCGCCGCAGCCCATGGGACGAATCCGCCGGCCAAAGGTCAGCAACACGGTCCCGTCGGCCAGGGCGGTCAGGTCGGCGGGGTGCTCCCAGTCCCGTGTCACCTTGGCTGGTGTGGACCAGTTACGCCCGCCGTCGTCGCTGTGGAAGACGGCTACGTGGCCGGCGCCGTTCGACCGCGCCGCGGCCAGCAATCGGCCGTCGGGAAGGGCGACGTAGGACGTCTCGCCATAGCCCGTCTTCACCAGCGTCTCATCGCCCCAGGTCTTGCCGCCATCGCTGCTGCGCAGGAGGGTGCAGGCGATTTCCTTACCTTCCGGATCCCGTCGCATCCCTCCGTAGATCGACATCAATAGCGGGCCTTGGGGCAATTGAATAATGCGGCCATAAGGGGAGATGAAACTCAAGTGCTCCGACGCGATCGCTTCCGGGCGGGTCCAACCGCGCCCGCCGTCGGCGCTGCGCGTTACGAACGTGGCGGGGACGTCCTTGAGAGCTTCAATGTCCTTTGCATCCATCGGCCACCTGCGAACGAGGCGTTCGCCGTCTCGCCGGAAGGTGTGAATGCTCGCCTTCCAATAGGCGGCTATCAACTCGCCGGTGGAATTGACCCCGAATGCGGGATTGCGATTGTCCAGCCATCGCGGGGCGATCTCGACGGGGTCGGACCAGGTCTTTCCGCCGTCTTCGCTGCTCGCCACGGCCAGCGTGCCTTGAACGCCCGTGTGCGGGGCGCCCATGCGATAGATGACCGCGATGGAGCGGTCGCCCGTGCGTACGGCAACCGGAAAAAAACCATCCATCGAGCATACGAGGTAACGCTTCAGCCGGCCTCGCCGGCCGACGAAGATGTCCGCCTCGCCGGCCTGATACATCCGCGGGGAATCCGCCGAGAGATAATCCATGGCCGTTCCTTTCGGGATTCCTTATAACTTCATCTGTTTGGGGAGGGATATTACTCGTCCGATGGCAACTGGGCCAGTGGCAACCTGTTACGCACCAACGGAGCTACGAGCAATGACGCATCGTGAGCGAATCCTGGCCGTATACCGCGGACAGACCCCGGATGTGGTTCCCTTCATGCTCGATCTGTCCCACTGGTTCTACCATCGGCACGGCCGGCCTTGGGACCTTTCTGCCTCGTTCATGACGCCCGACAGCGAGTTGATCGATTACCATCGTTCCTCCGGCGTGGGTTTCTACATACCCAACCTAGGCTCGGTCATGGACTCCAGCTACGGACCCAACGTCGTGGCCAAGACGGAGAAGATCCAAAACGGCCAGGATGTGGAGATCGTCTGGTCCCTCGAAACGCCCGGCGGGCGGATCTGGCGCACAAGGCAATGGTCCCAGCAGACCTACTCCTGGCACATCAGCCGATGGGGCGTCCGAACCCAGCAGGACATTAAAGTGCTCACGGAGGCCCTCTCTTCCCTGACCTTCCGGCCGGCCGTGGAACGGTATCAAAATTGGGTGCGGGAGGTTGGAGACATCGGCGTGGTCTATGCCTCGTCCTCCTACAGCGCGATGGGGCAACTTCTCAACTATTGGATGGGCGTGGAACAGACGATGTATGCGGTCTGCGACTGGCCCGAACTGGTGGCCGAAGCGGTGGAAGCGATCAACGCCGCCCTGCTGGGCGCCATGGACGCCTTGTGCCTGCTTCCGGCTGAGATCATCATAATGGGAGACAACTTCTCCTCTGATCTTCAGCCGCCGGCGTTCTTCAACCGGTGGAGCCGGGCCTTCTATGCCGAGGCCGTGCGGCGGATTCACGCGGCGGGCAAGTGCGTCGCCGTTCACGTCGATGGCCGCCTGCGTGGCCTTCTGCGGGTCTTCGCGGAACTGGGCGTGGACTGCATCGACGCGGTGACTCCCGCGCCCATGGGCGACCTAACCGGCCAGCAATGCCGCGACGAAGCCGGCCCTGCGCTGATCCTCTCGGGAGGCGTGCCGCCGACGCTCTGGCTGCCGGAGGTTCCCAAGGAGACCTTTATCCGCTCTGTTATGGACTGGCTGGAGCTGCGGAAGCGAAGCCCGCGTCTGATCGCCAACGCCGGCGATCAAGTTCCACCCGGCGCGGAAGAAGACCGCATCGCCCTCATGCGAGACCTGGTGGAAAAGCACGGCCGGTACTAACCGGCCCATGCCGTGACGATCCGGCGATCATCGCTAGGCTGAGTTCGTAGGCGTGCAACTAGCCCGGAAGGGCCCCAAAGGGGCTGGCAATTGGGACGGCGGAGGCAGCCGAACAAAAAGAGACGCTCCACAAGGGAGCGTCGGGCCGGCGATGCTATCGCCGGGGGGGCTGCTGCTTTATTATTATACACATCGACCATCAAACTAGCCTCGTTCATTCTTTTTGTCAAGCCACAGGACTGGCAAACTACTGATAGACCGGGTATAATTTTTCTTATGGTCGGTCCTTGCGTTTACTGATGGACAGGTGTGCCATTAAACACACACGTAACAATAACACTGGGGACGGCAGAACCAGTATAACTACAATAGAGCGACACATGTACAACCAGCCCCGCACCGACCTACCATCCGGACCGTTGGATACAATACGTGCGTCAGTTTTAGGCAAGCATGAGACCGGTTGGCAACTACTGCTGATGGCCATAAATGCTTCAACAAGGCAACTGTATGGAAGGAAAACTGGATGGTAAGGAAAGACAAACTCAGGGAACTGGAGCCTCCTGAAGGCGCAAAACCCCGCAAGCCTGCAGACCGTTGGACACCGGCACTGATCAAGGATGGGTTCACACCCGTCTCAAACTTCTTTCTGGCCAACTACAACAACCTCAAACCGGAGATTACGCATGGCGAGGCCATGCTGATTATCCAATTGATGTTCTACAAGTGGGACGCCAGTATGCCGTACCCCAGCTACAAGACACTGGCAAAGCGCATGCTCCTGAAGGACGCACAAGCGAGGAGCTTGGCAAGAGGGCTGGAGAGAAAAGGTTATCTTCGCCGGCACGTTCGGATGAACATGCCGAATCGCTTTGATCTGACGCCGTTGTTTGGGGCGCTTGAGCAGTTACGAACCCAAAGAATTGCCGACGAAACCGCAGCGGGAAAGAAAAGGGCTGTGCGATGATGGAACGAGTGATTGCCTACGTTGATGGATTCAACTTGTACTACGGTCTACGAGATCGGGGCTGGAAACGATTTTACTGGCTCAACATCAGATGTTTGATCGAGGGGTTGTTGAAGCCGAACCAGCGGTTGATCTCGACGAAATACTTCACGTCCTTGGTTTCCCCTACGCCCTCGGACCCCGACAAGAACCGGCGTCAGGTTGCCTACCTGGATGCTCTACGGACCATCCCGGACTTCCGTATCATCTACGGACACTATCTCCACAACCAGCAGAAATGCCGGAAGTGCGGAGCAACCTGGATTGTCCCGGAGGAAAAAATGACGGACGTGAACATCGCTACTGAGTTGATGGTGGACGCCTTCCAGAACTCGCTCGACACCGCACTGGTTGTCTCCGCTGACAGCGACCTCAGTGGGCCTATCGAAGCCGTACATCGGATCTTTCCAGACAAGAGGGTCGTCGTCTTTTTCCCACCTGGACGTTCATCAAAGCGTCTTATGCAAGTGGCGCATGCTTTCGTCAAAATCCGCCGTAACAAGCTGACCCAGAGCCAATTCCCAACTCAAGTCACAACACCGGACGGCATCATTATTCAACGTCCGACAACGTGGACGTGATGTGTCTACCGGTAGACTCAAAGAACCTGTTGCCGACTTACGCTTGACTGCCTTGACCATCGCAATAATAAAGTCCATAGGTCGTGCAACTTGCCCTCCGGCACCTTGGGCGACAGGAGAATTCCATGACCCCGCGTGAACGAGTGCAAAAGACGGTGAACTTCCAGGAACCGGATCGGGTTCCGATGGACCTTGGCGGCATGAAGGCGTCGGGCATCGCCTCCATTGCCTATGATCGCCTCAAGAAGAAGCTCCGCCTCGACGGGCCGACGAAGGTGATTGATCCCCGCTTCATGATCGCCCATGTCGACGAACCGATCCGGCGGCGTTTCCATCTGGACGTGCTGCCGCTGGACTGGTCCACCGCTTTCTACCTGGACCAGGGCGATGAGAACTGGGTTCCAAGACGCCTGTTTGACGGCACGGAGGTTCTGTTGCCGCCTGGAACTCGTATCGGGGAAGACGCCGAAGGCAACTGGATACTGCTATCGCCGGATGGAAGAGCTACGAACTACCGCATGCCGAGGAACGGTTTTTATTTCGACAACTGCGCCTTCAATGACACCGGCCAGATCGATCCCCGCAAGTTCAAGCCCATATCCGACATCCCTTGCGACCGCCTCGACCAGTTCGCGCGTCACGCCAAGCGGCTGTACGACCAGACGGATTACGCCCTTCTGGGCTGGGGCTTCGGCGTCTGCTTCCTGGGCATGAGCC
>PMBX01000267.1:10325-10684 GCA_003153915.1 Phycisphaerales bacterium
CTGTGGGCTGAGATGATCAAGCCGCACTATCGCCGGCTGTGCGACTGGATTCACGCAAATACCGGTTGGAAGACGTTCCTGCACTGCTGCGGTTCGGTCTACAACCTGATCCCGCACTTCATCGAGGCGGGCATCGACATCTTGAATCCCGTGCAGACCTCCGCGGTGAACATGGAGCCAGCCAGGCTCAAGCAAGAATTCGGCCGGCGCATCGTCTTCTGGGGCGGCGGGTGCGATACGCAGAGCGTGCTGGGCAAGTCCTCGCCAGAGGAGATTCATCAGCACGTGCGGGACCGCCTCAAGATATTCTCCCCCGGCGGCGGGTATGTTTTTACGCAGGTCCACAATGTCCAGTACAA
>PMBX01000039.1 GCA_003153915.1 Phycisphaerales bacterium
TCGGGTTCCGTGTCTCCGAGGTTCCCGAGCCGGCTTCCATGGCGTTTCTCGCCTTGGGCGGGATAGGGCTCCTTCGGCGTAGCTCAGGGCAAGTCCTTCGACGCCGCTCAGGACGGGCCGTGATTCGGTGGAATTAGCCCGGCCTCAATCTATAACCTGAACTGGCGCAAGCGGGCGGCTCTTATAGGCTGCCCGCTTTCATGCGCGGCCGGTAAACGTCCATGGGAGGGCGGCGTGGCTCCTTCTCGCCGCCTTGTTCCCATGTAGTCGCGGCGATGGAATGTCCGATAATAATGGGGTAGGTTGTCGGCCTGGGAAAACAGGCACGGTATGCGTGTAGACACGCGGCGGGTGGCATGGCCAATGGCTTGGCCGCGTGGGCGTGGGAACGCAAGGAACGTGATTGTTGACATGCCCGTATAGTCATGGGCATGGCACCGGGCAGTCGCGTAGGTCGGGCACCGGCCCCGTGGCGGCATGGTTTAATTGGAAGGGATGGTTGTACACAGCGATGGCAAAGAGAGCGTCACAAGATTCCCCCGACGGCGGGCCGTCCCGCGGATTGGGCAGGCGGGTGGTGCGATATTGTCTTGTTTTGTTGCTGACCGGCGTGGTGGCGTTGGCGTGGCTGAGCCTGCGGACTTTTTCGCCCACCGACGCGCCCTCGACGGTGCAGAACCCGCCCACGCAGGATAACGCCGCCGGTATCGTCGGCTCGTACATTTCCTACGAGCTGCGGTACTGGATCGGCGGCGGGGCGTACATGGCGCTGGCCTTTGCCAGCGTGGCTGCGTTCATCATGGTTTTCGGCGGGCGGATCAGCGCGTTTGCCTGGCGATTCATCGGCGTGGGGTTGCTGACGGCGGCGACCAGCGCGGCGATCTTCCTGTTGCGTCCCGAAAGCGCGGATGGGATTCCCGTCGGGGCCGGCGGGGTGCTGGGCCAGGGCGTGGGGGACTTCCTCCGCGGCAGATTCGCCGTTACGGGCGCCTGGCTGATTTTGGTTATCACGATATGCATCGGAATGCTCCTGGCGGCGGAGAACCTGGTGCTGAAGATTCCGCTGCTGGGGAGGAAGGTCTGGCAGGGTCGCGACAAGCTGCCGTCGGTGGTCAAGGCGATAGGCTCGCTGACCCCTGCCGCCAAGGCAGACAAGCCCGCCAAGGGCGACAAATCGGACAAGATAGAAAAGCAGCCCAAGGCACGGTCCGGCGACCGATGGCCTCGCGTCGCGGAGGCGGCCTGGCCAGGCCGGCCTAACGACACGCGACCAAATCCAACGCCTCCGCAAGCGGCGCCCAAATCGCCGCTGCCCTCGGCCGACGCGAAAGCCGCGCCCGCCCGAGCGGTGCCCAAGCCGCCGGCTACGCCTCAACCGCCGGCAAAGCCCGCCGCCGAAAAGCCGCGTCCGTCCGCCGGGGACAACAAGCCGGCCACGCAAATCGGCGGGGGCAATTACTCCCTGCCGTCCACCGAGCTGCTGTCCGAACCGGCGGGGGGGTATCTCCAGTCACAGGAGGCCCAGGCCGGAATCAAACGGCAGATCCTCCAGCAGACGCTAATCGACTTCAACGTCGCCGCCGAGGTCATCGCACACATGACCGGTCCGGTGGTCACCATGTTCGAGCTTTCGCTGGCCCCGGGCGTGAAGGTCTCGCAGATCAGCAATCTTGCCAACGACATTTCGCGCGCGTTGGCCGTTCCGGGCGTGCGGGTGGTCTCGCCCCTGGAGGGCAAGGACACCGTGGGCATCGAGGTGCCCAACCTCCAGAAGGAGATCGTCCGCATCAAGGAACTGATGAACATGGCCCCCGACGCCGACAAGCAGATGCACCTGCCTTTGTACCTGGGCAAGGACACCGGCGGAAACGCCATCGTCGCGGACTTGGCCTCCATGCCACACCTGCTGATCGCCGGGACGACCGGTTCGGGAAAAAGCGTCTGTATCAACTCCATCATCATGGCGATGCTCCTGACGCGAACGCCCGAACAGGCCAGGCTCATCCTCATCGACCCCAAGATGGTGGAGATGGCCGCCTTCGAGAACATCCCGCACCTGCTGTGCCCCATCGTCAACGATATGCGGCGGGCCGAGGATATCCTGGAATGGGCGGCCACAAAGATGGACGAGCGGTACGAACTGCTCAAGGAGACCGGCGTCAAGAATATCGCCGGTTTCAACCGGCTGACCCGGGATGAAATCTACCAGCGTCTGGGCGTCGAGAGCGAGGAGGAGCGCAAGGGAGTGCCCCTTCGCCTGCCGTACTATGTCATCATTGTCGATGAACTGGCCGACTTGATAATGACCTCCAGCAAGGAGGTCGAGACGCACATCATTCGCATCTCACAGAAGGCCCGCGCGGTGGGCATCCANNTTCCGCGTCGCCAGCCGGCAGGAAAGCCGCATCGTCCTGGACCAGAACGGCGCAGATGTCCTGCTGGGCCAGGGCGACATGTTGTTCCTCCAGCCGGGCACAAGCAACCTGTTGCGCGGCCAGGGAACATATATCGACGATGGAGAGATGCGCACCGTTGTGGGCGCGCTGCGGAAGTCCTGCGGCGAACCGCGTTACGACCAGGAATTGAGTCGCGTGGGCAGTTCCGCCTCCGGGGAAGGCGGCGGAGAAAAAGACGAGATGTTCGACCAGGCCGTCGAGATCGTCCTGGGCAACCAGCGCGGAAGCGTCTCGCTGCTGCAACGGAGGCTCCAGGTCGGCTACAGTCGAGCCAGCCGGATCATCGACCAGATGGCCGANNGCGGGGCTGCTGGGCGACTACAAAGGCTCCCAGGCCCGCGAATGCCTAATGACGCTGGAGGAGTGGCAGTCGCTGAAGACCTCCATCGCGGCCGACCAGTCGGGCCAGTCCGCTGTCAACGGTGAACCGACAAGCTCCTAACCGCCGGCCGGCCGTCCCTGTACCGGCGCGGCGAGGCTCTGTCTCGCCGTGCATTAGAGCGGCTGTTGAGCTGGCGGGACGGAGCCCCGCCAGCCAAGTGTATAAAAGGTATGACTCAGGACACTTCAATGGCAACATCAAAGGCGCCCCCAGAGACGCAGCCGTCGGGGGAGCCGGAATCTCAGCCTGCCGCCGAAATCATCCCCAAGCGGATGCGCGTGGCGTGGGTGGCCGGGCCGAACACGCTGGAAGAGTACGGCCAGTCGCTTCAACCGCTGGCCGTGGGCCTGTTGGACGAACTGGTGGAAATCACCGCGCTATGCCCGCAAGGGCAGGACACCCAGGAACTGCCCAGTCCGCCCCTGGAGATATTGCCCTACGTCCGAAGGCATTGGTGGCGCATCGGCCGATCCGATACCGAGGAACTGGCCGAGCAATTGCGGCGGAGGAAGGTTCAATTGCTCCATGCCCTGGACGCGGAGGCCTGGCCGCTGACGGCGGAACTGGCTCGGCGGACGGGACTGAAATGCATCGTCAGCAGCTTTGACCTCTCCGACGGCAGGCGGCTGGGCCGCATGCGAGAAAACGCCTCGGTGGTGATCGCCGCTTCCGAACCGATACGCCGGCAACTCCTAGGCCATCGCGTCGCCACGCAGGACCGCATCGCCCTGGTTCGCCCCGGCGTCCACCAGGTCGGGCGAGCCACCTGCTTTCCGAATCCCGGCTTTCGAGTTTCCATCGTCGCCGGCGGGCCGCTGGACAATTTCAGCCCCTTCGNNCTTCGACACCGTGCTGCGTAGCTTCGCCGATTTGATCCGCAGAAAGCTGGATTGCGTGTTCTTCGTGGTCGGCAACGGCAGAGCGGATGGCCAACTGAGGCTCTCGGCCGATAAACTGGGGCTAAGGGGCGAACTGACCTTCGTGGACCGCCAACCCCTGCGGCTGCTGCCGGAGATGTTCAAGGCCGCCGACATCTACGTCGCGCCTGTCCCCAGCCGGGGTATCGACATGCCCTCGCTGCTGGCGATGGCCGCGGGCATACCCGTCCTTGCTGCCGGCGAGGGCGCAGCCGACTTCTTCATCGACGGCCAAACCATGTTGCGATTCAAGCAGGGCAACCCCGCCGACCTTGCCGGCAAACTCGCCTCGCTGATGGACGACCACGCGATGGCCGCCCGCCTTGCCGAAAGCGCCCTGGAACATCTCCGCACCTGTCACAGCCCCGCCGGCGTCGTCGCAGCCCTCACACGCATCTATCGCAAAGCGGCGATGTAGTCTTTCGGTCCAGCCGACGCAAGCCGATTTCTATTTCACCTTCACTCCGAAGCCTTGTAGGGCGAGCAACTATTGTNNGACTTTATTATTGCGCGTGCAACGAGACTTCGGTGAACTCAGCCGAACCGTTGCACGCCATACCTTACTTACATATCTTTCCGTATGTACCAGATCTTCTTGTCGGATGGATCAATCAGAATTAAACTTCCATTCCAATCATTGCCTGACAACATATACATTACATTCGTGGAGTCCACAGGCGCATTGTATTTAACAAGTTCATTACAGCGGGCCCCGTGCCTGATATCCTCTGGCATGGGGCCGAATTTCCATTCCGCGCCGGTCCATTTGTGAAGCAAGAGATTGTCTACATCTTTGCCCAAGAAGAGTTGTACAACAGCGATATATGTCCCGTCTCCAAGCATTCCTCCATG
>PMBX01000239.1 GCA_003153915.1 Phycisphaerales bacterium
AAGATCGAGTATCCACTGCGCGTGCAACGAGTTGCACGCCCTACATTACTCACCGATAGCTCGCCTCAGAGCGCTTAACTTGCGCGCCTCCGTACTGATTTTGCTTCAAGAAATCTTCCACTACCTTCAGTGGCGTTTTGTGCTTAGGACCGAGAACGACTTCCTTTATCGGGAGGCAATTCAAATCTACGAGTGCGACTTGGCGATAAGGAGCGATACAATCATTCACGGTGCGGTACAAGCAAGAATCCGAGCAACATCTCACGAAATACGAGAGAAGACGCCACTCACGCTCTTCTCGAAATGTACGCCCCTTCAGGCGATACAGTTCTGAAAAGAGAGGGATTACATTAAGCGATAGCCGCCCAAACTCCTTATTAATGGTTTCGGTTTCTTGCTCAATTTCCGTGTCTGTAGCGATACCGAGTATTGTCCTATATGGTGGCGTTTTGAACGCACCCGAATCAATACAGCTTTTTATTTCAAGATATCTGTGTTCAATCACAGACTCTTGTATTGATGGCTCGTACACGACCTGCTGAAGGGTAAAGCCTGGCTCATCGCGACCAAGGCTACGTGTGGAAAGCTGCTTTAAGTATTCGGTAGAAAAACCGATAGCCACACCAGTTGCGTTGTGTGCGTACCCACGCCATTGACTGAGGAGGTCTCCGTCTTCAGACAGACAGAATCCCAAGCCCTCTAAGTTTTGCTCCAAGGGAATCAAGAGGTCCTGCAAACGGTGAATGGTGCCATTGTCGAACCCGTCCTTCTTCGCGAGGCGAGCAATTGTGGAGGCGACGATCTTTCCCTCCTGCATGTCGTTTGACAAGGAAAGAGCAGAAAGCCAAAGCGAGTGCGATTGAATGATTGAATAAAACGACGTCGTGGGACAGTAGTGGTAAAGTATATCCATACGCCTGTTCAACTTTCAGCCTGGAATGGCGAACTACTTGCCCGCAAGGATCCCCTAGGGATAGCTCGCACAATTCAATACCGCGTATCCATTGCTTTACTTGACGATCCTTCTTCCCAACCCGTNNCCGAAGCCTTGTAGCTCGCGCAATGATTAAGCCAGCCAAGATTGCGCGTGCAACGAGTTGCACGCCCTACTTTACTTCTTCCCAACCCGTCGTAGCGTATTGTACCGGCAGGGGAGCCGGTAAGTAAATCGCTTGGATCGTTCAGGCGGTTCTGCCGCGGATCCGCCTGCCGGCCAACACCTCGATCCACTCCATGCGGTATTGTTCCTCAAGGGGTTCCGAGGAACGGTTCTCGACGGCCTGGAGCTTTCGGGGAGCCTCCCGGCCCGCCTGCGGGCGCCAATCCGCCACGCCACCGTCTTGCTGTTGCTGCGCCTGCAACCGCCGCATCGGCCGGCCACAGCAGGAGAGCCTGCCCGGCCCGCCCGACAGCACTTCCAAGAGCGATCCGCAACTTCCGCAATAATAGACTTCCATCTGTTCGGTGGCCACGATCACTCCTCCTGGTCCTATTTACACTCGGCGGCGATTGCATCGGGCCGCAAGCAGGCGAGCCACCTACTTACCAACAGCTTCCCGCGCCGCCTTCAATACCGCTTCGTAATCCGGTTCCGTTGCGATTTCCTTTACCAATTGCACATACGTCACCCGCCCGGAACGGTCCACCACGAAGACCGCCCTCGCCAGCAGGCGCAAGTCCTTTATCAGCACGCCGTAGGCCATGCCAAATGCCGCGTCGCGATGATCGGAGAGCGTCTTGACGGCATGGATGCCCTCGGCGCCGCACCATCGCTTCTGGGCGAAGGGCAGGTCCATGCTGATGGTCAAAATGGCCACGTCGTCGCCGAGTCCGGCGGCCTCCTGGTTGAACCGCCTGGTCTCCAGGGAGCAGACAGCCGTGTCCAGCGACGGGACGGCCGAGAGCACCACCACCTTGCCGCGAAATGACGAGAGACGCACTTCCTTAAGGTCGTTGTCGATGGCGACAAAGTCCGGCGCCATCTGCCCGCTTTGGACTTCGTTACCCACCAACACGACGGGGTTGCCCTTCATCGTCACCAGGCCGGTACGTTGCGGCATTGCGATCTCCTTATCCTGAACCACTGTTGGCTTGGCCGGGCGAGAATTGGAAAAAGCCGTGGCAATCACCGCGCCCAGGACCGCCCCCAGCAACGCCAAGCCCAGGGGGCTTCCGGTTATGGGGCAGCCACCGGTGGAGCATTTGGTGAAACGCCCCAGCAAAGCGCCAGCCACCGCTCCGGCCACCGCCGCGATGACGATCCTAATCCACATGTTCGCTCTCCCCGGCCTGTCCGGCCGTCGATTGGCGACTCTCGATTTGCATCGTCGGGTAGCCCAAGTCGGTGACGATCTTTCCAATGGCGGCGGCGTCCAATCCCTCACCGCTGATCGCCGCCTTGCCGGAGGCCAGGTCCACGCTCGCCGCCGTCACGCCCGGGTATCTCAGCAGCGCCCGGCGGACGGTATCCGCGCAGTGCGCACAGGTCATGCCGGAAACCTGGAAACTCAAGTCCGCAATGGCCGCTATCGCCAGGCCGGGCTGGGTGGCAGAACCGGGCCGTATCACAGCCGCGGCCAGTATCGCCAGCAGCGCCACCGCACAGGTTGTGTTGAACCATGCCGGCAGCATCCAGTGTCCCGCCGCCGCGTGAGAGAGGCTTTCCAATGAGAACAGCCAATCCAGCGTCGCCCCGGCAGCCAAGGCGCTTACGGCGACGGCAACTAGATAGATGACCGCCGTCCGCCGCCCCATCACCTTCCAGACCGTAACAATGGTGGCCGCGTTGGTGGCTGGTCCGGTCATCAGGAACACCATCGCCGCTCCCGGAGAAACGCCCTTGGCGATCAACGCCGCGGCGATTGGCACCGACGCCGTCGCGCAGACGTACATGGGTATCCCCACCAGCATCATCAACAGCATCGCCGGCAGGCCCGTTCGCAACGTCCCGCCCGCGATGCTGGTGAAGAAGTCATTGGGAATCATCGCCGAGATCAGCGCCGCGACGGCCAGGCCCACAAACAGCGATCTGCCGATATCTTGCGGCAAAGCGCGGAAACCGTAATTCAGCGCCCGATATACCTTGCTGTGCCCGTCGGTGGCGCAGCAGGCGTCCAGGCAGGCCTGCGGGGAAGGCCCCGTCGCCGTGTCCTTGCGGTCGGCAAGGGCGACCATCGCCCCGCCCAACAGGCCGCTGACAAACGCCGCCACGGGACGAAACACCGCCATCACCACCCCAAGCAGGCTGTAAGTCACCAGGATGCTGTCCACTCCGGTCTGCGGGGTGGAGATCAGAAAGGCCGTGACGGCAGAGCGGCTCGCCCCGTGTCTTCGCAACGACGCGGCAACGGGAATCACGCCGCAGGAACACAACGGCAGGGGCACGCCGAACAGCGCCGCCTTGAACGCCGCGGCGATTCCCCTTCCGCCCAGATGCCGCTGGACGGCAGCGGGCGAGATCACCACCGCCAATATCCCGGCGACAAAGAAGCCGAAAAGCAGGTATGGCGCCATCTCGCCCAAGACGGCCCAGAAATCACCCGGAATCTCCGTCAACTTGTCACGCAGGTACGGCAACATGCCCCATCACCTCTTTGGGCAAACAGAACGCAGCCGCGGCGCAGGCGTCTGGATGGATAGCCAGCCGCGTGAGGGCGAAGTCGTACTTAACCGGGTCTTGCGGGGCGATCCGGCGGAAAGCCTCGGTGATCTCCACCGCCGTCCGCAGGTCCGCCACGGGCCGCCGCGTCGCGCCCAGCGCCAGGCAGATGCGGTGCATGTGCGTGTCCAGGGGGACGACCAGCTTGCAGGTGGGAACCTCATCCCAGCCGCCCGGGTCCACATCGTCGCACCGCACCATCCAGCGCAGGAACAGGTTGAGCCTCTTGCAGGCGCTGCCCTTGTCCGGTTCGCTCAGCAGATGCCCCACCGGCGCGCAGGCGGCCACCGCAAGCCCGCTGACAAAGGACTGAAGCGCCGCCAGCACGTTGTCGTCGGAGTCGAACATCGCCGAAACGAAGAACTCCCGCAGGCTGCCGTACAAGCGCGTCATTCGCTTGACGCCCATCAGCAGCGCCGCCAACTGGTCGCCGGTGCTGAAGCGGTGGCGGAAACCCGCGAAGTCCCGCCCCACCTGGACGGCCGTGGCGTCACGCAGATATTGGGCGGGGTGAAGCCCCATAGGCCGCAACGCCGTTGCGACGCTACGAAGGATCTGCTGCACGCGCCCGTAGGCCAGGATGCTGGCGATCAGGCCGACTACCTCGCGGTCGCCGGGATCATCGTAGAGCAGCACCATCTCCAGCGGGTCGGGGTGCACGAACCGGCGGCGGTTGTACAACTCGTAGAGCGTCTCGAAGTCATTTGCGTAACTACTTAACGGCATTTTACTACTACCTTGGCTCCGCTCGAATTATTCCATGCGCTCCGGCTCTTCCACCGGACGCGCCAAGCCGCGAAAAAAGCTCTCTTATGCGAAGGCGATGAAATCGGCCTTGCCCGCGTTACAAACGGGGCAACGGTCGGGCGCATCGCCTTCGGCGGTAAGCCCGCAGACCTTGCAGACGTGGACCGTCCCCAGCGCGACATCCTTGCCGCCGTCGACGGCTTCCTTGGCCTTGGCGTACATGGCCGCGTGAATCTTCTCCGCCGCCAGGGCGTAGTGGAAACTCAAGACGGCGGCCTTTTCCTTCTGCATCCTGGCCACTTCCATGTAGGCGGGGTACATCTCGTTTATCTCGAACAGCTCGCCCTCGATGGCCCCGGCGAGATTCTCCGAGGTCGAGCCTATTCCAAAACCCGCCATCGATGGGACCAGGAACGCCCCGCCGACTTGGCGGAGGGCCTGGAAGTGGTTGGTGGCGTGGACCTGCTCGGCCCGCGAGATAGCCGCAAACAGCCGGGCCACGTTGGGGAAGCCTTCCCCGGCGGCGACATCGGCCCAGACCTTGTACCGCATGTGGGCCATGGACTCGCCGCCGAAGGCGCTGCGCAGATCGGCTGCGCTCATGTCGTGCATCTGTCGTCTCCTCACTGTCCTGTGCTGCGAGCTTGAGCGTTCCAGGCCGCGGCGTATGCCTCGCTGTGGACCGGGCCTGGCTGCTACCAAAACCGCCTGCTGAGCGAGCGAGGCTATCCAGGCGGTCCTGTCAAAACATTATAGGCCGG
>PMBX01000083.1 GCA_003153915.1 Phycisphaerales bacterium
GGCGGAAATGTGGCGCGATGTGACAATCAAACGCCCCCAAAACGCCAGGGGGCACTATAACCTGGGTTATGTGCTCAAGGAGCGAAGTGAATTTGCCCAGGCCCTGGTGAGTTTCAATCGGGCCATCGGAATCCGGCCCACATTTGTGGAGGCATTCAACAACGCGGGCATCTGCATGCTCGAGTTGGGACGCCAGCAAGAGGCCACGGAGTACTTCCAGAAAGCGCTGAAGTTGAAACCGGACTTTGCCCTGGCCCACGTGAACCTCGGCAATGCCCTGTTGTTCCTGGAGCATAATTCCGAGGCGGTGCAACAATACCAGGAGGCCTTGCGGCTTGATCCCAACAACGCCGATGCACACTTTAATCTCGCCAACTGGCTGGTTTCCCAGGGCCAGTTACAGGAAGCCGTCGATCACTACGATCAGTCCATTCGGTTCAGCATCACACCCGCCGACGCCGCCGATGCGCACAACTGCCTGGGGCTGGTCCTTGTGATGATGGGCAGGCATGATGAGGCGGTCGCCCACTATCAACAAGCGTTGAAACTCAATCCCAACCACCTCGATGCACGGAAGAACCTTCGTGCGGCCCGGGGCGACTAGCGTGACGGAGGCTGATCGGGAAATACGGGGGACGATCCAGTCGTCTTGACAGTCTGGCGCCTTGGACCTAGTTTACGTGGCGTATGTGGTTCCAAGGGCGGGAGGGAAGTATGCCGGATCAGCCGCTTCCAGTCGCGGTCATAGGTGTCGGAGGCTTTGGCGGCCTGACGCTCCAGGCGCTGCGAGGCGTCGCGTCGGTGAAGATCGTTGGGGTGTCCGATAGGAACCCCACGGTGGCCGAGCAGGCCGGTCGCGCCGCGGGCGTGCCGGCCTACAGCGACAACCGCTCGCTGTTGGCGGAGACCCGTCCCCGGGCCGTTTACCTCGCCGTTCCGCCGATGGCCGGGGCGGAACTTATCTCTACCTGCGCGGAGCGAGGCATCGCTGTCTGGAAAGAACCCCCACTGGCCAGGAACCTCGACGAAGCCGTCTCGCTGGTGCGGCGGATGGATCGGGCAGGATTGAAGCTGGCCGTTGGAACCCAACGGCGATTTGCCACGGGTTATCGCAAGGCATGGGAACTTCGCGGCAGGGTTGGGCCGGTGTTCCTGGCTCGCTCGCATTATCTGTTCAACTGGGGAACGGACCTGCGGTGGCGGTCGGATAAGGCCTCCGCCGGTGGGGGGGCGCTGCTGGAACTGGGCTATCATCCCATCGACTTGTTGGTCTGGATGCTTGGGCTGCCGGAGGAGGTTTACGGGCTAAGCGCCCGCGCTGGCCGTCCGCCCATCGACGGGAGTGAGGGCGCGACCGAGCGGGTCTATGATACCGACGACACTGCCGCGGCGCTGCTGCGTTTCGCCGGCGGGGTGATGGCGTCGGTGGTGACGAGCCGGTCATCGGGTCCGGTCAGCGAGGAATTGAGCCTACACGGAAAGAGCGGCTCGCTGACGGCCAACAGCGAGATGTGCACGCTGCGCGATCCCGACGGCAGCGCGCGGGATGGGGTACGCAGCGAGGAAGGACCGGTGGCGGCGCTCCAGCGGCAGGCCGACGCCTTCGCCACCGCAGTGGCCGCCGACAGTCCCACCTACGAGTGTTCCGGGCTGGAGAACCTCTTGAATCTTGCCGTTATCGAGGCAATCTACCTGTCGGACTCCACCTGCCAGCCGGAGCACCCCCAGCGACTACTGGCCTCGCGGGGATTTTCGCTGGCTGATTGCCTGCGATATCAGCCGGGCAAGCCAGCCGCTCCGGCCACGCCGACGCCCCCAACCCCTTAAGGCAGGCAAGAAGCCCAATTTCGCCGGGACAGATCCGCCAGCCGGCGGTGATCCGTCAGGTCCACCTGGAGCGGCGTGACGGTGACATACCCCTCGGCCAGGCTGGTGACGTCGTTTTCGTGGTCGGTGGCGGCGAAACTGTACTCATCCCCCAGGCGATAGACTTCCCCATCGGGACCGCTGGATTGCAGGTGGTAGTCATCGGTCAGCTCGGCGGTGGACTGGGGCACGACTCGCACGCCCAGGGGCCGGAGCGGCCCCAGCGCGGGGATATTGACGTTGAGGAAATCTCCCTTGCCCAGGCCCCATTTCAACAACGAGTTCAATACACATCGACACAGCCGGGCCGCGCGGGGGAAGTCCACCGTACCGGTCATGGCGGCGGAGAATGCCACCGCTGGTATGCCCAGCATGGCCGCCTCGGCCGCGGCGGCGACCGTGCCGGAATAGAAGACGTTGACGCCCACGTTGGCGCCGGCGTTGACGCCAGTGAGCACCAGGTCCGGCGGCGGAACCAGCAACTTGCGGATCGCCAGCCGCACGCAATCGGCGGGCCGGCCGTCCACGCTGAGGGCCGGGAAGCCGCCCGCCGTGCCGCCCTGGAGTTGGACCTTGCGCACCGTCAGGGGCGCCTGCAAGGTGATGGCGTGGGCGGCGGCGGATTGGGGGCTGTCGGGGGCCACGACGTGTATCTCGCCGATATCCGCCACGGCCGTGCGAAGCGCCGCCAGACCCGGCGCCAGCACGCCGTCGTCATTGCTCAATAGAATCCTCATCCGTCGCCTCCCGGCAACCGCTTGGTACGGGTGCGTGGGGGAATCCTACCGTTTGGCGTCGAGGAATTGCCAGACCCGCTCGGAGTATTTTCCGTAATAAAAACCAGTATCCTCCAGGGGATGCTGGGGCGAGTTGCTGTTGGACGCCACCGTGCCGTCGTCGGCGATGGTCCGTACGGCCCCGCCGCCCGAAAGGGCGTTGAAGTCTGGCCCGTGGTACAAGGTTCTGTGGACGGCGTACGTGGGCGGGAGATTGGCCGACGAGGCGAGCGGATCCGGGCACCAGAAACCGTCGCTCAGCAAGGTGTCGGCGGCGGGGTCGTACACTCCAGTGCCGCAGGCGACTCCATTTACCGATTGGTATTGGCGATCGAGGCGCACAAGGGGAATGACCTCGCCAGAGGTAGTTTTCTGTCCGCCGGGATACATCCGGTACCCTTGAAGTGGATCTGAGTTAATCGGACTGCCATTTTTTAGGTTTGGAGTGCCTGAGTAAAGATCATCGCTGATGGGAAAACGCATGCAATAGGTGCTGAATCGGTTGGTGTATGGGAATAGGCTGGCGCGGAGGTTGTGAAGGTCGCTGTCGGCGGCGGGGCAGATCAAATGATAGGGTTCAATGGTCCTCTCGGCGACCAGCGCCCAGAGGTTGACGTAGCGTTTATTGACGTTCCCAACACCCGGTTGATCGGTTCCCCCCCAGTGGCCCGAGAGGGGCAGGTCGGCGTCCTTTTTGTCGCTGAAGGCAAACGGGGGCAGGCAGAAGCGGTGGGTGGCCGCATAGGTCGCGACGGCCTGGCCGACGTGATATAGTTGAGCGGCGCAGCCGGCGCGCTTCGCCTCTTTTCGTGCCTGGATGACGGAAGGAGTCAGTACACCAGCCAGGATCGCGATAGTCGCCCCGACGACCAGCATCTCTATCAGCGACCACCCGTCTCGACGCATAAAGACCCCCCGATTACCGGTGGTAGTGTCTCCAACGTCGAGACTGGTGGCAGCAGTGTGTCATGCTCCTGTCGGCGCGGTGGGGCTTGGTACGGTGACGGCCCCGGCCGTTCGGGAGGTGACTGCCGAGCGGAGGCCCATCAGCAGTGGCGCGGCCACCGCCACGGAGGAGTATGTCCCGAACATAATGCCCGCCAGCAGGGCGAAGTTGAAGCCCTTGATGCCCGGTCCGGCCCAGATGTACATGATCAAAACGACCAAGAATGTGGTCGTGCTGGTCAAGATGGTACGGCTAAGGGTCTGGTTGATGGAGTCGTTGATGACCGTCCAACTCAGGGCCGCCAGTTTCCCGCGGTTCTCTCGGATGCGGTCGAAGACGACGATGGTATCGCTGACCGAGTAACCAATCAGAGTCAGGATCGCCGCCACCATCGTCAGGTCGACCTTGAAGGATTCGATACCCAGGAACCGCCCGATGAACTGCTGGCTGATCCATCCGGAGGAGGCCACCAAGCCCACGACGATGAGGCCGTCGTGGGCGATG
Organism: Phycisphaerales bacterium; assembly: GCA_003153915.1. Classification (GTDB taxonomy): domain Bacteria; phylum Planctomycetota; class Phycisphaerae; order SM23-33; family SM23-33; genus FEN-1349. The sequence goes on from PMBX01000083.1 coordinate 4,093, forward strand.
CAAACCACTGCCGCCAGACCCCAGCGGAACGACCCGAACCTGATCCACAGATAGGCGGTGATCGCCAGCCAGCTAAGGACAACCGCCACCAACGCCAATTGCGACGTTTCGCCCGCGATGGCGGGATCGAAGTTGGTGGCCACCATGGCCTCTTCGCGAGCCAGGGCGGCGTCGACGAGTTTGGCCTGCGTGCCGGCGAAACTTTCCCATGCGCCGGCGCCGGCGACCATTTCCGGTTCGCTGGGGGCTACCAGCACGGTGAAGGAGGAGTAAACCTCCCCGGCGGTACGGGAGAGTCCCAGAACCTCGGTGCGATGGAACTGTTGGCCTGGGAAGTCGGGCTGGAACCGCATTTGGCGAATGCGCTGGAGCAATTCCGCCCGCGAAATCGGTGGGGCGATGTTGTTCAGGACGAACAACACGCCGCCCTCATAGTCGGCAAGGTCGTCGCGATAGGCGGGACTGGCGTCGCGCCACAGCTTGGGTTCGATCCGCGTCAATCCATCGGCCGAAACGGCGATATTCAACAATTCCACCTTCCCGGCGTTGGCGATGCGTTCGTAGGTGTGTCTGACCTGCTGCTGCAAGGCGTCACCGAGGGCCTTGGCCACGCGCTGACGGATCATCGGGACGCTGGTCTCGGTGGTGGATATCTGGTAGGCCGTTGCGGGAAGGGCGGACAACTCGCCTCGGTCCAGGGATCCATCCCGGTTGGCGTCCATCAGCTCGAAGAACCGGCGATTGCGTCCAGGGTCAGCTTGCCATTCCGCTGCGCTGATGGAACCGTTGTGGTCGGTATCGTAGGATCGCAGGAAATTGTCAGCCTTGTTGCGGTCAATGACCGTTTCGACGATGGCCGTGTCGCGTAGTTTATCGAAACCGCTGGCGGGGGCCTGGTCGCGCAGCAACTGGCGGATCTGACCATCGTTGGGCAGTCGGCCCGCCAGCAGGGCGTCGTCCTTAAGCTTAATCACCGCCTGGGTTCCAGATGAAAACTCCAGTCCCCAGATCCGATTGCCCTGCCAGACCAGCGAGGCGATGCCCAACAACGCGGTGGCCAGCGAGAAGGCCCAGAAATAATACCGCATGCCCATCCAGTTGACATGGGGCACGCCGATCAGACGGACCATTTTCAGCGGCTTGTTGAGCAATCGTGTCTGGAGCAGGAATTGGAAGAACCAGCGTGTGACCGTCACGGCAGTGAAGATGTTGAACACCACGCCCAGCCCCAGCGTGATGGCGAATCCGCGGATTTCCTCCGTGCCAACCCATCCCAGGATTACGCAGGTTATCAGGGCGGTGACGTTAGAGTCGAAGATCGCGGTAAAGGCCCGCTCGTATGCGTTCTTGACGGCCATGCGGATGCTCTGGACCTTCATCTGCTCTTCACGCAATCGCTCGAAGATCAGCACGTTGGCGTCCACGGCCATGCCAATGCTGAGGATCAAGCCCGCGATTCCAGGCAGGGTGAAGACAGCGCTGAGGACGCTCATGGCTCCCAGGGTCAGCAGGATGTGGAGCATCAGCGCCGCGTCGGCCACGAAGCCACCGAACAAGTAGATCAGCAGCATGAAGGCCACGACGACCACGCAGCTCCAGTAGCCCGAGTGGATGGCCATGCGAAGGTTTTCCGCGCCGATACCGGGGCCGAAGGTGCTCTCGGAGACCGGTTCGGGGTTCAGTCGTCCGGGCAGCGAACCGGCGTCCAGGGTGCGGACGAGGTCGTGGACCTCTTCGGTCTTGAAATTACCCTCGATAATTCCGTTGGAGGAAATCACCGAGCGGATGACCGGCGCGGAATAGACCTCGTCATCCAGCAGGATGGCCAGGATGTTGCCCTTGTGCGCGTTGGTCAGGGAGCCGAACCGCTTGGCGCCGATGGAGTCGAAGCGGAAGCCCACTGCCGGTTTCTGGCCTTGATCCACCGTGGGATAGGCGTCGTCCAGGCGCCATCCTCCGGGACCTTCGCTGAGCATCATATTGCCCGGCGTGTTGTACAACAGCAGGTAGCTCTTGCCTGCGTAGTCGGCCACCACCATGCTGCCGTATTTGTCGCGGTTTTCGCGGATGGGGAACCACAGCATCCGCTCACTGCGCCGCCGCAGGACGTCGGGGCCTTCCTTGGTCAGCATCTCGACGTAACGATCTCTCTCGGCGGTGGAGAGAGTAGCCTTCTCCGCCGTTCCCGGGGCGTAGGGGGCGATGCGAAACTCCAGCACGCCGGCCTTGGAGATTATGCGTTTCAGGTCCGCGGGATCCTCCAGCCGCTGGCGGGAATTGGCCCATTTCTTGTAGGCCGCAACGACGCCTTCGATCTTCTGGAGGCTGTCGGGATGTTTTTGGCAGAGAGCCTGGAGGTCGGTGGCGAATCGCTCGCGCATCGCCTTGGTTTCGGCCTTGTTGCCGACGGCTTCTTCCTCGTTGGGAGAGACATAGTTGGCCAGGATGGACTGAAGTACCTGGGGATTGACATTGGTCCTGTCGATTTCCTCGAGCTTCTTGTCGTATTCGATAATGGCGGTGTCCAGGGCCTCCTTGGCCTTGTCGCGTGCATCTGCCTTGGCGGTGGAGGCGTCGTTGCGGGCCTTCTGGACCACGTCATTTGCGACGATCATCTCGCCCAGGAGTTTCTCGACGGAGGGCCTTCCTCCGGCCAAGTTCTTGATTTCCGCGTCGCGTTCCCGGCCAGGTGTCTGGAGCAGGCGGCGGATCTCATTACGTTGGATGTTCCCCGCCTCCAGTGCCTCCAGGGCCAAGATATAGGTGTTCTTGTCGGCGAGGGTCTCTTCCTTCCCGGCGGGCATGCGGATTTCGATGCGGCTGCGACCAAGGGGGCGCCACTCCAGGCTCCGCAGGCCCTGCGGATCGACGCGATCCTTCAGCACGCTGATCATGCGTTCCGCGAGATTGCCCGCATCGGTGCCGGCGGCCTCGTAGCGGGCGATGTCTCCCTTGAGCCGGCCGAGGGATTCCTTAGTGTCCTCTCGTTGCTGTTGGGCGAGGTTGGGATCCGCCAGTTTGGCCTCCAGGGCCTTGGCGCTTTCCTGGAGGCGGATCTTTTCAGCTTCGTTGGTGCGTATCTCGTAGATGAGGCTGTGTCCGCCGCGGAGGTCGATACCCAGCCGCAGACCGTTGGTCCACAGCGACCCCAGGCATAAGGCAATCAACACGGCCACGAACGCGAACTTCAACGGCAGGTTTTTGATTTCCATAATTGTCCCAAATGATGCCGTGCGGCCAAGGCCGCCGGCTTGCCAATATCTTCAGACCGTCGGGAACCGTGGGCAAGACGCCCGCGGCGCTATTTTATTTACAGGGATGGGCATTGTCTGCCAAGCCGCCGGGGCGGTCAAGGGAAACCTACGGTTTGTGACCGGGTAGATCCGTTGCCGGCCCGTCAGGGCGAGTTGGTCTTCTGGAGGGATTGGCTGCGATAAAGGACCTTGCCTGCCGGGGCATTGGCATCCTGAGAGAGTTGTCCGGCGAGCGTTCCCTGTCGGTACCACGGTGGAAGCGTGATCTTTTGACTGTCCAGCCAGGCCGTCAGGTACAGGGAGGCCAGGAACTTACCGGCAGCGTCCAGACGCTCCCTGGCGAAGTCGGCGGCCTTGCCACTGGCATCGAGCGGCTCATCCATACCCGGCAACTGGGCCTCCAGTTCATATACATGGTCGATCAGTGTCCTCCCTTGGGCGATTTCCGCCAGGGCGGCGGGCAACAGCTCGCCCAGCGGCTTGATGGGCCATCCCTTGGCGACAGAACCGGGATCGACAGGAAGCTTGCCCAACAGGGCGTCCACCTTGTTGTGGATGCCGCTTCGCGGGGAATTTCCATCAGCCCTGGCCCGTCCGTCCCAGTGGATCGTCAGGTGTAGCGGCTGGGTGAGGTCTTCGGCGTAGTGGGCCAGGAGGCCCGCGTAGACCAGGCACTTGGCGCGTATGGCCGGATTTTCCGGCCAGCGGCGATGCTCGGCGAAGGCCACGGTCAGGCGTTGGGTCCATTCCACCACCGCGTAGGGCAGCAGGCCGATCTTGTTGGGCTTCAGCCCCTTGGCAGCGCAGAAATCAATGAAGGCGTACCGGTTCGCCGGTACCGGCGAACCACCCAGCAACTCCATGTCGAAATAATGCTCCGGGGCCTCCTGGTCGTGGAGTTCGGCCGGGGCGATAGGGCGGGTGAAGGCATCGGCGTCCAGGGAGCAGTGGGCGATGGTATCCGTCCCGGCGACGAAGAAGGCCGGCACGTCGTTTCGCAGCGCCGCCAGGGCAACCCGCGTGGCCAGGTCGTGACCCCTGCCGTGCCAGGCGGCCGCCTCGGTGGCAAAAATTCCCAGGACCATCAGGACCAACGTGAGATTCCGGCAGCGCGCCATGATTCGTACTCCTTGGGGCATACTTGCCCCCTACCTGGCGGGACTCTTGAAGGCAAAGATGAAAAACACCGCTCCGATAATCATCAGAAAGCCCACCACATAGTTCCACCGCAGCGGTTCGTGCAGGTAATAGATCGAAAACACGCAGAAAACCACCAGTGTGATGACCTCCTGGATGGTCTTCAGTTGGGCCGCCGTAAACTGGTAATGCCCGATGCGGTTGGCCGGAACCTGGAAGCAGTATTCCACAAAAGCGATGAGCCAACTGACCAGCACCACCTTCCACAAGGCCGTATTCTTAAACCTCAGGTGGCCATACCAGGCCGCCGTCATGAACACGTTGGATACCAGCAGCAATGCGATGGTCTTCATTCAATCTCCAACCGATAGCCCCGCCATGAGCGGCGCGTCTCTGAGTGCCGACCGGGCGAATCCAAGTCGGCAGGGGTGCTACCAATTTCCCTGGCGGATGTACTGGCGGAAGGCTTCCAGGAGTTTACGAGTCACCCCTCCGACGCGGCCGTCACCGATGGGTTTGTCGTTGATCTTGGTGACGGCGATGACCTCGGCGGCCGTTCCGGTCAGGAAGCACTCCTGGGCCTGATAAAGGTCTTTCGGCCAGACCGTCTGCTCCTTCATTGTCAGGCCCAGCTTGCCCGCCAGTTTTATCACCACGCCCCGCGTGATGCCGATGAGTATGCCCGCTTCCGGCGGGGGGGTAATCACCACGCCGTCGCGGACGATGAAGATGTTGTCGCCGGTGCACTCGGCGATCTGCCCGGCTTCGTTGAGCATGATCGCCTCGGCCACGCCTGCGTCGATGGCCTCGATCTTGGCCATGATATTGTTTAGGTAGTTGAGGCTCTTGACGGCAGGGCTGAGGCTCTGCGGGGACGTGCGGACCGTCTTGGCGATGATGACGGCCATCCCGTTGTCATACATCTCCTGGGGATACATCTTGATCTGGTCGGTGATGATGAACACGTTGGGCCGAAGGCACAGGAAGGGGTTCAGCCCCAGGTAGCCCTCGCCCCGCGTGACCACCAGGCGCACGTAGGCGTCGGCTTGGCCGTTGGCGCGGAGCGTCTCATAGATGCAGTCGGTCATCTCCTGCTTGGTGTAGGGGATGGCCAGGCGGATATGCTTGGCGGAATCGTACAGACGGTCGATGTGGGCCTGCGCCTGGAAAACCTTTCCATTGTAGACGCGGATGCCCTCGAAGACCCCGTCTCCGTACAAGGTTCCGTGGTCCCAGACGCTCAGCTTAGCGCTTCGCTTGTCAACCAGCTTTCCGTTGATCCAGACCTTCATGTTTGCTCTCCGGCGTGGTGTGTAAAGGGGGTATTTTACCGTTTCACCGGGTGCTTTCACAACGCAGATCGTCGCCTTTTGCGGACCACCGTTCCCGGCGGCCCAATCGCTCAAGACGATATAAAAGCCGCTTTGCGCCCGCCGGTGGGAACACTAGAATGATTCCCGCCCCGCCACAGCCGCGACGCGACCGTCGCCTGGGCGAGGGAACCGCTGATGAAGGTTGTCGGCGGGAATTAATCCGGGAAATGTGAGCGATTATGAGCAAGGCATTGACGGGAAGCCAACTGAGGGAACTCTACCTGGGATTCTTTGAAGGCAAGGGCCATGCGGTAATATCGGGTAGTTCCCTCGTCCCACAGAATGACCCGACGGTCCTTTTCACCACGGCGGGCATGCATCCGCTCGTACCGTATCTGCTGGGCGAGCCGCACCCGGCGGGGAAACGGCTTTGCGATTGCCAGAGGTGCATTCGCACCGGCGACATTGATAGCGTCGGGAACGTCTCGCACTTGACCTTCTTCGAGATGCTCGGGAATTGGTCGCTGGGCGACTATTTCAAGGAAGAGGCGATCTCCTGGTCGTTCGAGTTTCTGACGTCGCCAAAGTACCTGGCTTTCAACCCGGACCAACTGTCTGTGACGGTTTTCCGGGGCAATGAACTAGTACCGACCGACGAAACATCGGTTCGTGCCTGGATGAAGATGGGGATTCCCGAGTCGCGCATCTACCGGCTTCCGATAGAAGACAACTGGTGGGGGCCGGCTGGCCAGACGGGTCCGTGCGGGCCTGATACCGAGATGTTCGTGGACACGGGCAAGGCGGCCTGCGGTTCCGCGTGCAGGCCTGGATGTTCCTGCGGCAAGTACTTCGAGATATGGAATGACGTTTTTATGCAGTTTGACAAGACCGCCGCGGGAGAATTCGTTCCGCTCAAGCAGCACAACGTAGACACGGGAATGGGGGTCGAACGGACGACGGCCATGTTGCAGGGAAAGGCGTCCGTGTATGAAACGGAACTGTTTGCTCCGACTGTTGCGGCGATTGGACGCTTGACTGGCCGGCAAGCCGGCCAGGATCCGCAGACAGATCGTGCGTTTCGTGTCGTGGCCGACCATCTGCGGAGTTCGGTGTTCATCCTTGGCGACGATCAGGGCGTTGTACCCAGCAATCTGGGACAGGGATACGTCCTGAGGCGGTTGATCCGCCGGTCGGTCCGGTTCGGTAAGAAACTGGGACTGGGGATGGGTTTTTCGGCTTCCATTGCCGAGACCGTCATCGAGCAATATCGCAACGTCTATCCTGAATTGGAGCGCAATCGCAACCGGATTGCGCGCGAGCTGATCGCCGAAGAGGAGAAATTCGAAAAGACCCTCGATCGTGGCATGGCCGAGTTCAACAAGGTCATTGAGCAAATGAAGGCCCACCGCCAAGCCGCACTTCCCGGCCGCGTGGCCTTTAAGCTTTACGACACCTACGGCTTTCCCATCGAGTTCACGGAGGAACTGTGTCGTGAGGACGGGATGACGGTGGATATCGCCGGTTTCGAGAAGGCGTTCGAGAAACATCGCCAGTTGTCCAAGCAGGGAGCCGAAAAGACTTTCAAAGGCGGACTGGTGGATAATTCAGAGGCCACGACCCGTCTCCACACGGGAACCCATATGCTCCACCGCGCTCTTCAGATGGTCCTGGGCGACGACGTGAAACAGAAGGGGTCGAATATCACGGCAGAGCGGTTGAGATTCGATTTCTCCTATCCAACAAAGATGACGCCGGAACAGATCAAGCGCGTGGAGGACATCGTCAACGATGCCATTGCCAGGAAACTTGCTGTGACATTTGAGGTGATGACCCTGGAGGAGGCTAAAAAAGCCGGAGCAATGGCTCTCTTTGCGGCCAAGTACGACGAACAGGTGAAGGTTTACACCATTGAGGGTTTCTCCAAGGAAGTCTGCGGCGGGCCGCACGTGAAGAACACAGCCGATTTGGGACACTTGCGAATCGTCAAAGAAGAAGCGTGCAGCGCCGGAATCCGCCGGATCCGAGCCGTTTTGGAGTGACCCTCATGGCCCTCGCTTGGCCGTGTATCCCTTTTCGAGTGGATGGTTGTGCCGTGTCAACCGTCGTTCCAAGTCTTGGGTATGGCCTATGTACAAGCCCCAACCGCCCAAAGGCCTCAGGATGTATACGGTAAACCCCATTGGTAGGCCGTACTGGACTTGAACCAGTGACCTCCTGCGTGTCGAGCAGGCGCTCTAGCCAACTGAGCTAACGGCCCGTTTCATGGGGCCAACTGTAGTCGCATGGCGCGGGCCTGTCAAGAAAAGGCTTGACTCAGCCAGCCGACCAGGCCGTCTGCGCGGCGGCATATCCGGCTGGGGTGCCGGTGTCGAAGGCCCGTCCTGCGATCTGGGTGAGGCGGTAGTCGTCGCCTCGCCCGGCCAGCAGGAGCGATTGCGCCGAAGCGAGTTGGAGTTCTTGCCCAGCGGGTATGCGGGCCTGGACGGCGCGAAGGCAGTCGAAGATCGCCATTGTGAAGGCATAAATGCCGCAGTGGGCCAGGAAGCGGTCCGGACCCAGGCCCGGGGTGGCCAATCGCAGCCGCGCCGTGGCAAGGTCGGGCTTTTCCACCATCGCCGTGCAGCGGTAGACGTGTCCGCCCATCGGTTGCCCCGCGGCAACCCCGACTAGCGGCAGTTCTTCACTGCCGACGGCCTGCATACCGATCATCGCCGCGCCGCCGTATTGTTCGAACGCCGCAGCCACCTGCTTCGCGCAGGAGGGACTGCCCGGATCGGTCAGGTAAACGTGGTCGCCGAGGAACACCAGGAACTTTTCTCCACCGACGAACTCCTCGCCGCGCAGCACTGCGTATCCGAAACCCAGTGGTTCGGCGGGGATGTAGGCGATGTCCTGGGGTAGGTCGGCGGTCTTACCCGCGGCGGCGGCGAAGTAGGCTCGGATGGTATCCAGATGGCCGGGCGAGACGATCAGGGCGACCTGGTCGATCCCGGCAGAGGCCGCCTCGGCGCAGATCCAGTGCGCGATGGGGCGGATGCGCCCACGCCCGTCCACTAGAGGGAACATCGCTTTGGGCACGACGCGGGCCAGCGGCCCCATCCGCGTTCCCAGCCCCGCGATCGGTATTAACGCCCTGTGAATCATCGTCGCCTGATGCCTTCCCAATGTTCGTTGCCGTTGCGGCCGGCAACAGTATAGATGGAGATGATTTTGCGACACAACGATTTATCCGTTATCATGCTTGCCCGCCAGAGTGGTCGGAGAGCGAGAGATGTCCCTCCAGAGGCGGACAGTATTGTTCGAAGGCGGCGTGCAAGGGGTAGGCTTTCGTTACACGGCCTGCCGGGTGGCGGGGGAGTTTGATGTGGCCGGATATGTTCGCAATCTACCCGACGGCAGGGTGGAATGTGTCGTGGAGGGCCAAACCCAGCAGATCGAGGCGTTCCTGGCTGAACTGAGACGGCGGATGAGCGACTATGTGACCGGATGGACGCAACAGACCGTCCCGGCCACGGGCGATCTGCACTCGTTCACTGTAAGGTATTGAGGCTTGGCAGAAGGCTTGGAGATCGCATGAACGCCACCCAGGAATCCCAACCGGCGGGCAGTTTCTGGATGACCCCTAGCGGCATAACCTGGGGCAGTTTTTTGCTCAATGTGGTGCTGATGAACACCAAGATCGTCATCGGTCTGTTGTGGCGGGCGGCCGGGCGCTGGTGGCCGTCATCGCCCACGTGGAACCATATCAGGAAATGACCGCGCGGTGATTTTCCCGTATTTCTTGAGCAGACCCCTCAGGACCGGCAGAGGCCGGTAACTAAGTCCTGCAAGGTCGCCACGGGATCCGCGCCAGTCTTCATCGCCAGATCCGCTTGCAGCAGCCGGCGGAGGTCTCGCATCAATCCCGACGGGCCTCGCCGCCTGATCATTTCCAGGAATGCCTGCTTCTCTTGAGCGGGCATCCAAGGAAGCGCCGCCTCCGGCGGTTGGCCGGCCCGGAGTTTCTGCCCGCTCGCCAAGCCGCGCCGCAAATGCCAGGCGAGAGAGCCAAGGACGCGGAACTCCTCCCCGCGTGTCTGGAGCATTCCGTAGAGCGCCTTCAAGGCCCCCGGCGCGTCGGCGCGGGTGAGGGCGTTGGTCAAGGCGAAGGCCACCGGACCGGTCGTGGCGGTCACGATCGCCGAGACGTCCTCCATCGTGATGGTTTCTCGCGGGCCGGCGTGCGAGGAGAGTTTTTCGATCTCCCCGTCAAGCGCGGCTAGGTCGTTGCCGATCCATTCCGCCAGCAATTCAGCCGCTGCGGGATCGATTTTCTTTTTTCTCTTGGCCGCGGCGTCGGTGAGCCATCGCCCCAGCCTGGCGTCCTGGGGACAGGAGCAGTCGATGATGCGGCCGGCCTTCTGCACCAGCTTGTGGAGCCTGGTGTTGGTTTTCCACGCTGCCGCCAGCAGGATCAACGTCGCGCTGGAACAAGGCTCTTGGACATACCGCTCCAGGCCCTCACGATGCGCGGCGATGAAATCATCGGCTTGGCGGACGATGACGATTCGTCGCGGCGCCAGGAACGGCAGCGTTCGTAGCTCGTCGAGCACGGCGGCCAATTCCAGCTCCGCGTCCCCGTCGAGAGTGCTCAGACACAGTTGCGGGTCGGCGTCGCCCAGAGCGCCTTCCACGATTTGCGCGCGATGCTGATCGTGGAGGAAGGCATCTTCTCCGAACAACACGTACACGGGCTTGATCGCTTCCGTTGCCAAGGGCGCTGCCTTATGTGACCGCGAGCCATTCTTGTCTCCCGCTGGTGGGAAGTAAAGAGATCGTCTCGGGAGCAGGACTGGCGGCAAGGTTTTTTCTTTCTTTGCCGAGGGGGTCGAAAAGGCCTTCCTGGTGGCTGGAATGGTTGATGTGCAAAATTATCAACAAATACTCACAGGTTGTGCGCTATAAAAAAATCAACCCCAACATATAGAAATACTTGACAATGCCTCGTGTCTTGTGTTAGGATTGTGTTAGCTGTTGGCTGCTGTTGGCAAGGCGGTGCGAATATGTCTAATCCCTTGCTGTGTGGCTAATTATGAAATGATACAATATTTTGGCGTTTTTATGTTGACGGGTACTACATATGGGGTATCATCCGAGCGTTCGATGTCACTTCGCGGCAAGGCGGTGCTGTGTGCGGTTCTACGGTCTCCGTCAGTAACAGAGCGGAGATGTTTGAAAGGTTTTGGCGCCTCGCGTGGAAAGCTGACGCGCGGCGGGCGGCGAAGCGAAGGGCCGGGCAGAAAACAAATACTCCACTTGAGTCTGGAGAAGTGCATATGACGGTTGGGGAATCGGTTAAATCGACGGATCAGGGCGCGGGCGGGGCGGAATCTTCCTCTTGTCGATCCGCCCAGGATGGGTTGACCATCCGGCAGGTGTTTTCCACGCCAGGAGAGCATCCCTTCGACCAGATCGTCTGGGAGAAGCGCACGGCCAAGATCACCGACGAGAAGGGCGGGGTGATCTTTGAACAGCAGGACGTGGAGACGCCCAGCGAGTGGAGCCAACTGGCCGCCAACGTGGTGGTCAGCAAATATTTCTACGGCGAGAAAGACAAGCCCCAACGCGAACGTTCCGTCCGGCAACTGATTCATCGTGTCACGCGCACCATCGCCGACTGGGGCAAGGCCGATGGCCTGTTCGCAAGCCCCGACGACGCCGAGCGGTTCTATCAGGAACTGACCTACCTTTGTGTCAACCAGTACGCCTCGTTCAACTCGCCGACCTGGTTCAACGTCGGACTATTCCATCAGTCGGGCGTGAGCGGTTCGGAAGGCAACTACCATTGGGACGCGGCGATGTCGCGCCCGGTCAAGACGCTGAGGAACTACGAGTACCCGCAGGCCTCGGCCTGCTTCATCCAGTCCGTCCAGGACACAATGGAAGACATCATGCGCCTCGCGCACGCCGAGGCGATGCTCTTTAAGTACGGTTCTGGCACGGGGACGGACCTGTCAACGCTTCGCAGCAGCCGGGAGAAACTTTCCGGCGGCGGGAAGCCTTCCGGGCCATTGAGTTTCATGCGGGTCTACGACCAGATTGCCGCGGTGATCAAGTCCGGCGGAAAGACCCGCCGCGCCGCCAAGATGCAGTCGCTTCGCTGCGACCATCCCGACATCCGGGAGTTCATCGAATGCAAGATGAACGAGGAGAAGAAGGCATGGGCGCTGATCGAGCACGGCTACGACGGTTCGTTCAACGGCGATGCCTACAGCTCCGTGATGTACCAGAACGCCAATCTTTCGGTGCGACTGACGGATGAGTTCATGGAAGCGGCCGCCAGCGGTGGAGATTGGACGACCTTCGCGGTGACCACCAAAAAGCCCATGGACACTCACAAGGCGGCCGACCTGCTGAAGCTTATCGCCGAGGGCACGCACGTCTGTGGCGACCCTGGCGTGCAATACCATACCACCATAAACCGCTGGCACACTTGTCCCAACAACGGCGAGATTTGCGCGTCCAATCCGTGCAGCGAATACATGTTTGTCAACGACTCGGCCTGCAACCTGGCNNGCCTGGGCTACGCCAATCTCGGTTCGATGGTCATGGCGCTGGGGCTGCCCTATGACAGCAACCCGGGCCGGGCCTACGCTGCCGCCATCACAGCCGTCATGACCGCCATCGCCTACCAGACCAGCGCTGAATTGGCAAGCCGATTAGGGCCTTTCGCCCAATTCGGCAAGAATCGCCAGGCGATGTTGAAGGTCATAGCCATGCACCGGTCCGCCGTGGATCAAATCTCGCGGGAACATTGTCCCAGCGAGCTTCTCCAGGCTGCCGGGCAGTGCTGGGATCAGGCCTTGGCGGCCGGACAGCAATTGGGGTTCCGCAACGCCCAGGTCAGCGTGTTGGCGCCCACCGGGACCATCGGATTCATGATGGACTGCGACACCACGGGCATCGAACCGGACATCGCCCTGGTGAAATACAAACAG
>PMBX01000105.1 GCA_003153915.1 Phycisphaerales bacterium
GCGCCTATCATGCGGACCTTGTCGCCCACGCGCAGGCGCCCGCTGAAGACGCGCACGTAAACGATCACGCCGCGGTAGTCGTCGTAAGTGCTGTCGAAGACCAGCGCGGTGGTGGGGCCTTCCTCGTCGCCCGTCGGGGCAGGCAAGCGCTCCACGATGGCGGCCATCATCTCATCCACCCCCACGCCTGTCTTGGCGGAGACGAAGACGCAATCTTCCGCGGGCGTGGCCAGCAATCGCTCGATCTCCATCGCCACGTCATCGGGCCGGGCCGCCGGCAGGTCGATCTTGTTGACCACCGGGACGATCGCCAGGTTGTTCCGCGTGGCCAGGTGCGCGTTGGCGACCGTCTGCGCTTCGACTCCCTGGGAGGCGTCCACCACCAGCAGCGCCCCATCACATGCGGTCAGGGCACGGCTGACCTCGTAGTGGAAGTCAACGTGCCCCGGCGTGTCGATGAGGTTGAGCATGTAGGTGTGCCCCTTGTGCTCGAAGTCGATCGTGACAGCCGAGGCCTTGATGGTGATGCCTCGCTCTCGCTCCAGGTCCATGTCGTCGAGGANNCGATGTGGGCGATGATGCTGAAGTTGCGAATATACTGCCTGTCCATCCGTCGTATTCTAACCGGCGGGGCCTTGAGAACAAGTCCCACTGGCGAACGAGCGCATGGTTTTCAGGCATATTTTTAGCCACGAACGGACGCGAACGAACACGAACATGAATCTTCCGGATTCTTCAAGCCGGTTGGCAATGCCGCTTTGAGCCACCAAATGGTTCGCGTTTGTTCGCGGCTTAGAAAAGGTGAGAGAACGGACTTTCAAACATGCCAGAAAACCATACGGAATGGTTTTCATTCGCCCCTATAACAAAGCCGCGGCGGGCGGATCCAGAAAAAGATTCACGTCGCCGTGTCGCTGTAGGATCGAGCAAGGCGCCGATGGCGTGACCGGTCCCTTGACGGCGGCGGCGACCGCCTTGGCCTTGCGCGCGTCGGGGACGGTGCAGACGATCTTCTCGGCGGCCAGTATTTGGGAGATCGACATGGAGATAGCCTGGCGGGGCACGAGGTCGAGGGTTGGGAACCAGCCCTCGCCGAGTTGCTGGCGGCGGCAGGCCTCGTCCAGGTCGGCGACNNTCGCCCAGGCGGCGGCACTGGGCCTGGGGATCGGCCTGGCCGTCGATGAAATGAAAGGCCCGCATCGGCAGGGGCAACCTGCTGACGAACCGCTGCCAAAGATATAGCCGGAACGAGGCTGGGTGCGTGATCGCCAGACCGATGTATTCATCCAGGTGGAAACCTGTCACGCAATTCCAGGGGATGTCCTTTTCCGCCACGAGAGCATCGAGCATCTCAAACTGGGACATCCCGGTGGCCACGATGATGTCGGCCTGTCCTCGACGGACGATTGAGCGGCGGATAGCGTCAGCGCCGCAGCGCGCGGCTGCCTGGCCTAGTTGCTGCTTGGTTTCCTTGATGACGATGTTCATAAATTCTCCCGCGTCCATGCCGTTGCCACGGTCCACGCCCTTGCGGCGCCGGCGGACCTGATTGGTCTGAATCGGATTCGACGCTTTGCGTTACCACGTCCGGGTGTTATTTTCAATGGCCCGCTGGTGCGACGGACAATACGATGTGCCGGCAGAGACTGACCGCCCCGGCGAGCGACAACCACGAAAGGAACAAGGCATGGCCGCGGAATTGAAAGTCGGTTTGATCGGGCTGGACAACTCGCACTGCGTGGCTTTTTCGCAATTGCTCAACAAGGCCGACAACCCCTACCATGTCTCCGGGGCCAGGGCGTGTTTCGGCTATCCGGGCGTCTCCAACGATTTCAAGCTCAGCTATGCCCGCGTGGAGGGCTTCACCAAGACGCTGCGGGAGGAACTGGGCGTCGAGATGCTCTCCAGCCCGGAGGAAGTGGCCAAGCGTAGCGACCTGGTGATAATGACCGCCGTTGACGGCAAGCAACACCGCCAGTTGTACGAGCGGATCGCACCTCTCGCTCGTCCCACGTTCATCGACAAGCCTTTTGCCACCAGCCTCACCGACGCCCAGGCCATCCTCAAGGCAGCCGATAAGGCTGGTGCGCCAGTGATGAGCTGCTCGGCGCTTCGCTACGCGGACGAATTCCAGGCATTGTTGAAAGGCGACGCCGCCTGGGGCGGGATTGTCGCCTGCGACGCCTTCGGCCCAACGCCCCAGGAACCGGCGCTACCGGGGTTGTTCTGGTATGGCGTGCATGCCGTCGAGATGATCGTTGCGGCGATGGGGCCGGGCTGCCGGAAAGTCCGCTCACTGGCCGACGACGGTTTCGACCTGGTCTCCATGCAGTGGGATCCGCAGCGCTCGGCCTGCCTCCGCGGTATGCGAACCTCTCATGGGCAGTTCGGCGTGGTGGTCCACAGGCAAAAGGGCGCGCGGTTCCTGGACATGAACAATGTGGCCAGGCCCTACTACGCCGGCCTGCTGGAGGCCATACTCCGCAGCCTGCCACAAGGGCGATCCGACGTGCCGAACGAGGAGATGCTGGAGGCGGTGGCGATCATGGAGGCCGCCAACGCCAGCAGCCGCGACGGGAAGGAAATCAGTCTCCAGGTCAGCCGTTAGCATGGCCTGGCGAAAGGAAGCCACAAACATGATTATCGACATCCATCAGCACGTTTTCTGGCATAAGAAGAACGACGCCGACCTCATCGCCGACATGGATGCCCACGGCATCGACTTCGCCTGGGTGCTCACCTGGGAGATTCCACCCGGGGAGGCGACGGCGGGCCTGGGCACCTTAAACCCCGCGACGGTCCACCCCCGCGGCCACTCACCAGGCATGACGCTGGCGGACCTGCTGATTATGCGGGATCGCTACCCCAACCGGGTCGTGGTGGGCTATTGCCCCGATCCGGCTATCCCGGAAGCGTCGGAGATGTTCGAGGCCGCCTACCACATGCACGGCGCTCGGGTGTGCGGGGAGTGGAAATTCCGCATGCTGATCGACGACCCGCGATGCATCAACCTCTTTCGCCGCGCTGGCAGGCTGGGCTGCCCCGTGATCTTCCACATCGACATCCCCTACCCCGCCGACGGAAAAGGCGGAAAGACCTACTCTCCGCACTGGTACGGCGGGACGATAGAAAACGTTCTGCGGGCGCTGGAAGCATGCCCCGATACGATCTTCCTTGGACACGCCCCGGGCTTCTGGCGGGAAATCAGCGGCGACGGCGACGGCGATCCCAATGCCTATCCCCGCGGCAAGGTCACCCCCGGCGGCAGGCTGATCGCAGCGATGGAGAAGTACCCCAACCTATACGCAGACCTCTCGGCCGGCTCGGGGCGATTTGCTCTCGAGCGCGACCCGGCCCATGCCAGGAAGTTTCTCACGCGATTCGCCGACAAGTTGCTGTTCGGGCGGGACTACTACGGCACGGAACTGCACGATTTTCTGCGGACGCTGAAACTACCAAAGACAGTACACGACAAGATTTACTATAAAAACGCCCTCCGGCTGGTCGGCAGGCCCGGCAGCAAGAAGAAATAAGTTGGCCCCGCCCGTCGGGGCCGTGGGAGCACATGGCATGGACAAGCTCAAGGCCGGTTTCGTCGGCGTGGGGTGGATGGGACAGACCCTGCTGAAGCGCCTGGCGGAACGGCAGGACGTGGAAGTGCTTGCCGTCTTTGAACCCAACGCCCAGCAGGGACGCGAGGTGCTGGCTCAACTGGGCCTGCCCGCTGATCTCCTGGTGGGCGACTTGGCCAAGCTGACGGGCAACCCCGCCGTCGATGCCATCTGGGTGGTCAGCCCCAATGGGTTCCACGGCGCGCAGGCGATCCAGGCACTCCGCGCGGGCAAACACGTCTTTTGCGAAAAGCCCGCAGCGACGGAATTCCCCGACTACCTGGAGCAAATCGCCCTGGAGAAGGCCAACCCCCGTTTGATTACGATGGTCGATTACATCCTGTATTTCGACACGATGGAGACGCTGCTGCGGCGGATGACGGCAGAGGGGCAATTCGGCAAGATCACGCAGATTCAGGTCAACTACCGTCACCCCATCAACATCGCCGGGTCGAAGGCATGGAAGCTGGACCGACGGATCATGGGCGACGCCATCGGCATGGGCGTGGTGCACGGGCTTTCGGCGATGGTCTATATCATGGCCGCCCAGGCCAAACCGGTGGAGGTCTACGCCACCAACATGCCCGCCCAGGCGCGATCCTTCGAGGCCGAACCGATCTGGAACATCTTGCTGCGTTTCGACAACGGAGCGACGGGCTTCTGCTTCGGCAATATCGACAGCGGAAACGGCTATGACGCCGCACATAATCTATACGGCACGGAGGGGGCGTTCATGTTCGACTCCTTCGCCGATCGGCCGGCCAAGGTCCGCTACTGGTCAAAGCGGTCCACAAACGGTCAATGGGTTTGGCCGTTGGACGCACAACGCTGCGCCGAGGCGGGATTGGCCCCGCTGGCTTGGCCGGCGGAGGCCACCACGCCCGACAGCGGCGACGTCATGCAACACCAGACCGCTTCGGCGGTGGACCACTTCGTCCAATGCGTTCGCAAGGACGTCAAGTCGCCGCTGAGCTTCGTCAACTCCGCGCCCATCGCCGAGATTGGCTGGGCCGCACAGATGTCTGCGGCGCTGCATCGGCCGGTGGCTCTACCGTTGGATGAGGCCCAGGCCCGCGCCTTCTTCGCCGGCCAGGGGAGACGCGAAAAATGATTCGCCCCGGACTGGTCTCGGTGACCTTCCGCAAGCTGACGGTGGAACACATCATCCGCCTGGCCGTGGAGGCGAAGCTGGAAGGCATCGAGTGGGGTGGGGACATCCATGTTCCGCACGGCGACATCGCCCGCGCCAAAGAGGCCGCACGCCTGACGCGGGAAGCGGGCTTGGCCGTCGCCTCCTACGGCAGCTACTACCGCGCCGGTGCCGACCCGCCGGAAAATTTCGGCCCGGTGCTCGACACAGCCGAGGCGATGGGGGCCACGATGATACGCATCTGGGCGGGCAATGTCTCCTCGGAACAAGCCGACGCCCCCTGCCGTGGTCGGGTGGTCGCCGACGCCATCCGTATCGCCGGCCTGGCCGCGGAGAGGAAAGTCGCCCTGGCCTTTGAGTTTCACGATGGCACGCTAAACGATCGCCCGGATGCGTCGCGGCAACTTCTGGATGCCGTCGCAAAACCCAATTTAGGCACGTACTGGCAGCCGCCGGTGGACATGGGGCTTGACGATTGTTTGGCGAGTCTGCGGGCAGCGCTAGGCCGGCTGGCCAATTTGCATGTGTATCACTGGCAGGGGTATAATCGCCTGGCGCTGGAGCAGGGACAGGACCGCTGGCGGCGGTATTTGGAACTGCTATCGCAGACGGGACGCGAACATTGGGCATTGCTGGAATTCGTCGCCAATGACGACCCCGACAACCTGTTCGCCGACGTAGCCGCGTTGCGCCGGTGGTTGAGGGAGTTGTCCAAGGTAAATAGAAGGTCGGGCATTGCCCGACGGTTCCTCTACACAGGGAGAAAACATGAACGTGATGGAAGCCATCGTCAACCGCCGTAGCGTGCGGAAATACTCCAACAAGCCCATCCCCACGGAGGTCTTGGCCCGGATGCGGCAGGCGTTGCGCTATGCGCCGTCGGCGTGCAACAATCAGCCGTGGCATTTCATCCTGGTGGCCGATGCCAAGCTCCGCCAGGACGTCGCCGCCGCGGCCAACGGCCAGGAGTGGATAGCCGAAGCGCCGCTGATCGTCGTGGCCTGCGGATTGCCACAGCAGGCGTACAAACGCATTGGCGGATATGGCAACAGCGTGGACATCGACTTGGCCATCGCGTTGGACCACCTGACCCTCGCCGCCGTCGCCGAGGGCCTGGGCACATGCTGGATCGGGGCCTTCGGCGAGGAACGTGTCAAGGCGCTGCTGGGCGTGCCCGCTGCCGTCAAGGTCGTCACCATGACTCCGTTGGGATATCCGGGCGAAGCGGGCCTGATCCGCGCCGTAGAGGACAACCGCCGCAAAAACGAAGCGGAAATCTTCAGCGTGGACCGCTTCGGCCTCGCTCGATGACCTACCGGTCCGAAGCCCCGCCGACCTGTAATTCAAGTGCGAGACGGCAATGAAACTGACATGGCTGGGCCAGGGCGGGTTCCTGCTGGAAAGCGGCGCCTGTCGCGTTGCGGTGGACCCGTATCTGTCCGACGCCCTGGCGGCAAAGGGCCTGGAGCGGATGTCCCCGCCACCCTATGCCCCGCAAGCACTGGCCGCCGGCCTGGTGGTCTGCACGCACGACCATGACGACCACCTGGACCCGCAGACGGTCATGCCGATAGCCCTCGCCAGGCCCGATTGCCGCTTCGCCGGCCCGCCGGCAGTGGTCGCTCATTTGATACGGCTGGGCGTCGCGCAGGGGCGGTGCGATGCGCTGGCGGCTGGTGGGCGGTTAGACCACGGATGCTTTTCCATCGCCGCCACGGCGGCCCGACACGAGGGGGACGCCATCGGCGTGGTGGCCGAGGCAGAGGGCCTGCGAGTATACATCAGCGGCGACACGTTGTTCTTTGACGAACTGGCCCGGGACGTGCGGCGGTCGGCCGGCGGGGTGATGGACTTGGCGGCGGTCTGCATCAATGGCCGGTGGGGCAACATGACCTGGCAGGAGGCTGCGATGCTCGTCGGCGACCTGCGGCCGAGACTGGCGATCCCCATGCACTACGGCATGTTCGCCACCAACACCGCCGACCCAGGCCCGTTTCTGGCCGCGGTTAGGGAGATGGGCATCTCGGCCGCTGCGATGGAAGTCGGCAGGACCGTTGAGTTGCGGGAGCTTCTAAAGTAAACAAGAGCGACATTTTCCTGAAAGGATGTTTCGGATGGATCGGCGATTTGAAGAAAGGGTGGCGATTGTGACCGGATCGTCGTCGGGCATCGGCAAGGCGACGGCATTGCGCCTGGCTCGCGAAGGGGCCGCAGTCTGCGTCTCGGCCGACCGCAACGCCCAGGGCGGTCATGCCACCGCCGATGAGATACAGGCCCAGGGCGGACGGGCCGTCTTCGTCCAGGCAAACGTGGCGGAGGCGGAAGGCTGCCGGAGGATCTTCGACGAGACGATCCGTTCCTTTGGCCGGGTGGACGTGCTGGTCAACAACGCCGGAATCACGCGGTTCCATTCTCTGGAGGATACCGACGAGAGCCTGTGGGACCAGGTTATCGACGTCAACCTCAAGAGCATGTACCTGCTGACACGGTTGGTGATTTCCGACATGCTCAGCCGCGGGCGCGGCAGCGTCGTAAACGTCTCCTCGGTACACGCGGTGATGACCCAGCCGGGCGGGTTTGCCTACGCCGCCGCCAAGGCCGGTATCTGCGGCCTGACGAGAGCGGCGGGTGTGGCCTACGGCGCACGCGGCGTCCGCGTCAACTGCATCCTGCCGGGAACCATCGATATCTCGCTGTATCCACCCAATAACCGGGAAACGGACCGCGCCGCCTGGCAGCCCAGCGCCAACCCCGCGCAGGTGCTAGCCCGACACGGAAACCCCGATGAGATAGCCGCCGCCATCGCCTTCCTGGCCAGCGACGACGCCTCGTTCGTCAACGCCGCGGTCCTGGTGGCCGACGGCGGATTGTTGTCTCTCTTGAAGGATTTCTAAAACCATGAAGATCACCAAACTGGAAACGTTGTTCGTCAAGCCGCGCTGGGTCTTCCTCAAGATGCACACCGACGAGGGCCTGGTCGGCTGGGGAGAACCGATCGTCGAGGGCTGGTCGCGCGCCACGGCGATGGCGGTCGAAGAGATGGGCCGGTACTTGATCGGCCAGGACCCCCGCCGCATCGAGCACCACTGGCAGGCAATCTACCGTGGGGCCTTCTACCACGGCGGACCGGTGCTCACCAGCGCGCTTAGCGGCATCGAGCAGGCCATGTGGGACATCACCGCAAAGGCCCTGGGCGTTCCGGTGTATCAACTGCTGGGCGGGGCGGTGCGGGATAAGATCCGCGTCTACGGGCAGGTGCATGGGGAGACCTGGGGCGATTACGTCGCCTCCGGAAAGGCCAACCTGGAGCAGGGATTCACCATGGTCAAGACCTGCCCATTCGGCTCGGTTGAATTCATCGAAAGCCCCGAGTTCGTCAAGAAGTCCGTGGAGGCCGTTGCCTCGCTTCGCCAGGCCGCCGGCGACCGCCTGCAAATCGCCCTGGACTTTCACGGGCGGCTCAGCCCGGCGATGGCCATCCGGCTGTGCAAGGAACTGGAGCCTTGCCAGCCGATGTTCGTGGAGGAACCGTGCCTTCCCGAAAACGTCGATGCCCTGGCCTCCGTGGCACGGGCCACCAGCATACCCATCGCCACCGGCGAGAGGCTCTTCACCAAGTGGGGCTTCCGCGATGTGCTGGAGAAACGCGCGGCGGCGATACTTCAGCCGGACGTCTCGCACGCCGGAGGCATCTTCGAGGTCCGCAAGATCGCCGCGATGGCCGAGAGCTACTTCTGCGCCATCGCCCCGCATTGCCCGCTGGGGCCTATCGCCCTGGCCGCCTGCCTCCAGGTGGATGCCTGCACGCCCAACTTCCTCTGCCAGGAACATGTCTGCCTGGGCGAGGGATACCTCAAGAAACCCTTCGTCATCGAGGGCGGCTACATCCCCCTGCCTACCGGGCCTGGGCTGGGCATCGAGGTGGACGAGGACGCCGTGGGCGAGAAACTCTACGACGGCGGATGGGAAAACCCCAGGCTTTGGCATGATGACGGTTCCCTGGCGGACTGGTGAGGTTTTTTTATTAAACATGGCCGCCGAGTTCTCCAAGCCAAAGCCCACACGCCGGCGCGGCACGGCCGGCGGTACGCACGTTCCGGTTCTATTGAAGGAAGTGATGCGTTGCCTGAACCCCGCTGCCGGTGAGGCGGTCGCAGATTGCACCCTCGGTTACGGCGGACACGCGGTGGAGTTCCTTCGGCGCGTCGGATCCGCCGGCAGGTTGGTCGGCCTGGATGTGGACGGTGCGGAACTGGACCGGACCGCCGCGCGACTCACGTCGCTGGGCTTGTCCACATCCGTGAGCCTGCATCGGCGGAACTTCGCGCAAATCGAGGAAGTCCTGGCCGGCGAGGGGTTGGAGGGCTTCGATATCATCTTTGCCGACCTGGGCGTCTCCAGTATGCAGGTGGATGACCCGGCGCGCGGCGTAAGTTACGCCCACGACGGCCCGCTGGACATGCGGATGGACGGCCGGTTGGCCCGGACTGGCGCGGACCTGCTGGCCGAGTTGCCGCGGGAGCAACTCGCGGCGGCGATGGAGGAACTTTCCGACGAACCGGACGCCGCCAAGATCGCCGACTGGATCGTCCTTCAGCGAGACGTGCAGCCCATCGCCACCACCGCTCAGTTGGCGCGGCTGGTCCTGGCCGCCAAGGGTTTTTCCCAGCGATCCCGGCGGCGGCCTTGGGAAGTGCCCGGTGGCCTGCACCCCGCCGCCAGGACGTTCCAGGCCCTGCGCATCCTGGTCAACGACGAGTTGGGCAGCCTGGCGGCGCTGCTGTCGGCCGCGCCGCGATGCCTCCGCAAAGGCGGGCGGATCGGTGTGATCAGCTTCCACAGCGGTGAGGACCGCCTGGTGAAGAACTCGTTTAGAAACGGCCTGGCCGAAGGCGTCTACCAAACCGCCTCGACACAAGTGATTACTCCGACTTCCAATGAGGTGCGAAGGAATCCCAGGAGCAGTTCCGCCAAGCTCCGTTGGGCGCGGGTTGAATGACCGGACAGCCGTTTTCTAGGTTTGCCCTTGGGGAGACTGGTCCGGTGACGCTTCGCGGGCGGCCTTCCTGCGGCGGAGCATGCGGATCAACCAGATGGCCAGGGCGACCAGGCAGATGCCCCCCAGGACCTCCAATTGATACCGCCTGACGTCCTCGAAGACATCGACCAATGCCTCGCCGAATAGGAACCCCCCCACGCCGAAGGTAATCGCCCAGATCGCCGCGCCGATAGCGTTGAGGACCGCGAACCGCCAAACGGGGATGCGGCTTATACCCACTGAAAGCGTGATGATGTTCCGCAGCCCGTACATGAACCGGAAGGTCAGCAACAGCCAGTTGGCGTGGCGCTCCAGTTTACGCAAAACCCTATCGATTCGCCCTCGCCAGGCGGGCTTTCGCGCCAGCAGCCAGTCGCTCTTGTATCGGCCGATAAAAAAATAAAGCTGGTCGCCGGTCATGCTGCCCAGGAAGGCCCAGAAGATGCAACCCCACAGGTTCAGCAGGCCGGTGTGCGCGGCGATACCGGCGATAATCAGGATCGTCTCGCCCTCCAGGAACGTCCCGATAAACAGGGCCATGTATCCGTAGGTCTTGACCAGGTATTCCAGATCGAGCATCGGTCTTTCCGCAAAGTCCCCCGGCGCCGCGCCGGTGGTGGGAAGTATATCATTGCCGCCAAACGATGGCTATGGATTCCCGGGATCGGCAGGGCCTTTCCATTGGCGGCTTGGACGAGAACACAAAGGCCAGGGAAGGCGGCGGCGAATAGGCATGCGCGACGGATAATGGCGGGGTTTTCTCGCCCTCTATGTATCTAGCCTTGTCGCGCGGGGGAATACTTACAGACGCAGTCGAAGGCTTCCCC
>PMBX01000229.1 GCA_003153915.1 Phycisphaerales bacterium
TATGGAAAAGTGATGGATTTTGACGGCCAGGCGCAGGGGACGGAAGCGTTTGACCTGACCGTTACCCAGGAGGAACTGAACAACTACCTGGCCTCGATGGACGAAATCGCCGCGCTGCTTCCCGAGGGCCACAGCGGAGACGTGGAAGGCATGATGGCCGCCGCGGGCCTGTGCGATCCAGCCGTGGCGCTGAGGGACGGGGCCGTGACGTTCATGGTCCGCTCCGCGCGGCATGACAACCGGATACTCTCGGCCGACGTGGCGTTTCGATTTGCCCCCGACGGCAGGCTGCGGGTGCGCCTGGGGCAGATGCGGATCGGCGCCCTTGCCGTTCCGGAAGAAGCGGTCCATCGCAGGCTCCAGCAGGTCAGGGACATGCTGGCCGGTAGCGACTCGGCCAACCCGTCACGGCAGCGGGCCGGTGAGTGGAAAAACTCCACAGGAGCGGTCGCCGCGGTGAGCGAGGCAGCGATCAAGGCCATCACGGCCGCCATTGACGGAGAGGCCATCGTCCCCGAAGGCGTGTGGCGCCAAGGGCGGATCAGGGTCGAAGGCGTCGAGATCACGGCGGATCAATTGCATTTGCGCCTCCGGCCGCTGGAGCGCAAGACACGCTCCACGGCGACACAGCGGTGAAAACCGTGGAGAAAATGTCACGGGCGAGCCGGTTGGTTGGCGTCGGGGACGGTCTTCCAGCCCTGGGCGGTCTGGTGGGCGAAGACCTTGATGATGTTCCAGCCGCGATGGGCCTTCTGCCCGACCAACTGGGCCTTCTGCTCGTCGGTGGCATCCTTGGTGTTGGTTAAAAACAGGATCGCCAGGACGACCAGCGCGATAACTCCAAGGCATCCGATGGTCTTCATGTTCCTTCTCCGCTACGGTGCGATTGGCCTGGCCGGATCGTGTGACAACGCCCGCGACGGGCAACTCGGCCGATTACGAACCGAAGTCGGGTCATTTCATTGCCTCGGGCATAACCATCACCGCCACCACGACGGCCATGGCCAGCACGACGGCGGCCAGGACGATCGCCACGGCGATGTTGCCTTTGCGAATCTCCTCCATCTCGTCGAGCTTTGGCGTCAGCAGTGTGAAGATTTTCAGCGCCACGCCCAGTCCGATACCCATTGATACGGCCCCGGCGATGGCCCATCCGACCGTTACGGCGTACTGGACCAGCAGAAACCTCAGGTATTCCATGATCGCGTCCTTTCGATGTTACGCGGGAATCGTCCGCGCGGTGTTTCGTTCCAGTTCCAGCAGTCGTGCCTTCAACTCCGTCCCGCCGGGGGCGGAAAACCCTCCCATCCTGCCGTCGGCATAGGTGACGCGATGGCAGGGGACCACCAAGCTGAGGCGGTTCTTGCTCAAGGTCGTCGCCACGGCGCGGGCGGCGTCGGCTCGACCGATCATTTCGGCCAGGATATGATAGCTTCGCGACTGCCCGTAACCGATGTCGCGACAGGCACGGAGGACCTTTCCGGCAAAGGACGACTCCGCCGGAAGATCGCAGGCCACGGGCGAGAAGTCGGTCGCCCGGCCGTTGAAGTAGTCGCGCGTGAGTCGGATAAGCATTTCAAAGGGTTTGTCGTCCCGCGTGGCGCCGCGGTGTTCCCAAGCCAGCAGATCGCCAAGGTCCTTGGGCGTGTAGTGAGGCAGGACGAAGCGAATCAAGCCCTTGGGTCCGGCCACGGCGCCGACAGCGCCCCATGCGGTCGCCCAAACGCTATAGAAAAAGTCCTGTCCTTCCTTGGCGGACATGCCCGGAGATGTTACGCCTCCCGGGGTCGCTGTTCAATAGTCGATGGCGGTGGATTCATCCACAAATAATATGCCGCGAACGGACGCGAACAAACACGAACCGAAAAAAATCTTGGGTTAGGAAAATTCGCGATGCCGCTTTGGGCCACTAAGTGGTTCGCGATAGTTCGCGGCTAAAGAAAAGTGGGGAAAGGTCATTTAACCGCCGCGAACGGACAGGGTGAACCGACCCCTTTTATGCCTTGCTGGAGACGGCGGTCTCGGTGGCCTTCTGGAATTCGGAGATTTTGCGGGCCAGGAATTGCAGGATAGCGGCGCCCTCTTGGGTCTGTTCCAGTCCGAGAAACTTAAAACCGACGGACGTCTTGTCGGCCACCACGTCGGCGTGACGAACCTCGCCATCGGTGTAGACGGTCTCTTCTGCCACGCCGAAGATCAGTCGCATTCCCACGACATCGCCTTCCTCCAGGGCCTCGGCGGCCCCTCGGTCGGTCTGCACCTGGCAACCTCCGGCGCTGAGGTTGGCCACCCTGCCGGACCAGACAGGGGTTGTGGGCGATCCGCCCGTCGGTTCCAGCGACTTGCCGCCCAACCAAAACGACGCGCGGACGATACGATTACCGGGCACCTCGACGCGGAAATAGGCCCGCCGCTGCAACCGCTGCATTTCTCTTGGAGGACAAAGCCTCAATACGGGAACCTCCCTGGCGTCCTCAAGCCGGAAAAGCTCCTTGCAGATGACAGTTGCGGTGAAAATGTGTTTGTGATGCTTGAGCTTGAAGCTTATGCCAACCTTGTCGGCCGGATTGAATGTCTGCGTCGCCGGCGCGGTGTCGGTCGGTGGAAGTTCCAGCAAGAGATGCCCGTTTCGAATGGCCAGCACCCGGCCGTTGACCGTCGTCCAGCTCGGTCCTGACGGAAGGGTCACAGCCACCGGGACGTGCCGTTCCACCGCAGCCAATACGGCCTCGTTGATCTGTCGCGGATTCAAATCCTGTAACGTTGGCATGGGCGTGCCCTTTTGTTGTGACGGACCACACGCATTCCTACGCCCCTTGGAGAGTTTTCGGATACTGCCGTACCGCACTTAAATAATGCCATCGACACTATCGAAGCATATTGGAGGCCCTTGCGACGGCGGACTGCGCCGATTTGTGAATCGGGGGTGGAAAGGGCCTTGTCGTGGATAATCCAGGCGGAAACAGCGATGTTATTTTATGCCCAGTTCGGCTTCCATCGCCTCGGTCTTGGGCCGTTTCGCTCCGGTGATGGCCACCACCGCTCCGGGCAGGCTTACCAAGATGGGGGTCAGGCGAACCAGCAGCGCCAGCGCCAATACCCGGCTGGGGGAGCAGGCTGCCGTGACAAAGAAAACCAGGTAGAACTTCTCCACCAGCCCCACGCCGCCGGGTGTCAGAGGCACGGCGCCGATGGTGTAGATCAGGGGGATGTATAGGAAATAGACATGCCATGGCGTCGGCAACGAAAGGGCGGCGGCGGTCAGGAAGATCGAACTGATCCATGTCACATGAATGAGGACGGTGATGAGGACGGCCTTGACCATCGAGGCGACGTTACGGCGATAGAGCCTGGTGACCTCTCCAGCCGAGGCGATGTGGTGGGCCAGCGGAAGGCGCTGATAAAGTTTCTGGAGATGCAGCATCTGTCTGACACGACCGCTAAAGAGAAAGACAAACACCGCCACCATACCGGACAGAATTATGGCCACCAGGGTGGCTGGAATGCGGAGTTCCCCAGCCGGGACCAGCCCCGCTGTCCAGACCACCAGCAGCATCACCGAGGCCAGCAACGTCAGTTCCGTCAGACCCAGCACGCGGTCCATCATCACGCTGACCAGCGCGGCGGCCTTGTTGGGCGTATGCTTGGAGACGTAGTATGCCTTCACCAGGTCTCCCCCGACCGTTCCGGGCACGACGGTATTGAAGAACTGGCCCAGGAAGGTCAGTCGCAGCGCCTCCCAATATGATACGTCGATCCGCGCGGTTGCCAGCAGCAGCCGCCAACGCAGCGCCAATATGGGAATCATCAGCAGATTGGCTCCGATCGCCACCGCCAGCAGGGCGGCCTTCAGGTCGGCGATGCAGGAGGCTAAGCCCGGTTGGATGACCTGGGCGCTATTGGGAAGGGGGACAAACTCGGCGAGGTCGCGCGGAGCGGTTGTCCCGGACGACCAGAGAAACCCGGTCCTAAGGATCAGTTTTTGGGGCGCCTCGGCGGATGGCAAAACCCGGCCGATGGCGTAGGCCTTTCCGTCGGACTTGGATACGACGTAGTCGCGCCAATGTACCTGACTGACCACCCAGGCCAGCAACGCCCCGGCCAGCAGGGTCTTGGCAATGACCAACAACCGTTTGCGGTTACGCCCGGTCATGGGGGAAAAGACCTCAAGTTCCACCGGTCGGGCCTGCCGATGAAGAACCTGATGATATCGGCAAGGCTGCGGGGTCCGTCTCGGCGACTAGGAGGGATTATACTCCTGGCGGGCCATGAAGGCAAAGCCGCCGGAACGTCGGCTGGCGTTGCGGGCGGAGGTTGGCGGTTGTTCCAGGCGATAGAAATGTGTCGGCTCGAGTGGAATTCCGCTTTTTTTATGCTCAACCTCCCATTGATAGGCTGCTAGAATCGTGCCATACTTGGATTTCATTGATACCTCATACCCAGACAACCAGACTATGAGTACCGCCCAGACATTGGAGGTACCGGGCTTTCAGGTGGTGCAATTCCTGGGCAGCGGCGCCCGGAGCACTATCTGGCGGGTGCGGGACCTTGCCAACAACCAGGAATTCGCGCTGAAGCGGGTCGTCAAGCGGCACGTGGCCGATTACCGTTTCCTGGAGCAGGCGATCAACGAGTACGAAGTCTCCTCCAAGCTCGATCATCCGGTCATCCGCCGTATGTTTCGCATCCGCCGCTTGAAACGATGGATGCGTCTTCGCGAAGTTCAGTTGCTGATGGAATTTTGCGATGGCAACACCGTCCAGGGCGCGCGGCCTCAAGCCATCTCGGAAGTCGTCCGCATCTTTATCCAGGTGGGGGAGGCGATGGCCTACATGAACTCGCGGGGCTTTGTCCACGCGGACATGAAACCCAACAACATCCTGGTGGGGTCTGATGGAGGGGTGAAGATCATCGACCTGGGGCAGAGTTGCCCCGTGGGAACGGTCAAGACACGGATCCAGGGCACGCCCGACTACATCGCCCCCGAACAGGTCCATCGCCGACCGCTGGACGCCCGCACGGACGTCTTTAATTTCGCCGCCTCGCTGTACTGGACGATGACGGGCAAACCGATCCCGACCTTTCTGCCCAAAAAGGGCGGCTACCAGCTAATGACCGACTTGTCCATCACCCCCCCCGACGCTATTAATCCCGAAGTCCCCGCCTCCTTGGGCAAACTGGTGACCGACTGTCTTAAGATCAATCCCGCCCAACGCCCGGCGAGCATGAACGACGTGATCGCTCGCATAAAGCTCATCCGCGACGCGCTGAAGATCGCCTAGGACGCCGCACCGTGGCACACCCAGCAGCGGACATCTTTCGCCAAGCCGCCAGGCTCCTTAAGGAAGATCCACGCCGGGAGGGCAACGTCGTCCGCATCGAAGCCGGTTGTCGCGTCGTCGTCGGTGGCGACATCCACGGTAACGGCAAGGCGTTGGCCAGGATCGTCAGTTTCTGCGGGCGGAAAAGCTCCCGGCCGACACGACTGGTGCTTCAGGAGATTATCCATGGTCCGCCCGACCCGCAGACGGGCCTGGACCGCAGCGTCGAGCTGTTGTTACGCGCGGCCAGGCTGAAGATCAACAGCCCCGAGGAAGTGCTCTTCGTCATGGGCAACCACGACCTGGCCCAGGTCGGCGGGGTGGAGATCGCCAAGGACGGTTGCGGAGCATGCAATGGCTTTACCACCGGCCTGGAAGCGGCCTACGGAGAGGATGCCCCCGGCGTGCTGGAGGCCGTTGGGGAGATGTTACGCTCCTTTCCCCTGGCCGCGGTCTGTCCCAATGGGGCGTTCATCGCTCACTCGGTTCCCTCTCCCGGACGGATGGCGGCGGCGGGTACGGAGGTTCTTGGTCGCCCTTATGTCGATGAGGATTTTCACCGCGGCGGTCCGGCTTACGAATGGACCTGGGGGCGGGGTCAGACCACCGAGCAACTGGACACCCTGGCGGCGGAACTGGCGGTGGAACTGTTCGTCCTGGGCCACCGGCACGTCGAATCCGGTTGCGAGGTTATCGCCCCACGCGCGGTGGTCCTGGCCAGCGACCACCAGCACGGCAGAATTGCCTGTTTCGCCTCGGAAGCGGTGGTGACGGCGGAGGCGATCTGCCGCGCGTCGATACCTGTCGGCGGCATCGAATAATCGCCCCGGTTGGGTGCATTTCCCGCGATGCTCCGGTAGAATGAACCCGTCATGGGTTCGGCAGGACTCCCACTTTTCGATCCGCTCCAACCGCCGTCGCGGCGTGGCAGGCGGCGATCCGCTTCCAACATCAAGGGAAAAACCAAGGGCGGTTCCTCGGCCCGCACGGACGTTAAGCCCAAGCCCGTCGCCCAGGCAGCGTCCCCGCCGCCGCTGAAGCAGGAAGCCCCTCCAACGCTGACGGTCTCGGCATTGATCGCGCGGGTCAAGTGCGCCTTGGCGGATGCCTTCCCGCGGCGTGTGGCGGTGGTGGGGGAGATAAGCAACTTCAAGCTGCACTCGTCGGGGCATATGTATTTTCGCCTCAAGGACGCCGACGCCGCCATCGACGCGGCAATGTTTCGCCAATTTGCATCCCGCGTGAGGTTCACCCCCGCCGACGGGCTGGAGGTGGTGGCCGAGGGGCGCGTGGATGTCTACGACCCGCGCGGGCAGCTTCAGTTCTACGTCGAGTCGATGACCCCGCGAGGCGCCGGGGCGCTGGAACTGGCCTTTCGACAGCTTCGCGAGAAGCTCCAAAGAGAAGGGTTATTCGACCCTGCCGTCAAGAAGCCCCTGGCTCGTTTCCCCCGTGCCGTCGGGGTGATAACCAGCCCCACCGGGGCTGCCGTCCGCGACATCTGCCGCACGCTCCAGCGTCGCTGGCCGGCGGCGAGGGTGTACCTGATGCCCGTCCTGGTGCAGGGGGAAGGCGCCGCGGAGTCCGTCGCCGAGGGCATCGCCCTGCTGGACGCCCATGCCGGGCGGTTAGGTATCGACACCATCATCGTCGCCCGCGGCGGGGGGAGCCTGGAAGACCTCTGGGCCTTCAACGAGGAGATCGTCGCCCGCGCCATCTTCGCCGCCGTTACGCCCATCGTCACGGGAGTCGGACACGAGACGGATGTCACCATCGCCGACCTGGCCGCCGATGTGCGAGCGGCTACCCCGACGGCGGCGGCGGAATTGGCCGTCCCCGACGCTACGGAAGTCTTGCGCCACCTGGCGAGCCTGCATGCCCGCCTGCACCGCTCGGTTGCGGAAGGTTTGGCCTCGGCGGCGGCGGATTTGCGGGGCATGCTTCGCAGCGCCATCTTCCGCGACCCCGCCGTCGGGCTGCGAATACGCCACCAGCGGTTAGATGAGCTTTCCCATCGCCTTCGTGCGGACCTGGGCCAAATACTATCGCAGGCCCGCCGGAGGCTCGACCCGGCCGGCGGGAAGTTGGCCGCCCTTGCCCCCGCCCGCCTGGCGGAGGTCGCCCGCGGGCGGCTGGACCGCCTGGCGGCCCGGTTGGCCTGGGCCTTGGGGGCGCGCAGCAAGCGGGCTGGTGATGTCCTGGCGGTCTGGCGAGGGCGACTGCTGGCCGTCCACCCGGCGCAGCGGCTTGCAATGGTTAGCCAGAGACTCAACGCCGCCGGGCGACAACTGGAGGCGATGAGCTACCGCGGCGTCCTGCGGCGAGGCTTTTCCGTCACGCGCAAGGCCGACGGGGCCATCCTGCGATCCCGTGGCGACGTGACAGAAGATGATTGGATTACCACCGAACTTGCCGATGGAATTATCCACAGCCGCCTAAGCTCTCCGCCCGGCGGCGATAAGAGCGACCATAAATGAAATGCGGCCCGCCAAGGCCGCCTGGAGCAAAACCATGGAACAGGAAAAGCTGACGTTTGAGGAAGCCCTGGGCAGGCTGGAAAAAATCGTCTCGGAGATCGAAACGGGAAAGGTCCCCCTGGAGCAATCCATTGAAAGGTACGCAGAAGGCGTAACGTTGATTAAGCAGTGTCGCTCCATCCTGGAGACCGCGGAGAAAAAGATTCAATTGCTGGCCAAGGACCAGGGCATGGGACTGGAAGTATCCGGCGAGCTGGACCCGTTGCGGGAGGAATGACCTGCCGGACCGCCGGCGAGTGGACCTGGCCGCCGGACCGGCAAGATTGGCCTTGTTATTGCCTCTCCAGGCCAGCAGAATAAGCATGTTGAATTCGACAAGGCGAGGTGTATGCCATGAGCTTATTGAGGCGGTTGGGCATCAACAGCGCGGTGTTGTCATTCCTGGAAATCATCCTGTTCTTTCTGGTGATAACGGGGCTGTATTTTGGCCTGCTCAGTACCATCTATGCGTTCGTTGGCGGCGCGAGGGATCGGTTGACGTTTTCGATGGTGTTCATGCCTCTTGGTCCTTCCAACCTCGGCGCATGGGCGGGGATACTTCCGGCCTGGATGTGGATCGTGGAGGGCCTGGGGTATCTGTTCCTGGTAACGATCTATTGGGCGCCCGGAGAGGATTCCGTCAACGCCAGCGAACTTCGCGGCTTTGTGATCTTCGTGATTGTGGCGTTGGCTGTCCTGGCGGTCTGGCTACAGATGCACGGGTATCTTTCGCAACTGGCCGGAACCTTCTGGGAAATC
>PMBX01000207.1 GCA_003153915.1 Phycisphaerales bacterium
TCCAACAAGTTGATCATCCGCCGCCGCCGTAACGTTCGGTATGGGCAACTAGTTCTGTAAGGCGAGACGAAAGCGACTGAGGCAATAGGGAATGACCCGCAGTACGAAAAAAGGCCCGTTTGTGGACGCCAAGTTGTACCAGAAGGTACAGAAGGCCCTCGACAGTGGCAACCGAGAGCCGATCAAGACTTGGGCGAGGTCGTGTACCATCGTACCCGAGTTCATCGGGATGAGTTTCATGGTTCACAACGGAAAGACCTTCCACCGCGTCTTCGTCACCGAGGACATGGTNNTGGTGGGACACAAGCTGGGGGAGTTCAGCCCCACGCGGATGTTCCGCGGACACAGCGGGATCAGGAAGGCCGAGGCGGAAGCATCCGCTTCTTGAGGCTGGAAAAGCAACGATGGCATGGCAGGCAAAACATCGGTTCGCACGAATCAGCGCCCGCAAGGCGAGGCTGATCGTTGATCTGGTGCGCGGACGCAACGCCCAGGAGGCGNNGCCAACGAGGCCGAGGCGGACGTGGATCTTCTCTACGTTCTGGAGGCCAGAGTGGATGAAGGGCCTGTAATGAAGAGGTTTCAACCCAAGGATCGAGGCAGGGCGCATCCGATCCTCAAGAGAACCAGCCACATCACCGTGGTGGTAGAGCAAAGGCAAGCGTAAAGAGGCGCGACGATGGGTCAGAAGGTATCGCCCATAAGTTTCCGAACCGGCGTGACGATCGGATGGAAAAGCCGGTGGTTTGCTCCCAAGAGCAACTACGGTGAGTTCCTCATCGAGGACGAACGCATCCGCCGGTTCATCGACGCTCGCCTCAACCACCAGCCTCCCTACGCGGCCGTCAGCGAAGTCGAGATCGAACGGACGCGAGAAGAACTGAAGGTTATCATCAAGACCGCCCGTCCGGGGTTGGTCATCGGTCCCAAGGGCGCCGAGGTGGATAAGCTCAAAGAGGCCTTGGAGGATCTGACCAACCGTCGCGTGAACATCAATATTCTTGAAATCCGTAATCCCGATCTGGACGCCAGGCTGGTGGCCGATGGGATCGCCTCGCAACTCAAGCGGCGGGCCAGCTTCCGCCGCACGATGAAGCAGCGCGCCGAAACCACCATGCAGGCTGGCGCCAAGGGCGTCAAGATCATTATCTCCGGCCGGTTGGGCGGGGCGGAAATGAGCCGTAGCGAGGCGCTAATCATGGGTAGCATCCCGCTGCATACGCTGGAGGCGGACGTGGACTACGGTTTCGTCCCCAGTTTTACCAGCTACGGCACGATCGGGGTGAAGGTGTGGATTTACCGGGGCATGTTTGGAGAGGCCCCCACGGAAGAAGACCAGGCCGCCGCCGCGGCCATGACTCGGGCACGCCGTCGTCGTGAACGGCGAGTCGGCGGCAGGGGGCCAGGCGAGTCGGCGCCACAGGCGACGATGCGCCCTGGCGGGTCGCGCCTGGGAGGACGGCGGGCCGCTGCTGCTGTGGAGAAGGCCCAGCAGCCTCCAGAGGTAAAAGCTCCGTCCATCGAGCCAGTGGCTGAAGTCCCCGGCCCCCAGGAGCCGCAGAGCTAATAGCGTACAGGTTTCACTATGGCGATGATGCCCAAAAGAGTGAAGTACCGCAAACAGCAGCGTGGCCACATGCGCGGCATGGCGACCCGCGGCAATACGGTATCTTTCGGCGACTATGGTTTGCAAAGCCTTAGGCTTGGATGGGTTACCGCCAAGCAGTTGGAAGCCGGGCGCGTCGCCGCGACGCACTTCCTGCATCGCGAAGGACGGGTGTACGTGCGGGTGTTCCCGGACAAGTCCATCACGTCCAAGCCGTTGGAAACCCGCATGGGCACCGGCAAGGGCGAGGTGGAGGAATGGGTCGCCGTGGTGAAACCCGGAACGATCATTTTTGAGATCGGCGGAGTGGATGAGAACACCGCCAAGTCGGCGCTGCGGCGGGTCGCCCACAAGATGCCGTTGCGATGCCGCATGATAGGTCGGCGGCACGCGGTATAGAGCATAAGGACGGGCCATGAAGGCCAAGGATATCCGACAACTTAGCGACGAGGAGCTGGCCAGTGAGTTGGAGCGGCTGCGTCGCCAGTTGTTTGACTTGCGATCGCAATCCGTGACCGAGAAGCTGGAAGACCCCAGCCTGCTGACCAGGGCCAAGCGAGACATCGCTCGCATTTTGACGGTAAGGAAACAGCGCCTATCCGCCGCTCGATGAGGCGGCAGAGTTGAGGCGATAACGAGGACGGGATGACAAGCACAGAATCACAAGCCGGCGACAAGGCGCAAGCCCTGACGGGCGTCGTAGCCTCCAAGAGCGGCGCCCAGACCGTCAGTGTGATAGTCAATCGGTTGGTCAAGCATCCGGCCTATGGGCGGTACATGCGGAGGCGTACCCGCTTGGCCGTGCACGATCCGGGCAACGTATCAGGCGTCGGCGACCTGGTGGAGATCGTCAAAAGCCGGCGCATCAGCAAGACCAAGAGTTGGCGGCTTGTGAAGGTAGTTCGCAAGGCCGTTGGGATAGTCCATACCGGTGTGCAGGAAGGTTCCTGACGTGATCCAGCAAGAAACACGCCTAGACGTTGCCGACAACACCGGTGCACAGACCGTCGGGTGTATCCGTGTCTTAGGCGGCTCGACGAGGCGGCAGGGATTTACCCGGCGAGTCGCCTCGCTTGGCGATGTGATTATTTGTTCGGTCAAGAAGGCGCTACCCGGCGGGGAAGTCAAGCAAGGCGACATCGTCCGCTGCGTGGTGGTTCGCACGGCGCAGCCGGTGCGGCGGACCGACGGCAGTTACGTCCGTTTCGACCGCAGCGCGGTGGTTATCATTGACCCGGAAGGCAACCCGCGAGGCACGCGCATCTTCGGCGCCGTTGCTCGAGAGTTGCGGGAAAAAAACTTCATGAAGATAGTGTCGCTAGCATCCGAGGTGGTCTAGCAGTCATGGCAAGGCACGTGAAAAAAGGCGATATGGTGGTGGTCATTGCCGGCGATGATAAGGGCAAGGTCGGACCGGTGTTGCATGTGGACGCCGAAGCGGCCAAGGTTACGGTCCAAGGCGTCAACCGCGTCTACAAGCACCTGCGCCCTTCCCGCAAGCACCCGCGCGGCGGGCGCATGCAGAAGGAGATGCCTATCAGTATCTCCAACGTCTTACCGGTGGACCCCAAGACCAACCAGCCTTCCCGCGTGGCTTTCCGAGTTGGTTCCGACGGATCGAAGGACCGGATCGCCAAGAAGTCCGGGCAGGTTCTGGGCACAGTCAATAAAGCTAGGTAGAAGCCGAGATGGTCGCCAGGCTATTGGAAAAATATCGTAAAGACGTGGTTCCCGCCTTGGCGCGGAAGTTCTCGCACAAGAACGCCAACGCAGTGCCCCGGCTGGAGAAGGTCGTCGTGTCCATGGGTATTGGCGAGGCGCAGAAGGACGCCGCACGGATGGAAGGCGCCGAGAAACAACTGGCGTTGATCACCGCGCAAAAGTCCATCGTCACCCTGGCCCGCAAGTCCATCAGCAACTTCAAGCTCCGTCGCGGAATGAAGGTGGGCCTGAAGGTCACCCTTCGCGGCCAGCGGATGTGGGAGTTCCTGGACCGGCTGGTCACGTTGGCGATCCCTCGTGTCAAGGACTTCCGAGGATTGAATCCATCGGGCTTTGACGGAAGGGGCAACTACAACATGGGACTGGTGGAGCAGACGGTTTTCCCGGAGATCGACCCGGCGACGGTGACCTTCACGCAGGGTATGAACATCTCCATGCAGACCACCGCCCGCAACGATGAGGAAGCCCGTGAGCTGCTTAGTCTGCTGGGCATGCCGTTCCGACTAGACGAGAGGGCATCCTGACATATGGCAACCAAGGCACAAGTCAATAAGGCCAAGCGAACACCGAAGTTTTCGACGCGCACAGTCCGCCGTTGCCAGCTTTGCGGCCGGCCAAGGTCGGTGTACCGCAAGTTTCGCTTGTGCCGCATCTGTCTGAGGAACCTGGCCGGTGAAGGCAAGGTTCCGGGACTGAAAAAGGCCAGTTGGTAGGCGAGGAAAACGAGCAACATGAGTCTGTCTGATCCAATCGCCGACATGCTTACACAGATACGCAACGCCCTGCGGGCTCGCCACGAGATGGTCAACGTGCGGGCCAGCAAGGTCTGCGAGGGCGTCTGTCGCGTACTGAAGGAAGAAGGTTATATCGAGGCATACAAGCGCATCGAGGACAAAAAACAGGGCCTGTTGCGCGTGTATCTGAAATATGGGCCGCTGGGCCAGGACGTCATCACGGAGATCAAGCGGATTTCCACGCCGGGCCGGCGGGTGTATCGATCCGTCGAGGATCTCCCCAGGCCGCTTGGCGGGATGGGCATTTCGGTGGTCTCAACGTCGCATGGAATCTTCAGCGACCGCCAGTGCCGCGCCGACAAGGTCGGCGGCGAGGTCCTTTGCACCGTCTGCTAGTTGGAAACGTGGAACTATGTCGCGTATTGGAAAAAAACCGGTTGCCATACCACCGGGCCTGAAGGTCACCGTGGAGGGTCGTATCGTCCACGTCGAAGGCCCCAAGGGCAAACTGGCTTGGACCCACCGTCCGGAAGTGGCGGTGGCCGTAGACGCCGAAACCAAAACGGTGGTGGTGACGCGCCACGTTGACGACCGTTTCTCCCGAAGCATCCACGGCCTGACGCGCAACCTGATCGCCAATATGATCCACGGTTGTCTGGAAGGCTACTGGCGTTCGCTGGAGGTCTACGGCGTGGGCTACGGCGTGCAGTTGCAGGGCAGGAAGTTGACGATGGCTTGCGGATTCAGCCATCCGGTGGTGTTTGAGGTTCCTGAAGGCCTGACGGTGGAAGTGCAGACCCCCCAGGCCCGCGGCGACAACGAACCGGCCCGGTTTACGATCCGCGGCGCCGACAAGCAGGCAGTCGGAGAATTGGCCGCCCGGTTGCGCAAGGTTCGCCCGCCGGAACCCTACAAGGGCAAGGGCGTTCGTTACGCCGGTGAATACGTCCGTCGCAAGGTGGGCAAGGCCTTTGCGGGCACGGCCACCGGATAAGGGTCCACCCCAGGGCGAGAGGACCGCTGAGGCATAGGGCATCATGAAGGCGATTGTCAAGAAATTGTTGCAGCGGCAGCGACGTAAGCGCCGCGTGCGGAAGAACATCACCGGCACGACCGAAAGGCCGCGCCTCAGCGTCTTCCGCAGTCACAAGTATATCTACGCACAGATCATAGACGATGTCGGCGGGCGGACGCTGGTGGCTGCCTCGTCGATGGAAAAACCGCTGTGTCAGCAGCTTGGAAATCGCTGTGGAAACAAGGCTGCCGCATCGGCCGTCGGGACGGCCCTGGCGACCAAGGCGATTGGGGCGGGCATCAAGAAGGTCGTGTTTGACCGCAGTGGCTATCCTTTCCACGGGCGCATCCGTGAATTGGCCGAGGCGGCCCGTAAGGGCGGATTGGACTTCTAACTCCGCAGGAGCAAGCACAGGTGGCATTAAAGCAAAGGTTCGCCGCGGAAGCCTTCGAGGGTGAAGGGGCCACGGAAGACAATGTGGTCCAGGTTTACCGCTGCGCCAAGGTGGTCAAGGGCGGAAGGCGTTTCAGCTTCGCGGCTTTGGTCGTGGTGGGGGACCGCAGGGGCCATGTCGGCCTGGGCTACGGCAAGGCCAACGAGGTCCCTCAGGCGGTGGACAAGGGAATCGCCGACGCGCGCAAGAGCATGTTCTCGGTGAACCTGCGAAACGCCACGGTTCCTCACATGGTGACGGGCCACTGCGGCGCGTCGCGGGTCGTGCTGGTTCCGGCCTCGGAGGGTACCGGCGTCATTGCCGGAAAGAAGCTGCGCCCGTTGCTGGAGCTGGCCGGCATCCGTAATGTGCTGACGAAGGCATATGGTTCGACGTCCCCCAAGAACCTCTTGAAAGCTGGGATGGACGCCCTTAAGCACCTCCGTACCCCCGAGATGGTCTCTGAGCTGAGAGGAGTGAGGATCGAATGAACCTCGACGAAGTTCTCAGCAAGGCCGGGAAACACAAGGCCCGCACCCGCCTGGGCCGTGGTATCGGTTCAGGTCATGGCAAGACCTCCGGCCGAGGAACCAAAGGCATGGGTGCCCGCGCCGGTTCTCGCACCCGCCTGGGCTACGAGGGCGGGCAGAACCCGGTCCTGGCCAGGATTCCCAAGCGTGGATTCACCAACGCCGGGTTTCGCAAGGTCTTCCAGATCGTCAATGTCGAATCGCTGGAATGTTTTGACGCCGGCAACCGCGTGGACGCCGCCGCGATGGCCGCCGCAGGGCTGATTGACTCCGCCGCCCGGCCCGTCAAAGTGTTGGGCCGGGGCGAGTTGACCAGAAAATTGACGGTTGTGGCGGCTGCCTTCACGGCATCGGCGCGCGAAAAGATCGCTAAGGCCGGTGGATCGGCCGAACAAGGCTAGCCCCACCGCAACGATAAGGACGCTAGATGGTT
The DNA here is from genome assembly GCA_003153915.1 of Phycisphaerales bacterium. GTDB lineage: Bacteria > Planctomycetota > Phycisphaerae > SM23-33 > SM23-33 > FEN-1349. The sequence goes on from PMBX01000207.1 coordinate 6,474, forward strand.
TTTCGCATCTTCAGGTTGATCGTCGGTCTGATGCTCGGCGCCTTGGCGGCGTGGATGGTCGTCACCGGCATCGGCGCCGTGGCGGACGCCATGCGCAGCGGCGCCACCGGGGCCGGACTGGTCGGACCGATCGTCAGGATCGTCATGGGCCTGATTGTCCTGGGAATCTATTATTATTCCCTCTGGGCCGATTCGCCCGTCCGGCGGTCCCTGGAAAACATCTTTTCTATCCCCGAACTGCTTAAGAAGCTGGCCTTCACCCTGGCGCTGCTGTGCATCTACCGAATCGGTTTCCACGTGCCGCTGCCGGGCGTGGACCAGGAAAAGCTTACCCAGTGGGTCAAGCAGCAAGAGGAAGGTACCTTCGGACAGGCGATGGAATACTACACCATGCTGACGGGCGGCAACGTCCAGATGACCCTCTTCGGCATGGGCATCATGCCCTACATTTCCGCCTCGATCATCTTCCAATTACTGGCCACCGTGGTGCCCGCCCTGGAGAAGCTTCAGAAGGAAGGTCCGGCCGGTTACAAGAAGATCCAGGAATACACCCGCTATGCCACCGTCCTGCTATGCGTCATCCAGGCGGTGTTTTGGATGAAGGGCATGGTGGGCGTGGGCGGCAACGTGGAGGGCCTGCGCGTTTACGAGCAGTATGCCGGGTCCAGGCTCCTGTTCATCATGGGCGTGTTGGCACTGACAACCGGGACGATCTTCCTGATGTGGCTGGGCGAGCAGATAGATGAGTACGGCATCGGCAACGGTATCAGCCTACTGATCATGGCCGGCATCGTGGCTCGCCTCCCGGCGGCGATTAGCCGCTTCCGTTCGATGGTGGACTTTTCGTTGACCGGTCCGGGCAGCGCCGGGCAGATCGGGCCTATCAAGATCCTCTTTTTGGTAGCTTGCTTTATCTTCGTGGTGGCCGGGGCGATCCTGATTACCCAGGGCCAGCGCCGCATCCCCATCCAGCAGGCGAAGCAGACCCGAGGACGGAGGATTTACGGCGGCCAGAGGCAGTACCTGCCACTACGGGTAAACCACGGTGGCGTGATGCCGATCATCTTCGCCTCCTCGCTGATGCTGTTCCCCAACATGTTGTTTGGATGGCTCGACGGCAATTTCCACAACGATGTGACACGGCTGCTGCACGAGGCATTCGATATGCGCAGTTACACCTATCAGGTCTTCTACATCGGCCTGATCTTTTTCTTCGCGTACTTCTGGACGACGGTGCAGTTCAAGCCCAAGGAGATGTCCGAACAGTTACAGGACTACGGCAGTTTCATCCCAGGCCTGCGCCCAGGCCGGCGCACTGCGGAGTACCTGGAACGGGTCATGGAGCGGATCACATACTGCGGAGCGGCGTTCCTGGCCGTCATCGCGGTGATTCCAGAGGCGATCTTTATCTGGCTGAACGTGCCTTTTGCCATTTCGGCGTTTCTGGGCGGGACGGGCCTGCTGATCACCGTTTCGGTGACCCTGGACCTGGTGCAGCGCATCGAGGCTAACCTAGTGATGCGGAATTACAGCGGTTTCCTTGGCGGCAGCGCCAGGATCAAGGGGGCTTACGGTTGAGAATCGTCTTGATGGGACCGCCTGGCGCCGGCAAGGGCACACAGGCGAAAAAGTTGGTCGAACGATTTGGAATGGTGCATCTGTCCAGCGGAGATATCCTGCGGACCGAGCGGGCCAGCGGATCCCTGTTGGGTAGGAAACTGGCACAATACATGGACGCCGGGAAGCTGGTTCCCGATGACATTGTTGTCAGTGTGATGGCAAAGGCGATGACGGAAAACTCCGGTGAAGCCGGGCTGCTGCTGGATGGTTTTCCACGGACGGTCCCGCAGGCCGAGGCGCTGGACGCGCAACTGGCGAGAGCGGGCAAGCCGTTGGACGCAGTGGTTGTGATGACGGCCGAGCCGGACATGATCGTTCGGCGGATCACCGGGCGACGGAGTTGTCCCGCCTGCGGGCGAGTGTATCACGTGGAATTCATGCCGCCTCGCAAGGCTGGCGAGTGTGATGCTTGTGGCGGGCCGCTGGTGCAGCGCAGCGACGATGCTGAGGCGGTGGTTCGCGACCGGTTGGCGACGTACAATCGCCAGACGGCGCCCGTGGTGGATTATTACCGTCGCCGAAGCGGCCTAAAACGGATCGAGGTTGACGGCGGCAGGGATGCCGACGACGTGTTGGCGCAGTTGACCAAGGCGTTTGAGTCCTTCGGCGCCAGTAGCAGGTAGGAAAGGCGCGGCGGTGGCGATACGGCTCAAGACGTCCGATCAGGTCGAGCGAATGCGCCGGGCCGGACGGGTGGTCAGGAAGGTCCTGGACCGCCTGGGCGAGATGATCGCCCCCGGTTTGACAACGGAAGAATTGGACACAGAGGCGTATCGGTTGTGCCGCGAGCTTGGGGCCGAACCCTTGTTCAAGGGTGTGCCCGGGCGCGGCGGCGCCGGACCGTTCCCCGGAAGCATCTGTGCGTCGCTGAACGAGGAGGTGGTCCACGGGATCCCCTCCCCGACACGGGTGATCCGTGCCGGCGACATCGTCAGCGTAGATTTCGGCGTGCGGATGGACGGTTGGTGCGGCGATGCAGCCGAGACGTTCATCGTTGGTTCGGTGGACGAGAAGGTCCGCCACCTGGTTGACGTGACGCGCAACGCACTGGTGATGGCGATTGATATGTGCCAGCCGGGCGAGAAGTGGAGCAATGTGGCCCGCTCGATGCAAGGCTATGTGGAGTCCGAGGGCCTGTCGGTTGTGCGCGAGTTTGTCGGACACGGCATCGGTCAGGACATGCACGAGGATCCCAAGGTTCCTAATTTTGTGTCGCGAGAACTGGAAGCCCGAGACATCCTGTTGCAGCCAGGGCTGGTTTTGGCGGTGGAGCCGATGGTGAACCTGGGCAGCCCGCGGGTGGAGTATGCACCCGACGGGTGGACGGTGGTCACTGGCGACCGCCTGTCGTCGGCGCATTTTGAGCATACCGTGGCTGTGACCGGCCACGGAGCGGACGTGCTGACCAACGGGCGGTAGCCCTCGGCACGATGAGGTGATACGGTGAAGGTTCGAACGTCGGTTAAGAGAATATGCGAAAACTGCAAGATCATCCGCCGCAAAGGCGTGGTGCGGGTGATCTGCACGAACCCCAAACATAAGCAACGCCAGGGTTAGGGTGTCCCCAGACGCGGTGGACCGCGTTTGAGGGCCCCGGCGCCCCGGCCGGAGATGCCAATGCCTCGTGTGGCTGGTGTAGACATTCCACGCGACAAGCCGACGTTCGTCTCCCTGCGGTACATCTATGGGATCGGGCCGACGACGGCCCTCCA
>PMBX01000081.1 GCA_003153915.1 Phycisphaerales bacterium
CGGCCTGGTTTCGACTCGATATTTCCATTACCGATACCAGGGACATCTCGCTGGTCGGTGTGCGATTGGGGGTGGCCAAGCCCACGGCGATCCAGTGCAACCGGGCAACGAACCTGAAAATGGAGCGGTACGGCGGTCTGGGCAATCTCGCGGGCTATTCCAGGTTGGCGTGGCGCTGGCGGCGTGCTCGAAGACGGCTGCCCGCAGGACGATATCGGGACCACCGGCAGGGATGACCACCACCTTATCGGCGGTGGAGGCCAGGGGGGATTGCGGCTCGGCCGTCAGGACGACCACCCGCGACCCCAGTTGCCGGGCACGGCGGGCGATGTAATCGGTGATGCCGGTCTGCCCCGTGCAACTGATAGCCACCAGCAGGTCCTCCTCCCCGGCGGCGGGGGTGTTCGTCTCACCGGGCACGAATGCAGGCAGCCCCGCGTGCATCAGCCGCATGCCGAAGCTCCGCGCGACCAGCCCGCTTCGCCCCGCCCCGGTAACGAAGGTCCGCCGTGCCCGCGGCAGCATGTCGGCCAGATCGAGAAAACTGGCCCAATCCACCCGGTTCATCACTCCGGCGATTTTGGCAAGGAGTTCCTGCCCGGCAATTTGTACGGCGTCCTTATCCGACATATTGTTCCGTTGGGTCCTACCGGCCCGGTTCCGTCGGCGGCTACCGACTCAGCCGACAGCCGGCCCGCCGCCCTTCTGGTCCCACCGCGCCAGGTTCAGCACCCTGGCCAGGGTGGATTTGTTGTCGCGTATCTCCGCTCGGTAGCGGTTTTCCGTTTCTAGCACGTCGGCGGCGCGGTTGGCCATCTCTACCAGACGGTCCTTGGGCAGGACCATCACACCGTCGTCGTCGGCGACGATCCAGTCGAGCGGACAGATTCGCTGTCCGGCGATCTCGATGGACACGTTGATCTGGCCCAACCCGCGGGGATCGCCGGCGTGTGAAGTAATCAGCCTGGCCCAGACGGGGAATTCCAGTTTGCGGATTTCGGCAGTGTCGCGGACCGCCCCGTGGACGACCAGGCCGGAGAGTTTCTTGATCTTGGCCGACTCGCTGGCCAGTTCGCCCCAGACAGCCGGGCCGGCTCCACCGGCGTCGATGACGATAATATCGCCTTCGGCGGCGGCGTCGATGGCCTGGACTGGTTTGGACCAGTCTCCAGGCATGGTGCGGACCGTCACCACCGGACCGCAGGCGAAGGCCCCAGGAAAAACCGGCCTGATGCCTTCCAAGCAGGCGAGGCGATGGCTGCCGTCGGAGATGTTGCTGGTGCGGACCTGCCCAAGAACCTTTCGTATGTCCGAGCCGGTGGTCCGCTTGAAAAGTTCCGTGGCGACGGCCCGGCCGCTGTCGATGGCCATGCGGATGTCGGCTGTGGCGGAGCGGGGGTCGATGGCCTTGGTGATGGCCCCTCCGACGACGATCACGTCCGCCCCGGCGGCGGCGGCAGCGGCGGCGGTCTCGCTATTGATCCCGCCGGCAACCGCCAGCGTCAGGTCCGTCGCCGAGCGAAGTTTTTTCAACAACTCCAGCGGATCGGCACCTTGCATCTGCGCGTCGATGGGGCAATGGACCTCAAGCCGCGCCGCGCCCAATTCCTTGGCCTTGGCGGCTAGGGCGAGCGGGTCTGCCGTTCCCAGCAAGTCCACGGCGACGGAAAGCCCGTAATGCCGCCCCGCCTCGACGCACTCGCGGATGGTGGACGCCGACGCTGCCGCCAGGACGGTCATCACGTTTGCCCCGGCCTTGGCGGCGCACTCGGCCTCGATCCGCCCGGCGTCGGCGGTCTTGGTATCGGCGACGACGATTTTGTCGGGAAAAGCCGCCCGCAGCCGCCGGACGGCCTCGAGGCCCTCGCTCTTGATCAACGGGGTTCCGGCTTCGATGATGTCCGCCCCGCCGGCCACCGCTGCCGCCGCCACGGCTAAGGCGCGGGGAAGCTCAACGAAGTCCAGCGCGACTTGGAGTATTACTCGTCCCATTCACTTCAATATACACGCCAGGGCGTCAATCCGCAAAAAACCTGTCGGGGAATAGCACAAGCACCGGGGGGATGCCGAACCACATCTCGCAGGCGATGTCGCCGGGGCTGATTTCGTCGCATGACGGGCGAACTTAGCGGGCGGTTCCGGTGCCAGCGGGCCGGCCCAACATAGGCGATGCCGTCACCAACAAGGAAATCCAACTGATCATCAACACCCCCATCAGCCGGCTGGGCATGGAGGACGATTCCCACATCCGCAAGGCCGCCCCGCCGTCCGCTCGCTACAGGAATACCATCGAGGCATTCATTAGGAACCCCGGGAAGCATCGCCGCAATGACGCCGCCGGCTTGGCGGGGAAGGGATTGCCTGGCGAAGATGTCGGGCGTTGGAGGGGAGGGGTGTTTTCAACCCTCAAATCGCCGGATCAGCAGGCAGGCGTTGTGGCCGCCGAAGCCGAAGCTGTTGGACAGGACGGTCTTGATGGGCTTGGCTCGAGGGGTCAGCGGCACGTAGTCCAGGTCGCATTCCTCGCCGGGGGCGTAAAGGTTCATCGTCGCCGGGACGGTACTTTCCTTGATGGCCAGGGCACAGGCGATCAACTCCACCCCGCCAGAGGCCCCCAGCAGGTGGCCGGTGGAACTCTTGGTGGAGGAAACCATCAAGCCCTCGCGCGCGTAGGAGCCGAAGACCTGCTTGATGGCCCGCGTCTCGGCCAGGTCGCCCAGTTCGGTGCTCGTTCCGTGGGCATTTATGTAGTCGACCTGCTCGGGATTGACGGCGGCGTCCCGCAAGGCCCGTGTCATGGCCAGGATGGCGCCCTTGCCCTCGGGGTCGGGGGCGGTGATGTGGTAGCCGTCGCCGCTGGCGCCGAAACCGATCATTTCCGCATAGATCCTGGCGCCTCGTTGGACGGCAAAATCCATGGCTTCCAGGACGACGATCCCGGCGCCTTCGGACAGAAGGAATCCGTCGCGGTCCTTATCCCAAGGCCGCGAGGCGTGTTCGGGGTCGTCGTTGCGGGTGGAAAGGGCTTTCAGCGAGCAAAAGCTGCCCAGGCCCAGTTGCGTCAGCGCCGCCTCGCTGCCACCGGTGATGACAACGTCGGCCTCGCTTCTCTGGATTACCCGCATGGCCTCGCCGACGGAATGGGCCGCCGACGCGCAGGCGGTGACAACGGCGACGTTGGGACCGCGAAGTCCCCAGATGATGGAGATATTACCGGCAGCAGCGTTGGCCATCAGTTTGGGGACGGTGAAGGGGCTGACCCGATCGGGGCCTTTCTGGAGCATCCGCTTGTGCTGCGTCTCCAGTTCCTCCAGACCGCCGATTCCGCTGCCGACAATTACGCCGCAACGATCGAGGTCGCAACGGGAAAAGTCGACGCCGCTGTCCTTGACGGCCTCCAANNCCAAACTTCCCCGCCGATGTGCGAGGTAAAGGGACTGGTGTCAATACGGCGGATCCGTCCGATGCCGCTCTTTCCGGCGATCAGATCGGCCCAGAACTTCGGCACGCCAAGCCCCAGGGGGTTTACCGTGCCCAAGCCCGTCAATACGACGCGGCGTCCGGCCATCGAGGGGGTTCCTCCGGCTGAGGTCAGGCCTTGCTGGAGTGTTCCTTGATGTAATCGATCGCCTGCCCGACGGTCTGNNGTGATCTCGCTCTTGTCCACGCCCATCTGTTCGGCAACGATTTCAATGACCTTTGTCTCGATTTCTTCAGGCACTTTCCGTACCTCCCTGCTTGGGTTTCATGCGTTCAATTTCCTTCTGCCCGTCCGCCAGGCGGGCGGTACTATAGCCTCACCCCTCCGGCCATGCAATAGCATCCTCAAGGCTTCCTGGTATCTTTACGTGTGCATCCCGCCATCGACGCTGAGGACCTGTCCGGTGATATAGCCGGATGCCTCCGAAGCCAGGAACGCCACGGCATTTGCGATGTCGCAGGGCAGGCCGAACCGCTTGAGCGGGATCAGCTCCAGGGCGATATCCTTGGCCTGTTGGGGCAGCACATCGGTCATTTCCGTCTTGATAAAGCCCGGGGCCACCGCGTTGCATCGGACGTTTTTCCCGGCCAACTCCTTGGCGGTGGTCTTGGTCAGGCCCAGCAGGCCGGCTTTTGAGGCGGAGTAGTTAGCCTGGCCGCGGTTGCCCTCCAGCCCGGAGTAGCTGGACATGTTGATGATCGAACCGCTACGCTGGCGGATCATGTGTTTGGCGGCAGAGCGGATTCCGAAAAAGGCGCTGGAGAGGTTGACCTTCAGGACCAGTTCCCAGTCGGCGTCTTCCATCCGCAGCAGCAATCCGTCGCGGGTGATACCGGCGTTGTTGACCAGAACGTCCAGATGCCCATGTTTTTCGGCGACCTCGTCGATCATGGCGGTGACGCCGGCGCTATCGGTGACGTCCAACGCGCGGCATTGCAGTTTACCCGCCGATTCGCCCAGCGCGGCGGGAAGAGCGTCCAGCAGGTCCTGCCGCAGGTCCACCGCCACCACGGTCATGCCCATCGACAGTAATTGACGGGTAATCTCCAGGCCGATACCCCTGGCTGCTCCGGTCACGATCGCGACTTTCTCGTTGTCCTTCATGTCGATCCTCAAAGGTTCCTTCAGGTAACGGCTTCGGCGAGCTTCTCTATCGCCTCACGTCCGCCGATGCAAGTGACTTCCGCCTTACGATGGATTCTTCGCATCAGCCCGGCCAGCACCCGGCTTGGGCCGATTTCGTAAAACCGTTCCACGCCCTCAGCCAGCAGAAGCTCCATCGACTGCTGCCAGCGGACCGGGCAGACCACCTGGGATAGCAGCGCGGGGGCGATTTCCTCGGCCTGGCGGTAGGGCTTGGCGGTGATGTTGGCGATAACGGGCACGCGTGGGATTGCAAAGGCTACTTGTCGCATCGCCGTTTCCAGCCCATCGGCAGCCGGCTGCATCAGCGGGCTGTGGAACGCCCCGGCGACCTTCAAGGCCACCGCCCCGGATGCGCCGAAGTCCTTTGCCGTCGCCTCGGCTCGCCCACATGCATCGATCTGGCCCGACAGGACGATCTGTCCGGGGCAGTTGAAATTCGCACAGACCAGGACCTGCCCTCCACCGGCAGAGCGGGCCAACTCGCAAGCCTTTTGCTCGGTGAGTCCCAGGACGCTGACCATGCCCGATGGCGTCGCCTCCGCCGCCTGCTGCATAAGCCGGCCTCGCAGCGCCAGCAGCTTGACCGCCGATTCCAGGTCCATCGCGCCCGCCCAGTATAGCGCCGAGTATTCCCCCAGGCTCAGGCCAGCGGCAAAATCCGCCACGGGAAACCTGCCTCCCAGGACCTCCCCCATCGCCGCCAGCAAGGCAGCCGAGACGGTGAAGATGGCCGGCTGGCAGATGTCGGTGCGGGCAAGTTCCGTCTCGGGGCCTTCAAAGCACAGCCGCTCCAGGGGCAGCCCCGTGGCGGCTGAAGCGCGGTGGAAAACCTCGCGGGCTGCCGGGAAGGCATCGAAGGCATCCTTACCCATGCCGACCTGCTGGGAACCTTGTCCGGGAAATAGGAACGCTGTTTTCACGGTTGCCCTTGGGTGTCTGACTAAAGCAACTAAAGCCTCAGGACCGTTCCGGCCCAGGTCAGACCGGCGCCGAATGCCACCAGCAGCAGTCTGGAACCAGGCCCGATCTTGCCTGCCGACCGCGCCTCGTGCATCGCCAGCGGGATCGACGCGGCGGAGGTGTTACCGTAACGGTCGATGTTGATGTAGACCTTATCCATCGGAAAACCGGCTTTTTCCGTCGCCGAGTTGATGATCCGGATGTTGACCTGGTGGGGGATGACCATATCAACGTCGTTGACCCCCAGATGACAATGGCTCATGCAGTCTTCCAACAGCCACTGCATCTTCTCGACGGCGAACTTGTAGACGTCTTTGCCGCGCATCTTGATATAGTGCCCGCGCTGATCGACGGTCTCGTGCGAGGCCGGCGTGCGGGATCCGCCGGCGGGGACGTGGATAAAATCCCACCCGCCGCCGTCGGCATGGAGAACGGAGTATTCGATGCCGCGATCGCTGTCCTGGCCGGCTTCCAGCACGGCCGCCCCGGCGCCGTCGCCAAAGATGATGCAGCTTCCCCGGTCGCTGTAATCGGCGAAACGGCTGAGCGTCTCGGCGCCCACCACCAGAATCCGCCGATACATTCCCGTGGCGATAAACTGACTGGCGATCGCCAACCCATAGAGAAAACCGCTACAGGCCGCGGAAATATCGAAGGCCGGAACGTCCGTCGCGCCGATGTCCCGCTGGATGAAACATGCGGTGGCTGGAAAAATCATTTCCGGGGAAATCGTCGCGCAGAGGATCAAATCCAGGTCACGGGACGTAAGCCCAGCGTCTCGAATCGCCTCACGGGCGGCGGCAGCGCCCAAACTGGCGGTACTTTCGGGCTGCTCGACGATGTGGCGTTCCTTGATGCCCGTTCGNNACGGCGACTCCAAGACCTTTGATAACCGCGCGGATGGGCCTAGACATCGGCAACCCTCGGACTGCCTGAGAGCAGTTGAGTAATCTGTTGGTTGACGTGGCGCTTGGAGAAATCCACCGCGACCCGCACGGCATTCATGATGCCGCGGTAACTGCTTGCGCCGTGGCAGATGATGAAGATCCCACCTACTCCCAGCAGCGGCGCGCCACCGTACTCGTTGTAGTCGTACTTGACGGAGATCGAGCCGGCCGCCTTGCGGAGGGCGTTTTCATGGCCGGGCAGAAGCTCCCCCAACTCGCCCAAAAGCGTGCGAACCAGCCCCTCGGCCATGCCTTCCACCAGTTTCAGCACCACGTTGCCCACGAAACCGTCGCAGACCATCACGTCGCATACGCCGCTAAACAGGTCCCGCCCCTCAATGTTTCCGACGAAATGCAGGTTGGCATCTTCCTTCAGCAGCGCCCGTGTCTGCTTGACCAGGTCGTTGCCCTTGGCGTCCTCCTGGCCGATGCTCAAGAGCCCCACGCGGGGATGGGCCACCCCGCAGATGCACTGAAGATATACCGAGGCCATGATGCCGTATTGGTAAAGGTGCTGGGGGCGACAATTGACGTTGGCGCCCACGTCGCAGATGGCCACCGGACCACGATGTGTCGGGGTCACCACCGCAATGCCCGGACGATGGACGCCGTTGAGGCGGCGCAGGCGCATTTGCGCTGCCGCCACACAGGCGCCTGTATTACCCGCGGAAATGCAGGCGTCGATCAGGCCGTCGGCGTGCATCTGTACCATGACGGCCAGGGAACTTTCGGGCTTGGTCCTAAGCGCCTCGACGGGCGCCTCGTCCATCCCGATGACCTGCTGGGCGTGGCGGACTTCGATGAACTCCGCCCACTTGGGGTCCTCGGCCAAGAGGGGGAGGATGGCTTCCTGGCGACCGATCAGGACGATCTTGTCCCCCTCGCCCAGGAACCGGCGAGCCGACAGAGCGCCCTTGACCTCTTCACGGGGGGCGTTGTCGCCTCCCATGGCATCGATGCCGATTCGCATCGACTAGCTCTCCTTCTTGGCCTTGAGGCTTAGTCCCGCCCGCACGTATCCGCAGTTGTCGCAGGCGGCGTGGGGCAGCTTGGGAGTGTTGCAGCGGGGGCAGTCCACGTAATTGGCGGCCAGCTTGGCGTGGTGGCTCCGCCGGCTGCGGGTGCGAGCACGGCTGAGTTTTTGTGTTGGGAGCATCGTTAATCCTCAGTTATGGAGGGCAAGGGCCTTCCGCCTCCGGAAACGGAAGCGGGAACACCCAACTGCCCGATAAGTTTTGGCCGGAAATTAGGTTCCCACCGTGGCCTTGTCAAGGGAAATCACCCCGTCAAAACAAGACGTACCCGGCATGTTTACCGGCATAGTACTGCTACCCTCCCGTGGGAGCAACAGGCGGATCGGTTCCCCACGTTCTCACCATTGTTTTGCCAAGGCCAAGCCGGTGGCGCCGTTGGCGGGGTTGATGTAGGGGATGACGTCCATGGCGAAGATGCGCGGCTGGTGGTTCCCGGCGACGGCGTGCCCGATAGCCAGGCCGATCAGCGCGCCGCTGATGACGTCGGAGAAGTCGTGGTTCCTGGCGTCGATCCGCTCGTAACCCACGAAACTGGCAAAGCCATACAGCGGCACGCCCACCCACGGCCCATACGCCTGGTCCATGACGGCAGCGAAGCAGAAGGAGCTGGAGGTATGCCCGCTGGGCCAGCCGTACTTGTCGCCGTTGGGGCTTTCGGTCTGTGTGGCGGCCTTGAGGGCCAGTGTGCTCAGGCCGTTGATGGCCAGGGCGTTAAGCAACGTCTTGGAGACCTCGTAGGTCTTGGTGTCTCCGCGAGCCAGTGAGAGAAAGTAGCCCGCCCCGGCGACGGCGAAGTGCGTGGCGGGGTTCCCGCCGGCGTCGCCGACGGAATCCCAGAAGGAATTCAGTTGCGAACCGTTCTTGGTGAAGTGGTGGGCGACCTGGTTATCGCCGTTGTCTCCTTGCAGGGCGATGCCCGCCGCCCCGGCCAGGCCGAAGCAAACCCAACTGAACGGCTGGACGGCAGTAGCCTTGGTGTCGTCCCAGAGCGTGGCGGGCAGTTCCTTGGCGTCCCGGCCGAAACTGCGCCAGAAGTCACCCGGATACGCCGGTCCGCGCCGCTGTGCCCAGGGGACGAAGCCGGCCCCTTCGGCGGCCTGTGTGGCCTTCGTATCGGCTGGTTGCTGGGCGGCGGGGCTTTCCGCGGCGGCGACCTGGACCTTGGGAGCCAGGGCAAACCAGTCCGCCGCTGGGACCGCCTTGCCGCCGGCGGGCGCTTTCAGACTCGCCACAGCAGGCGACTCATCGGCAGGCAAAAAGGGGACAGGTTCCGCTGCCCCGGCGATACCCACCAACACGACCCCAATTCCCCATATCATCGCGCCTACCCGCAGCATGTTCGTTCTCCTTAAAGAACTGCTGAGCGGTAGGATAATCCCCCGGACTTACGCGTCAAGCGCCTTGTTACCGGTCGGCTGCGATTCGGCCAGCTTGGCCGCGACTTCCTTGCTGATCCGCAGGGCGCACCAGCGTTGTCCGCACATGGAGCAGTATTCCTCCTGGCCGGGCAGGTCGCGAGAGCGAATGGCGCGGGCGATTTGCCCGTCGAAGGCCAGCTCGAACTGGCGTTTCCAGTCAAAATTGGCCCGCGCCTCGGAGATGCGGTCGTCCCAGTCCCGCGCGCCGGGCAATCCGCGGGCCACGTCGGCGGCGTGGGCGGCGATCTTGTAGGCTATGCAACCCTGCTTGACCTCATCGGGTGTCGGCAGGGCCAGGTGCTCGGCGGGGGTGACGTAGCAGAGGAAGCTGGCCCCGTGGAACGCCGCCGCCGTCGCCCCGATGGCTGAGGTGATATGGTCGTAGCCGGGAAACACATCGCTGACCACCGGACCGAGCACGTAGAACGGCGCGCCGTCGCAGACCTGCTGCTGGCGCTTCATGTTCATCTCGATCTGGTCGTAGGGCACGTGTCCGGGGCCTTCGACGATCACCTGCACGCCCAGCTTCCGCGCGCGGACGACCAGTTCGCCCAGCGTGTCCAGTTCGGCCATCTGGGCGGCATCGGACGCATCAGCCAGACAGCCGGGACGAAGCCCGTCGCCCAGCGAGCAGGTCACGTCGTACTCGGCGAGGATGCCGCAGATGTCTTCGAACATCTCGTACATGGGGTTGTCCCTGCCGTGGTGGACCATCCACTTGGCCAGCAGGCCGCCGCCGCGAGAAACGATGCCCAGCTTGCGACGGGTTGCGAATTCCAGATGCCCCCGGCGGATGCCGGCGTGGATGGTGAAGAAGTCCACNNACGGAGCAGTTGGCCAGCAGGAACTCCCGCGTGGCGTCCAGGTCGCCGCCGGTGGATAGGTCCATCACCGCGTCGGCGCCGTATCGGACGGCCAAGTTCAGCTTAACCAACTCCGTCTGGCGGCAACTGGACAGCGGCGAGGCGCCGATGTTGGCGTTGATCTTGGTGGAGATGGCCCTGCCGATGCCGCAAGGGTCCAGGGGGACCGCTCCCTCGCTCGTACCGGACAGGTGGCGGGGGTTGGCGGGGATCACCAGCCTGCCGGCGGCGATCTCGTCGCGAATCCGCGCTACGGCCAGGCCTTCCCTCTGCGCCACGCGCTGCATCTGGGGTGTGTCTATGCCGGCTTGGGCTTGTTGATACTGTGTCATAAGAACCTACCAGTCGTCTCCGTTGAGGTCCACCGGACCGGCCGGCCAGTCCCCCAGGCCCAGACGAGCCGGGCAAATCATCACAAAACCGCCAACCGGTTCGCTACCCCCCGCTTCCGGGCTGCGTTGCACCTGGTCGGATATCTGCCGCCATCCCAGCTTGCCATAGAACTCCACGACTCGCCGGCCGCAAAAAAGCATCCCGAAATCGATCTTGCCGCTATTTCTCATGTATTCCGCCGCCGCCTGCATGCAAGCCCTGGCGGCGCCTTGCCCGCGCGCGTCTGGATGCGAGCAGACGTTGCCGATGCCCCCCAGGACCATCTCCCCGCCGGCGGTCTTGGCACGGCGGTGCAGCAGCCGCAGGCTGCCCAACAATTGTCCCTGGCGGTGGAAGGTAAACCACAGGTCATCCCCATCCAGAGGCGAATGGCACCACCGCCGCAGGGCGAAATGTGGCGTGTCTGGATACGCCAGGTGCTGAAGCAGGAGGATTTCTCCGGCTTGGCAAGGCGTAAGGTCACGTTCGCTTGTGCAGGTCACATCCACTGTGCACCGGCCTATCCGCGCAGAAAACCAGCCGCCCGACAAGGCGGCCGGAATAAACGCAGGCCACGTCGATTCCGTCCGCTTTCCTACGCAACTCACCCCGCCGGAGCGGGATTGGTTGATCAGGTTCCAAGGGTGCGATTCTCAGTCCCCAAACCGCCGGGGACGCCCCTAGCGAACTGAAAGCATTTTAGCAACCGCCCAGGGAGGGGGCAAGGTCGGCGCAGACGGATTAACGGCGGCGGCAGCATGGTTTCCGGTATGACTGTTGTGAAGCGATTGCTACAGGGGAGCGCCACCGGCGTAGGTGCGGATAAGACGCGCGGCGATCTTGTCGCTGATGAAGATGCGNNGCGTAGAAGGATTCATCGCGTATCGACAGGACCACCACCGGAATCGCCGGATGATGCGCGATGAAGTGGTTGATGAGGTCCAGGTCGCCGCTGCCCTTGAGGTGCGGGTCCACGATGGCGAGGTCCGGGCGACAATGTTCCAGAACGTCGATGGCTTCCTCAATGTTCTCTGCCTCGCCACAGACCTCCAGGTCGCTCTCCTGTGACAACAACAGGCGAATCCCTTTGCGCGCAACGGGGTGGGCGTCGACGATGAGCACCTTGATCTTGCCATTGCCGTGGATACCGGAGTCGGCGAACAAGTGGAACGACAACGCCACAGCCGACACGAGCACCGCCAGCACACAGAGCAGCATGTGTGTCTCCTCTCAAGCGGCGAACCAGGCCCAATGTATACAACCGGGCCGCGCTTGTCCTGATTCGTTCCTCCTGCCCTAGAGCCAAACTTAGACAGGCAGCAACCTGAGCGCTATGTTGCCGAAAGAATTGTATCACGGGTCTTGCGTCTTTTCCAGTCCAAGTTGTCATTGTTTCACGAAAATTCGAATAATCCCCCTGACGGTCCGTAACCGTTCCGTCTCACGATCGTCTCCATGGCTTTGAGGGACGAGTAGGGAACCTTGCGGCGCGATAAACGCCCGTGTTGCCTCTTGCAAGGCCGGTGACGGCGGCGTATAAACACCCGCGTCATAGACAAGACATTTCACAAGGACAGGAAGGTGCGCCATGAAGGTCATTTCGCAAACAGCGGCGCTTCAAGAGGCGTTGGCTATGATCGGAAGCATCGTCGCCGCACGCACGCCCAAGCCCGTTCTCCAGTGCGTCAAGCTGATCGCCGCCAACAAGACCCTCACGCTGCTGGCCACGGATCTGGAAGCGGGTTGCCGCTATCAGATCACGGCAGTGGAGGTCCTCAAGGAAGGCGAGGCCCTCGTTCCGGCGGAGCGGCTGGGAGGCATCGTCCGCGAGTCATCCGACGAGGCCAGCCTGACAATAGAGACGGAAAAGGAGGCCTGCGTCATCCGCGGGGCCGCCGGCAGGTTCAAGATATTCGGTTACGACCCAGGTGAGTTCCCCGCCGTCGCGGAATTCGGCGACCATGCCGACTTCCAGGTCTCGGCTGCGACATTGTCGAAGATGATTAACAAGACCCTCTTTGCCACCGCCAAGGCGCATAGCCACTACGCCATCTCCGGGGTGCTTTGGGAGGCCTCCGGAAAGAAATTGCAACTTGTGGCCACCGACGGGCACCGCCTGGCACAAGCCCGGGGCGGGCTGCCCAAGGCGGCNNAAGGTGGAAGAAAACCAGATACTCCTCCGCACCGCCCGAGCGGTCCTGGTCAGCCAACTGGTCCAGGGGAACTTCCCCAAGTACGCCGACGTGATCCCAAAGGAATGCAACCGCAAGGCCAAGATCAAAACCGCCGAGTTCGAGCATCGCATCCGCCAGGCCGCCTTGCTGACCGACGAGGAATCCCGCGGCGTGCGCCTCAATTTCAGCGCCGATCGGGTCACGCTGTCCAGCAGGGCGCCCGAGGCCGGCGAGGCGGAGGTGACCTGTCCGATCACCCTGGAGGGCGAGGCAGTGGACATGGCCTTCAACCCGGCCTTCCTGACAGATTGCCTTCGCGTCGTCGATACCGAGGACATCTCCCTGGAGATGAATGCATCCAACAAGCCGGCGGTCATAAAAGCCGGCAGCGACTTCCTTTATGTCCTCATGCCCGTCGATTTGGGCTGAGCGGCACTGGAGCGTTCACAAGGACGGAAGGATCGCGAACGTTTTGACTGAACCTTTGGGCTTGCCTTTGGCGACTTTCTAGATAGTGTGGCGTTTTATCCGGCTGGAAACCGCACGGGGGGCCGGCCAGGAGCAGAGTCATGGATGACGCTCAACTGCGAACGGTGTGGCGCCAGCGGCAATTCAACGACCGCGCCGCACACATCAGCCAGCCGCTAGGCGTTCTGACGCGGCACATCCTGGCCAAGCGGGTTCGCCAGCTCAGCAGTCTTGCCTCGGTGTGGGACGAGGTCATCCCCGCCGCCATCCGCAATCACACTGCCCTGGAAGGTTTCAGCCGCGGGACGTTGACGGTACTGGTGGATTCCGCCCCCCATCGCTTCCAGCTCCAGATGTTGCTGGACGGCGGGCTGATGGGCGAGATGCGCCGACGTTTCAGCGGCGCCATCGACAAGATTCGCCTGGTCGCCGGCCAGTTCTATTCCGTCGATCTTTCCGGGGCCAGCCGATACCACTTCCAACCGCCCCGCGTCCGGCTGAACTCCCCGGACTTCGACGCTTAGCTTCCGCCGCGCCCTGGGATGCCCTAACATCGCTATTGTTATATCCAGCGCTTGAATCTTCGCCTTGTAACCTCCATAATGTCCGCGAAGTTCTCTCGCTCCTCCGGCGCAATGGGCCGCCGGAACGATGACAAGGAAGTGTTCCGATGGCAGCAACCATTGCCTGCATCGCGGGCGAGGAAGTGCACCGGCAGTGGGATGCCGGCAGTATCAGCGGGCAGCGCCTGGGCGTCCGCCGGACGCCTTTTGGCCCCAGCGGGGAAATATTCCTGATCCCCTCCGACGATTCGAGCTTCTACCTGCTGCCACGCTATGGCGCGGGTATGGCCAAGACCGCCCCGTTCAAGATCAACTACCGCGCCAATCTCTACGCCCTCAAAGACCTGGGCGTCCAATACGTCCTGGCATGGGGGCCTGGCGGAGCGATCACCCACAACATCGCCGTCGGCGACCTGGTGATCCTCGANNCCCCTGGGCTTCCTGCGGCAGTTCCCCGTCTTTTGTCCCACGTTGCGCCGCCTGGTGGCCGAGGTGCTGGCGGAGATGAAGCTGGTCTACCGCGCCACGGGCACCGCCGCCGTCTGCGAAGGCCCGCGGATGGAGACCCCCGCGGAGGTCCGTACACTGGGTTCCCTGGGTGCCGAGGTGGTCACCCATGCCTTCGCCCCGGAGGTATTCCTGGCCAAGGAACTCCAGCTCTGCTACTCAGCCGTCTGCTACGTGGTCAATTACGCCGAGACGGGCAGCCGTCATCGGCCCTTCGCCGCCGGCGACCTGTTCGGCGGATTGATGCCCAAGTCCGAGGGCCAGCGACTCGCCGGGACCGTCGCGGCTATGAGCCGAATCGTCGGCCAGGTTGCCGCCGCCGTCGCGACCGCGGCCAAGACCTGCGAGTGCGACAAGACCATGTCCCACAACATTCGCGCCTACGGCCTGTCCGACGACTGGCGGAAGTGGTTCCCGGCGTAGTGCTTTATCGGACATCCGAAATCGCAGGCGGGATGTAAGCCTTACGGTCCATCTCTACGGGGTGAATAATCCAAGCAGTACCATTAGGCCGGTAGGTCGATTGCGGGTACGGCTGATCCATGGCGCGGTTCCTCCAGGCGCCAAACCAGAAACGCGGAAGCGATGATCGCCGCGGCGGCCAGCAAGGCCACCCAGGCGAAACTGCCGGATGTGACTCTCCAGGCCAAGGCTCCCAGGCCCGCTGCCGACAGGGACGTCACCACCCCCACAGCCGAGATGACCGATAAATGTGTCGCCCGTTTGTGAAGCGGACAGATTTCCAACCCCAACGTCATGTTGCCGATGATGTTGAACGACACGGCCATCCCCAGGACCGCAAATGCCGCCAGAAACTGCCACATCGAGGCCGCCAGGAGCATCCCCACGCACAGAATGCACATTGCCAAACGGGACAGCAGGACGACGATTCTGCCGCCGATACGGTCGCCCAGGAATCCGCCCACGAGGTTTCCGATCATTCCGCCGGCCATCTGCGCGCTGAGGAAGAAACCGGCGAAGCTGTCTGACCTGGCCAAGACTCCCAAGGCGTGGACGGCCATGAAAGGCATGACGATAATCCAGCCGGCCGACAACGCATAAGACAGCAGGTACCGGCGAAATTGAAGGTTCCCGGCGATCAGGGAGGGCACGGTTTTGAGGTTGGCCGATAACGTCGGCGTCTGGCGGTCGGGGCGGGGCGGAAGGTCGGTTTCACGGATCGCCCCGAATATCACGTACGAGCCGGCCAGGAACGCCAGCATGATAATGTGGAGGATTCCATAGCCCGTTGTGGCCGGGTAGCGGTTCAGCACGGTATACACCACCGCCCCGGCAGACAAACCGATCAAGGCCCCGATGGTGCTGCGCACGGCCCACAGAGACGAGCGGCGGTTTGGGGGAATGGTCTTGGCGACCAGTTCCTGCCAGGCCGACTGGGTGATTCCGCTTGCCAGGCCGGAAACCAGCGGACACAACGCCACCATCGCCAGGGCGGCTGCGGGATGGGACGGCGCCAGGTAAATCAGCGACAAACCCGCCAGCAGATAAGGCAGCCGCTGGAGAACACCCGTGGTCATGATAAGCGGTTTGACCCAGTGAACCTTTTCAATCCAATGGGCCGTAAACAACGATGGAATCTGTATCCCCACGCTCATCAGGATGGGCACGGCCGTCATCAGCCACAGAGGCCCGCCCAGGGACTTGACCATCACCGGAAGGATTGTTGCGTCGGCAAGGAAGGTCATGCCCCCCATGTATAGCCCGCCCTCCACGGCATGGGCAGCGTAGTTGCGCCACAAAAATTTGCGGGTCTGTAACCGATGACGCAACAGATGTCGCGATGTTAATTTTCCCACTTAACAC